>JAKAHZ010000033.1:799-27327 GCA_021814615.1 Nitrospirota bacterium | reverse complement strand
TGGGCGGCATGGTATTCGGCGACATTTACCTCGAGCCGCACAAGGAATGGGTGGATCGGACCTGCGCAGACCTTGCGATCGACGCGCAGGAGCCGCTCTGGGGCATGAACACCGAACGGATCATGCAGGATTTTATCTCCTACGGATTCGAGACCATCGTTGCGAGCGGCGACCGGAATCTGATCGATAAGGAATGGATCGGCAGAAAGATGGACAAGGCTTTCATCGAGTATCTGAAGTCCCGGAACCTCGATGTCTGCGGCGAGAGCGGCGAGTTCCATACCTTCGTGACTGCAGGCCCGTTGTTTCAGGGCAGGATCGAGATTACCCGGTCGGAGGTGGTGGCCCGGGACGGATTCTGGTTCCTGGATGTGAAGGCGTACGAAGTGAAGAAACATACGAGTTCAGAGTTCAGCGTTCGAAGTTCAGAGTAAAAGGCACTTCAAACTGATAATCACCGCGAAGGCGCTAAGAACGCGAAGGAAAACGGGAACGGAAACTAGAGGAGCTTTCACCACGAAGGTCCCGAAGGACACGAAGAAAGGCCATGGAATCGGTTTTCCTCGCGCAACGCCCATGCACGTTATTCCTCTCTTCGTGCACTTCGTGTTCTTCGTGGTAAACACGGTTTCATGGATTGAAGCGTTATCTCCATCCTTGGGAACAGCATGATCGATCCGGCAATACTGATATCCGCTTTCCTGCTCGATCTGGCCATCGGCGATCCGAGATGGCTGCCGCACCCGGTGAGGTTCATAGGCCGGGGCATCAGCGCTCTGGAGAACATCCTGCGCAGGGCCTTCGGCAAGGAACGTGAGCGGGCAGCGGGCGTCGCGCTCGTGGTGTCCATCGTTGCTCCTTCGTATCTGATCGCCCTCGGCGCGCAGTTGTTCCTGACCTCCTTCACCACGAAGGCCATGGCAATCGCGGGAACAGCCGTCCTGGTGTATCTCGTATCGACGACCCTCGCTTTGCGCGGGCTCTTCGATGCAGCGCGCCTGGTGATCGACGATGTGCGGAAGGGGCGGATCGAAGCGGCACGGAAGAATCTCTCCCTGGTCGTGGGACGGGACACGGCGGGTCTTTCCGAGGATGGCGTGCTCCGGGCAACGATCGAGACGGTTGCCGAGAACCTCTCGGATGGATTCATCGCCCCCCTGTTCTACCTCGTGCTCGGAGGTTTGCCGCTCGCCATCGCCTACAAGGCGGTGAACACGCTCGATTCCATGGTGGGCTACAAGAACGAAACCTATATCCGCTTCGGCTGGGCTGCGGCGAAGCTCGATGATCTGGCGAACTACATCCCCGCCAGGATCAGCGGGCTGCTGATCGTTCTCGCCGTGTTCCTCTTCTCCCTTGTCCGGGGCATCTCCCGGCCCTGGTCCCGAGCGAGACAGGCTTTTCGGATCATGGCCAGGGACGGCAGGAATCACACGAGCCCGAACAGCGGCATTCCCGAAGCAGCCATGGCAGGCGCGGTAGGGGTAAGGCTCGGCGGCATGTCGCTCTACGGAGGCAAACCGGTTGAGAAACCTTTCATCGGCGGCGGCATCGACGGCGATTACCGGATCGCGGCATCGCGGGCGCTGTCCCTCATGGCGATCGCTGCGTTCTCGGCCATGGTCATCACGTTCTGGATCGTGACCAGGGGGATGAGGCCGTGATGACCGGATCGGCCCACGGCGGGGACAGGCGCGCTGCATCGCGGAGAACGGGGATCCCCGAGGAACGGATCATCGACTTCAGCGCATCGATCAGCCCTGCAGGCGTGCCAGGAACGGTCAGACAGATACTGCATCAGCATGAGAAGGACCTTCCTCATTATCCGCAACCGCATGCGGAGGAGCTGTGCGCTGCCGTCGAGAAGCGGTACCGCCTGGAAAAGGGCTCGGTTATCTGCGGCAACGGAAGCACGGAGCTGATCTACCTGATCCCCCGGGCCTTGCGGCCGAAGCGGGTGCTCCTGACCAGCCCGACGTTCTCGGAATACGAGCGCGCCTGCAGGCTCGGCGGTTCCCGTCTCGTGCATCATCCGCTCATGCGTGAGGACGATTTCCGGGTCTCGGCCGGCGATATGATCCGGGCATTGCAGGGAAAGGGCGGAGGAAAGAGCGATGCATGCAGCATGGCCTTTCTCTGCAATCCCAATAACCCCACGGGACAGCTGCTCAGCAGGAAGAAGGTCCTGGAGATCGCTGAAGCGGCGAGGAAGATCAGGTGCTATCTCGTGGTAGACGAGGCATTCATCGATTTTTGTCCGGGGCATTCCGTTGCCAACGAGGTTAGGAAGAACCCCTGGCTGATCGTGCTCAGGTCCCTCACCAAGTTCTACGCGCTGGCAGGGATCAGGGCCGGGTACGCCGTTCTTTCTCCTGACCTGGCGGAAAAGGTCCGGCAGAACAAGGAACCCTGGACCGTGAACAGCCTTGCGCAGAAGGCGGGGATCGCTTCGCTGAAAGATCGTTCGTACGAAGAGAAGGCGCAACGGGTCGTTGCGCGGGAGAAAACGTTCATCGAAAGAAGCCTCGAATCGGCAGGCATCCAGTTCATCCCGTCGCAAGCGAACTATTATCTCCTCCGGATGAAGAATGCACGCAAGGTGGCTGCCGGATTGGAACGGAAAGGCATCCTGGTGCGCGACTGCTCGAACTTCAGGGGCCTCGACGGATCGTGGCTGAGGATCGCCGTGCGCACGCGGAAAGAGAACAAGATCCTGATGCAGGAACTGCCGGTAGCGGCCTCCGGGGATACGATATGAACAGAGCGCTCATGATACAGGGCACGGGCTCGGGCGTGGGCAAGAGCATCATCGTCGCCGGGCTCTGCAGGATATTCCGCGACAAGGGCGTGAACGTGGCTCCCTTCAAGGCCCAGAACATGGCCTTGAATTCCTTCATCACGAAGGAAGGCGGCGAGATCGGCAGAGCGCAGGCATACCAGGCGGAAGCGGCCCGCATCGTGCCGTCGGTGGACATGAACCCGGTGCTGCTCAAGGCTACGGGCGAGGCGGGCTGCCAGGTGATCCTGGACGGGAAGGTCCACCGGAACATGCGGGCAGACGAATACTACGCGTACAAGGAGCACACCTGGAAGACGGTGACCGATGCCTATGCGCGGCTCTGCCGAAGGCACGATCTGATCATCATCGAAGGAGCGGGCAGTCCGGCGGAGATCAACCTTGCCGACGCTGAAGTGGTGAACATGAGCGTGGCGCGGCATGCGCAGGCACCGGTCATCCTCGTGGGCGACATCGACAAGGGCGGCGTGTTCGCGTCGCTCTGCGGGACCATCGCGCTCCTGGACGGCGATGCCGACTATATCAAGGCCTTCGTGATCAACAAGTTCCGCGGCGACCTGGAGATCCTGCGGCCGGGGCTCGCCATGATCGAAGAGCGGACGAAACGGCCGGTCCTGGGCGTGATTCCCTATCTCGGCGATCTGGGCCTGCACGAAGAGGACGGGATCCCGCTTGAGCGCCTCTGGTGGTCGGAGAAGGGGGCTGCCAGGGGGCCGAAGATCAAGATCGTGGTGGTGCGCCTTCGATACATTTCGAACTTCACCGATTTCGATCCTTTTCTCTACGAACAGGACGTGGAACTCGTCTATTCCCTGCGCGAGGCGGACATCGAGCACGCGGACATGGTCGTCATTCCCGGGTCAAAGAACACGGTCCAGGACCTGCTGTTCCTGCGCGAGACCGGCATCGAGGAGAGCATCAAGCGGGCGGCGGCAAAGGGGATCCCCGTCGCGGGCATCTGCGGCGGGTATCAGATGCTCGGGAAGAAGATCGTCGATCACCATGGCATCGAGAGCTCTCATCGCGAGGTTCCGGGCATGGGCCTGCTCGATGTGGAGACGGTTTTGGAAAGGACGAAGATCACCTGTCAAATAGAGGCGGAACCAGTTCGGAGTTCGGTGTTCGGAGTTTGGAGTGATGGCGAAACACAGCTCAAAGGCTATGAAATTCATATGGGAAGGACGGAAGGCGATGCAGGGCTCTTCCAGGTACGGCGACTTGGCCCCTGCTCCGAACTCCGAACTCTCGACTCCGAACTGATTCAGGATGGTTCGGCAAGGGGCAATGTCTGGGGTACCTATATCCATGGGATCTTCGACAATGACCGGTTCCGGCGGGGGATCATCAACAGGCTTCGAACGACACGGGGGCTCGCGGAGATATCGGGTGTCACGGATTTCGCCGCTGCCCGGGACCGGGCTCTGGACAGGTGGGCCGAGGTGCTGGCGAAGAACCTGGATATGCAGCTCATCGAGAAACTCGTGCAGTGATGCTCAAACCTGGAAGGAATGGAAGCAGACGATGCAGACATGCTTCCACCACGAAGCGCACGAAGGTCACGAAGAATAAAACGAAGATTGAAGAGAAGGAATGCGGTCATTGCGAAACGCGAAGCAAACTTGTAGTTAGGATTTTCAAGGCACTACGAGATTGCTTCCCCCGTTTTATTCGTGCGGGGGCAGGCTTGCAAAATCGCTCCTCGCAATGACAATTCCAGACGTTTTCAGCAAACTGCCAGGAAAGGAGGTGCCCGGTTTGCCAAGCACAGGGCGGCCTGTGCGAATGGAACATGCGCAGCATGAACTTTGAACTCTGAACGGTGAACTAAGAACTGATGTTACCGGGAATGCAGAAGCGGAAAGGGGTGCGATTCCCCTGCTGTCGCGCAACTGTGATGGAAACGAAAGCCGGTGATTGGCGATGATACTTGTCACTCGTTTCTTGTCTCTCGTCGCTAGTCATAGTGCCACTGTCCGAACAGGACGGGAAGGCCGGCAAGTAGGATGTCCTCAGCCAGGAGACCTCTCATTCCCCAAACCTCGAACGAAGGAGATACGATAATGAAGAAGGTGTTGGTTGGTGCAGTCATAGTGCTTTGCAGCGCGTTCCTGTCGCAGGCAGGAGCGGAAGAGCAGAACCATCAGCTGGGCGACGTGGTCGTAACGGCCACGAAGACGGAACGGGAATCGCGCGATGTGACGCAGTCGGTTACCGTGCTGACCGGCGAATCGATCAGGAAGAGCAGCGCCACGACGGTTGCGCAGGCGCTGGAGCAGGCAGTGGGCATGACGGTCACGGACTTCGGACCCGCCGGCGCCATGGCCACGGCGAGCATCCGGGGAGCGCGTTATTCCCAGGTGTTGGTCATGGTGGACGGCGTGCGGATGAATTCCCCGCGCGACGGCGGTGTGGACCTCTCCGCGCTGCCCGTCACGCTCGCGGACATCGACCGGATCGAGATCGTCCGGGGTCCCTCGTCTGCCCTTTACGGCGCCGACGCCATGGGCGGCGTGATCAATATCATCACCAAACAGCCGCAATACTCCTCGTCGCGGCTCGGCGGCTCCATCGGCAGCCACGGGTACGACACGATCCAGGCCGCTGCTGCGGGACGCCAGGGCGATACGAGCTACAGCGTCACCGGCACACGCGAGACATCGGACGGGTATCGCCAGAACAGCGACCTGGAACAGTGGATCACGAACGGCCGGGCGGGCTACGCCTTCTCGAAGGACGCGTCCGTCGACGTAACGGCAAATTATATAAGCAAGGACAACGGTGTGCCGGGCAGCCTCGAATTCCCCTCTCCCGCAGCTCGCCAGTTCGAACGGGAGCTGGTCCTGGGCGCCAATTACCGCCAGAAGCTGTCTGCGGACTGGGATGTCAAGGCTTCGGCGTCCCAGACCACCGACGAGCTGCGCTATGCGGACCCGGCCTTCATGATCGACACGAAGCACAGGAGCACAACGGACCGGGGCGAAGCGCAGGCAACCTGGCTCGTCAACTCCTGGAACCTGGCAACGGTCGGCTATGAACAGCGAAACGACTCGCTGAACAGCACCGACTCGGGCGAGCATTCCACCACGATCCAGTCGGCCTTCGCGCAGGACGAGATCACGGTCTTCGAATCGCTCATCGTCGTGGCGGGCGCGCGATACGACAGCCACTCGGTCTACGGCGACCGGACGAGCCCCCGGGTGAGCGGACGGTACCTGATCGGCAAGGGGACCATCATCCGGGCGTCCTACGGCGAGAGCTTCCGCGGCCCCACGTTCAACGACCTCTACTGGTCCGATCCCTACGGGAACACGGGCAATCCGAATTTGAAACCCGAGGTCGCGCGGGAGACGGAAGCGGGGATCGAGCAGGATTTCGGCGGCGGCAGCAGCGTCAAGGTCACGGGATTCGAGCGTAAGGTGGAAAACCTGATCGACTGGCAGGAATACGCGCCTTTCCAGTACATGCCGGTGAACATCGGCAAGGCGAACATCAAGGGGCTGGAGGCGGAAGCGGGCCTGCGCATGTTCGATTCCCTCGGCCTCTTCGTGAACTATACTTACATGGACCCCGTTGACGAGGTGACGGGGCAGAAGATATACTACACCATTCCGCGGAACCAGGTGAAAGGACGCCTCCAGATAGGCCTCGACAACAAGACCACCCTTTCCCTGGAAGGGCGGATGGTGGATAATTACGTGAAGCCCGGGGATTACGCATGGAAATACTCGGTCTACGATGCCAAGCTTTCCTCGCGGTTCGGCAAACCGGGCCAGGGAGGCGAGATCTATTTCGCCATGATGAACCTCTTCGACCGGACCTATGACCTGGTCCGGTTCGGCGGGACCTATCCCGCTCCGCCGCGGGAGATCCGCGGCGGCGTGATGATTCCGTTCTAAAAGGAAGCGGGGAACCATGATCCGTTCCCATTCATTCCGCGGGCCGATCGCGCTGTCGATCGCCATCCATATCGCCTTCCTCGGAAGCGCTCTTGCCTTTGCCCGCTTCAGCGGCCTGACCGGGGGAACCACGCGCTCCCTGACGGTCTCCCTCGTCCGGGGAGAGGGAGGAGGCGGGTCAGGCGCGCGCAGTGCGCCCGCAGCGCCGCGGAACGAGCGGGCAATCCCTCCCGCTCCGGTGATCGAAGAGCCGCGAACGGAGCCGGTTGCCGCCAGGAAGATTCCCGTCGAGGAAAACGCGGAGGGCTTCGCGGAATCCGCCGCATCCCTACCTGGCGGAGCCGCTGCCGCGGGCCCGGGGAAGACCGGGGGCGGCAAAGAGACGACGGGAGCGGCAGCAACGGGGAACGGCGATTCCGGCGGGGGCTATTCGTCCGAGCAATGGCGACAGCTGCAGCGGGCGATCGAACGGGTCAAGTCCTATCCGCGTCTGGCCCGCGAACGCGGTATCGAGGGCGTCGTGCGCCTGCGCTTCCGCGTGCTGCCTTCCGGCCAGGTCGGGCCCGTGGCCATCGTGCAGAGTTCCGGCGCAACGATCCTGGACGAGGCATCGGTGCGCACGGTGCGTCAGGCAGGACCGGTCCCCGTCGTGGACGGCTGGGTGGAAGTGCCGATGGTCTACACGCTGAGTCGGGAAGGGGAGCGTTGACGACCGGGAGGAATATATGACAAGCGAAGGAATGCTGCGCTGTCCGATCTGCAAGAAAGAAAGGGCCTGGAAGGACAATCCTTTCAGGCCCTTCTGTTCCGAGCGCTGCAGGCTCATCGATCTCGGGCAATGGGCCGGCGAACGGTACCGGATCCCCGGCGAACGGCCGCCCACGGGCGACGACTCCGGCGAAGAAAAAAAATAATCCGGACCTGTGGAAATTTTGGTCTAAATCGATTACAATAAACCGCCTTTGGACCCTCACCGGGCGGTATTCTGCTTTTCACCATATAGCACTGCAGCGCCCCTGATTTCTTTAACTGGATCAGGACGAAATTTCCCCGCGAGCCGGGTCCGGGAATGAGCCGTCCATTCCTTCTTCCGGGAGGATAGGGAAGCATGGATATCCGTTGCCACGCCTGCAACAAGCTTTTCCGGGTTGCCGATGAAAAGATCGCAGGCAAGGGCATTCGATTCAAATGTTCCAAATGCGGCGAGGTCATTACCGTCACGAAAGAAGACCTCGAGCGCGAGAAGGCCGGCGCTGCGGTCCCCGAGACGCCGCCTGCTCCGCCCGCAAGAGAGGAACAGCCCGCGCCGCCGGCGTTCGCCGTTCCGCCTGCTCCGCCCGCGGCACAGCCTTCCTTTGCGGAACCCTCTGCCGCTCCCCAGCCTCCCGCCCCGTCATTGGACGAATTCCAGCCGAGGGAGTACCAGCCGCCTCAAGCTCAGGAGGAAGGCGAGCAGCCGCCGGCCGCGCCGCCTGCCGGACTCGAGGATTTCGATTTCAGCGAGCCCCACGCCGCTGCGCAGGCGGAGCCGGACCATGAAGAGACCGGCGAGCCTGCTTTCGCTTTCGGCGGTCCCTCCGAGGAGCCGGCGGCTGAGCAGGGAGCGCCCGAACTCAGCCTGTCGGAGGAAGAGGCCAAGACAGCGGAGGATGAGGCGTTTGCCTTCCCCACCGACCTGATTTCCGAGCCGAAGCACAAACCACTGTTCGGCGCCGGGGAAGTAGAGGAAGCGGCGGCTCCTACCGCACAGCCGGCTGAGGCGGTCACGAAACCCGCTCCTGCCTTTGGCGGAGATGAACTGGCGGGAGCGGCTTCCGAGGCGGCATCAGCGGAGATCGACCTTGGCCAGGCCCTGGCGATCCCGAAGACGGCAGAGCCCGAAGCATCGTACGCTGCGGCCGAAAAGCCCGAGAAATCGTTCTCTGCGGAACCCCGCCCCAGGGGGGCGTCACGCGCGGCCGCGGAAGAGATCCATCCGCTGGCATCGGGAAATATGACCGGCGCTGCAGCAGGATTCGGCTGCGCCCTGCCCGTGGTGGCGCTCCTGGCCTTCGGTTTCGGCATGATGGTCAAGGCAATCCCCGCCTTCGCGTCGCTCCCCCTTATCTATCTCACGGTCCTGGCGGGCGCGGGGATCATCGGCATGGGCGTCATGACGGGCATCGTCATCGCCCTGGCCCAGGCAAAGGCTGGACGGAAGCTTTTCTTCCTCGTGAACATCCTGATCGGCACGGCCTTCGGCGCCCTGTTCGGCGGCGTGATGAACGCCGTGATGTCGCTCGTGTCGGGAACCGGGCTGAACCTGTTCGGCGTGATCGGGGCAACGGTGAGCAGCGGCATACTGGCGTTCCTGATCAGCATCGTGATCGTCATCGCCCGGCGTTTCATGGTCAACGAGCGCGAGGAATCGTCCGATGCCGTGTTCACAAATTTGCAGAAGGCGGGGCTGGGCATCTCGACGCTCATCGTCCTCTTCACCGTGTACAGCCAGGGCGCAATGACCGCCAAAATGGCGCAGATGCAGCCCCCGGCCGTCTCCCGGCCGGCTCTTGCGGAGTACACGCCGGCGGGTCTCTCTGTCGAAAATGCGCAGGGAACCATCGATCCCGCGACCGGCGACCTTATCGTTACCGGCGCGGTCAGGAACAGCCTGGACAAACCCAAGGCCGGCTGGTACCTGGAAGTGAATGTCCTCGATGCGGATCAGAAAACGCTGGCCACGCTCAAGATGCTGAACGGCATACAGCTCTACTCCCCGGCAGACTATGCGCTTCTGGCGAAACGGGGGACCAATATCGATGAGCAGCAGGCGAAACTGCTTGCAGCCATGCAGAGCGGCGTGGTGCCTGCCAAAGACAGCGTTTCCTTCAGCATCCGTATGCTGAACCCTCCCGCTGCTGCGGCCAGCTTCCTGCCGGCGCTCAAGAAAATGAATCCCCAGGCGGCGATCAGCTCGATCGTGGACAGCGGAACAAAGTGATCCCTGGTGTGGCCGGCCGAAAAGGGGCTGGACACCATTCCCTTGGGGGACGGTCAGGGCGGCACGCAATATTTTGGGGTTAAAGGACATTTTATTCTTGACAAATAGCCTGACTGTGCTATAAATGCTGAACTTTTTTCATTGAGGAGGCAGTGAGGAACACATGAGCAGTGTACACAAGAACTATCTCTTTACCTCGGAGTCGGTAACCGAGGGTCATCCCGACAAGATCGCCGACCAGATCTCCGATGCCGTGCTGGACGCATTCCTCGCACAGGATCCCACGAGCCGCGTGGCCTGCGAGACTCTCTTGACCACGGGCCTCGTCGTGGTTGCCGGCGAGATCACCTCGAAGGGCAAGGTCAACATCCAGGATTTGGTCCGCAAGACGATCACCGAGATCGGTTACACACGGGCAAAGTACGGGTTCGACGCCGAGACCTGCGGCATCATGGAGTCGGTGCATGCGCAGTCTCCCGACATTTCCATGGGCGTCGACACGGGCGGCGCCGGCGACCAGGGCCTTATGTTCGGCTATGCCTGCGACGAGACCCCGGAACTCATGCCGCTCACGATCAGCCTCGCCCATAAGATCACCAAGAAGCTGTCGGAAGTGCGGAAGAAGGGGATTTTGCCGTATCTCCGGCCGGATGGCAAGTCCCAGGTCACCATCGAGTACAAGAACGGCAAGCCGTGCAGGATCCATACGGTCGTCGTCTCGAGCCAGCACGCTCCCGATATCGCCCAGGCCAAGATCCGGAAGGACATCATCGAGAAGGTGATCAAACCGGTGCTTCCGAAGAAACTGGTGGACAACAAGATCATCTACCATATCAACCCGACTGGCAAGTTCGTGGTCGGCGGCCCCATGGGCGATACCGGCGTCACGGGCCGCAAGATCATCGTGGACACTTACGGCGGCGTGGGCAGCCACGGCGGCGGCGCGTTCTCGGGCAAGGACCCGTCGAAGGTGGACCGCTCCGCGGCCTACATGGTGCGCTACATCGCCAAGAACATTGTGGCGGCCGGCATCGCGTCGGAGTGCGAGGTGCAGCTGGCTTACGCCATCGGCGTTCCCGAGCCGGTGTCCATCCATGTCGATGATTTCGGCACCGGCAAGATCAGCCATGACAAGCTCGTCGATCTCATCAGGAAGAACTTCGACATGACGCCGAAGGGCATCATCAAGACCCTGAACCTGCGTCGGCCGATCTACCGGAAGACGGCGGCCTACGGCCACTTCGGCCGGAACGAGCCGGAGTTCACCTGGGAAAAGACGGACAAGGCCGCGAAGCTCAGGAAGGCCGCGGGGCTGAAGAAGTAGTAACGTCAAAATCTACCACGGAGGCACTGAGGCACGGAGAAAAAAATACTGGTGAAATGGATTGGTTTCCTCCGTGTTCTCTGTGACTCTGTGGTTAATCACATTTTTGGTTTTGACTTTCGGGGCAGCCCATTGCGGCTGCCCTCAACATTCTGTGAGGCTGAAGAGCCCGACCTCAAAGCGCAACCGCTGAGGACGGCTTCAGAAGGCACGGAAGCAGAGAGAATCCATAACAACAAAACCATCCCGTCGAGGGGCGCTGCAGCAGTCACCGCAAGGTGAGTCTGTCAGGCTCGATCGGGTGGCCAGGCAACAACGGCGCCCATTCATTATTATCCTGAATGGGAGGAACATCAATGGCTAAGAAAGACTACGTTGTAGCTGACATCAAACTGGCAGAGTGGGGCCGCAAGGAGATCAAGATCGCCGAGACCGAGATGCCCGGTCTCATGGCGATCCGTGAAGAGTATGCAAAGCGCCGGCCGCTGAAGGGCGCGCGCATTACCGGCTCGCTGCACATGACGATCCAGACCGCCGTGCTGATCGAGACGCTGGAGGCGCTGGGCGCCGAGGTCCGCTGGGCTTCGTGCAACATCTTCTCCACCCAGGACCACGCTGCCGCAGCCATTGCCGCGGGCGGCACGCCGGTCTTCGCTGTGAAGGGAGAATCGCTCAAGGAATACTGGGATTATACGCACCGCATCTTCGAGTGGCCCGACGGCGGCTACTCGAACATGATCCTCGACGACGGCGGCGACGCAACACTGCTGCTGCACCTCGGCGCACGTGCAGAGAAGGACATCAAGGTGCTGGCTAAGCCGGACAGCGAGGAAGCGACGGTGCTGTTCGCCTCGATCAAAGCCAAGCTCAAGAAGGACCCCAAGTGGTACTCGACGCGGCTGGCGAAGATCAAGGGCGTGACCGAGGAGACCACCACGGGCGTGCATCGGCTCTACCAGATGCACGAGAAGGGCGAGCTCAAGTTCCCCGCGATCAACGTCAACGACTCGGTCACGAAATCGAAATTCGACAACCTCTACGGCTGCCGCGAATCGCTGGTGGACGGCATCAAGCGCGCCACCGACGTCATGGTCGCGGGCAAGATCGCCGTGGTCTGCGGCTACGGCGACGTGGGCAAGGGCTCGGCCCAGGCGCTGCGCGCCCTGTCCGCCCAGGTCTGGATCACCGAGATCGACCCGATCTGCGCGCTCCAGGCCGCGATGGAAGGCTACCGCGTGGTGACCATGGACTATGCCTGCGATAAAGCCGACATCTTCGTCACCGCCACGGGGAATTACCATGTCATCGACCACCAGCATCTCGTGAAGATGAAGGACGAGGCGATCGTCTGCAACATCGGCCACTTCGATTCGGAGATTAACGTCGCCTCGCTGGAAAAATACAAGTGGGAAGAGATCAAACCGCAGGTCGATCACATCATTCTTCCCAACAAGAAGCGCATTATCCTCTTGGCCAAGGGCCGCCTCGTGAACCTGGGCTGCGCCACCGGCCACCCGTCCTACGTAATGTCCTCCTCCTTCGCGAACCAGACGATCGCGCAGATCGAACTGTTTACGCGCACCAAGGAGTATCCGGTGGGCGTGTACACGCTGCCGAAGCACCTGGATGAAAAGGTCGCACGACTGCAGCTGAAGAAGCTGAATGCGCAGCTGACCACCCTGACCGATCAGCAGGCCGCTTACATCGGCGTACCCAAGAAAGGTCCGTACAAGTCGGCGCATTACCGCTATTAGGCGGAATTGCTATCGCGTACAGACGGGGATGGAGCATTTCCATCCCCGTTTGTCTTGCCGGGAATGTAGAGCAACGCAGGACACGGGGCTAAAATTCAGGAGTCAGGAGGAGGAGCGCTGAACTCGGAAGATCACATTCTTCTGATTTCCGACTCCTGACTCCCGGCTCCTTTTTTGTTCGCTATGCGCCACTATTTCGCCATCGTGCTGTCCATGATCATCTGGAGCAGTTGGGGAATCCTGATCCGGTGGATCGATCTTCCGCCCGTCGTCGTCCTATTCTACACGTCGCTCGTGGCGAGCGTCACCGTGCCGCTGGCACTGTCCCTGCGGGGAGAACTGCATCTGAACGGCGTGCTCGCGGCATGGCCCTGGTTCGCCGCACTGGCGCTTTCGTCGATCATCAACAATCTGTCCTATTTCTATTCCCTGGGGCATGCGACAGTGTCCAATGCGGTCTTCACGCACTATACCGCGCCGGTTTTCGTGGCGCTCCTGGCGCCGTTCCTGATCGGAGAACGCCTGCAGCGTGAAACGATGGTATCGCTTCCCCTTGCGGCAGCCGGCATGGTGTTGATCGTCGTTGCGGGAGGGGGCCTTGACCTTACCGGCGGCCAGGGGCCGGGTATCGCTGCGGGAACCTTGTCCGGCGTTGCCTATGCATTTCTCATCATTATCTCGCGGAAGCTGAGCCAGATGAGGATGCATCATAAGGCGATCATTATTCTTTTGTGGATCACCACCTGCGTTACGGCGGTCCCCGCCCTTACGCTGTCCTACGAATTGACGGCCCGCAAAGCCGGCCTGCTGGCAGTCACCGGCGTGCTTCACTCGACGGCCGCGCCGCTCCTCTATTTCCGCGCCCTCCGGCATGTGATCGCCCAGCATGCCGCGATCCTCGGTTATATCGAACCGCTCGCGGCGGTTCCGCTTGCCTTTCTCGTGCTGTCGGAGCAGCCGGCAGCTCTCACCCTTGCCGGCGGCATGCTGATTCTCTGCTCCGGATACCTCGTGATACGTCACGCATCGAGGGCTTCTCAAGACCAAAGGAATTAGCCTGCCTCTGTTCTCTCATTTTTGTGCTATACTTTCTTTGACTTTTCTGAAACGCTCTTCCCGGCCAGGAATAACCATTGTCGCCTGGAATGAGCCCGCCCTGCAGCCGGAGCGGCTAACGTTTTCCCCGGAAAATACGAACAGATCGCGCGCCGATCGTTCGAACATCATCTCGAAATAAGCATAAGGAGGATATCGTGAAGATCGCTCGCCTTGGTGTCGTTTTGTTGCTGAGTTCTCCGCTGGTTCTTGGAGCCCTGCCCGCATTTGGAGAGGAAAAATCGGGAGAGGCCATGTTCAAGCAGTTCTGCGCTGTATGCCATCCCGACGGGGGAAATATCGTCAATCCGGCCAAGACTCTCCATAAGAAAGATCGCGATGCGAATAATGTAAAGACAGCGGCGGATATCATGAACAAGATGCGGAATCCCGGACCGGGTATGACAAAATTCGATACAAAAACCCTTCCCGATAAGGAAGCAAAGGAAATCGCAGAGTTCGTTTTAAAAACCTTTAAGTAGTATCAAAGTGATGCAACAAATTATTATGACTTGGCCATAAATGCTACCAATGGTAGCATTTGAACGACAATATATGTCAGTTTGATCAATTTATTTACTCGTTTGATCAATAAAATCCAATAATTATAAGTGGCATGAAATATGCTTATGATTAAATAACATTTACTAATAAATACTCGTGGCTTCGGTGCTCCTGCTGAAACTTCTTCCAATAGAGGGGGTTGTATGAAGAACAAGGATTTCAAGGCATTCAGCACACTGGTGGGTGGCGTGTCTCGAAGGGATTTCCTGAAGTACTGCACCATCATGGCGTCCAGTATGGGATTGCCCCTCGGAGCCGGAGCACAAATGGCTGAAGCCGTCGTGAATCCCAAACGGCCCCCGGTCATCTGGCTTTCTGCGCAGGAATGCACAGGCTGCACCGAATCTCTGCTCCGGGCCACTCACCCGACTCTGGAACACCTCATCCTCGACCTCATTTCCCTCGATTACCATGAAACCCTCAGTACGCCTTCTGGAAAACAGGCGGAAGAAGCACGCGCTGCATCGATCAAGGAGAACAAAGGCAAATTCATTCTCGTTGTCGACGGCGCCATTCCGGTCAAGGACAACGGCATCTACTGCATGATTGCCGGCAAGACGGTCCTGGACATCCTCAAGGAAACGGCAAAGGACGCCTTGGCTGTCATCGCAATCGGTTCCTGTTCATCCTGGGGCGGCGTTCCGTCGGCGGATCCGAATCCGACGGGTGCAACGCCGGTGCACAAGGTGCTTGCCGATGCCGGCATCAAAACCCCGGTGGTCAATATTCCGGGCTGTCCACCGAATCCCTATAATTTCCTTTCCACGGTGCTCTATTTTGTCACCTTCAAGAAACTGCCCGAGCTCGACGACAAGGCAAGGCCGGTGTTCGCCTACGGCAGGCTGATCCACGAAAATTGCGAGCGCAGGCCCCATTTCGACGCCGGCCGCTTTGCCACGGAGTTCGGCGACGACAATCACCGCAAGGGATACTGCCTCTACAAACTCGGCTGCAAAGGGCCCGAGACATTCAATAACTGTCCTGCGCTGCTCTTCGGAGACACCGGTGCTGGGACTTGGCCGGTCGGGTGCGGCCATCCCTGCTTCGGCTGCTCAGAGCAGGAGGTCGGTTTCCACAAGCCGCTCTTCAGCAAGGCCAGCCTCCATCTGGTCACGCCGCCGGACACCTATCCCCATACCGCCGAGGCGCAAGGCAAAGGCGCAACTATTACCGGTGTGGCGGTAGCCGCAGCAGCGGCAGGTGCTGCCTTCGCCGCAGTGAACAAGATCGCGGGCAAGCTGGGTGACGACGACAAGAAAAAATAAGGCCACGGGAGACTGACCTATGGAAATAAAAAGAAGGGATTTCCTGAAAGTTGCAGCAGCCGGCGGCCTTACCGTTGCGTCCAATGCCCATCCGGCGCTCGCCCGTGAAGCCAAGGGGCGGATCAAGGATGCCGTCGGTTTCCTCTACGATTCCACGGTATGTACGGGCTGCAAGGCCTGCGTGTCTGCCTGCAAGCAGAACAACGATCTGCCGCAGAGCTCGTCAACGCCGCAGGACCCGCTGTGGGACAACCCTCTGGACACGGATTCCCGGACTTACAACATCATCAAACTCTATAAGGACGGCACGGGAGCGGTCAAGGACCGGGAAAAGGACGGGCATGCCTATATCAAGCGGCAGTGCATGCACTGCGTGGATCCGTCGTGCGTATCCGCTTGCCCCGTGTCCGCCCTGCAGAAGGACCCGAAGACCGGCATCGTGACCTACAACAAGAGCGCCTGCATCGGCTGCCGGTATTGCCAGCTTGCCTGTCCCTTCAACATCCCGAAATTCGAATTCGACAAGACCTTCCCCCAGATCCGGAAGTGCCAGCTCTGCGATCACCGCATTCCGAAGGGCGACTTTGCCGCATGCGCACAGTATTGCCCCACAGGAGCAACGGTCTACGGGAGGGTCGAGGATCTTCTGGCGGAAGCAAAGAAGCGCCTGGCCTATAAACCGGGGACCTGGCAAGTCTATCCCGTGGAGCGGCTCGGCGGCCCCGTTACCACGGAGCGGGAAGTGACGCCCTACATCCAGAAGATCTACGGCGAGAAGGACGGCGGCGGGACCCAGAACCTGATCCTTGCAGGCGTTCCCTTCGAAAAGCTCGGTCTGCCGAAGCTTGACGAGCGGCCGGATGCGCAGCGGTCGGAGACGATCCAGCACACGATCTACAAGGGCATGATCGCACCGATCGCGCTTCTGGGCGGCCTGCTCTACGTTGTGCACAAAAGCACGAAAGACCATAAATAACCATTCGGGAGATGACCATGTCAGAAGAAAGCAAACCGCTGGGTGGCGAGATCCTGACCAAGCCGTTTCTGTTCTTTGCGGGGCTCTTCGGGTTTTCCCTGCTCCTGATCCTCTACCGCTATATCGCCGGCATCGGCGCCGTATCGAACCTGAGCGACGGCTATCCCTGGGGGCTCTGGATCGCCTATGATGTCGTTGCGGGAACTGCCATCGCCTGCGGCGGCTATGCCATGGCGCTCCTGGTCTATGTCATGAACAAGGGGCAGTACCATGCCCTGGTGCGGCCGGCGCTCCTTGCCAGCATGTTCGGGTACACGCTGGCGGGCGCGTCGATCATGGTCGACATCGGCCGGTACTGGAACGCGCCCAACCTGTTCACGCCCTGGTATGCGAACCCCAACTCGATCATGTTCGAAGTTGCCTTCTGCGTCTCCACGTACATTTTCATCCTCTGGATCGAGTTCGCCCCCGCATTCCTGGAGGGGATCAGCAAGTACAAGGAACACCTGCCGTCCTTCGTCCGGAACTGGAACGTCGAGGGGCTGCGCAAGACCCTGAACAAGTGGCTCTTTGTCTTTATCGCCATCGGCGTGCTGCTGCCGACGATGCACCAGTCGTCGCTCGGCACGCTGATGGTCATCGCGGGATGGAAACTGACGCCCCTGTGGCAGACGCCGTTCCTGCCGCTCCTGTTCCTGATTTCCGCGATCACCATGGGATATGCGATTGTGATCTTCGAATCGATCTACGCATCCACGGGGTTCAAACGGCCCCTGGAGACCCCGCTCCTCTCGAACCTCTCCGGCATCATGCCGTGGCTCATCGGGCTCTATCTCGTCCTCAGGGTCCTCGACGTGTTCCTGCGCGGCGTCATCGGCGCCGCCTTCAAGTTCAATCTCTACAGCCTGATGTTCTGGATCGAGAACGGGCTCTATGTTACGGCAATCGTCTTCCTGCTTCCCCGGGAAAGCCGTTCCTCGTCGCGGAAGCTGTTCCTGGGCGCCTTCTTCATGCTCCTGGCGGGAACGGTCTACAGGTTCGACGCGTTCATGATCAGCTTCAATCCCGGCGACAACTGGAGTTACTTCCCGTCTTTTGCCGAGACCGTGATCACCCTGGGCATGATCTCCTTCGAGCTCATGGCCTATCTGTATATCGTCAAGAAATTCCCCGTGCTGCCCGCAGCCGAGCACGCATAAAAAATTTCGGAAGGAGAACACAATGGCGAGAATCGTTATTGATCCGATCACCCGAATCGAGGGGCACCTGCGAATCGAGTGCGAAGTGGAGGGCGGGAAGGTTGCGAACGCCTGGTCGTCGGGCCAGATGTGGCGCGGGATCGAAAACATCGTGAAGGGGAGGGATGCGCGGGAGGTATGGCTCTTCACCCAACGCATCTGCGGCGTTTGAACGTCCGTACACGCACTGGCCTCGGTGAGGTCGGTTGAGAACGCCCTGCAGCTCGAGATTCCCCTGAATGCGCAGTTCATCCGGAACCTGATCATGGCGGCGCACGGCGTGCATGATCATATCGTGCATTTCTACCACTTGGCGGCGCTCGACTGGGTGGACATCGTCTCCGCGGTCACGAAAGCGGACCCCAAGAAGGCCTCGCAGCTCGCCGAGAGCCTGTCGGACTGGGACCAGAACAGCGTGAAGCATTTCCGCGAGGTCCAGGAGAAGCTCAAGACCTTCGTGAACAGCGGCCAGCTGGGCATCTATGCCAACGGCTACTGGGGCCACCCGGCCATGAAGCTGCCGCCGGAGGTGAACCTCATTGCGGCTTCCCACTACCTCCAGGCGCTGCATTACCAGCGCAGGATCAACATGGTGGTGTCGATCCTGGGTTCCAAGACCCCGAACATCCAGAACCTTGCCGTCGGCGGCGTGGCGAACCCGATCAACCCAGATAACCAGTCGGCCCTCAACATGGAGCGGCTCTACTACATCAAGACGCTCATCGACGAGGTCGGCAGCTTCGTGAAGAACGCCATGCTCGTGGATGTGGCGGCCGTCGCCGCCTTCTATGCGGACTGGACCAAGCACGGAGCGGGCGTCACCAATTACCTGTCTGCGCCCGATATGCCCATGGACACCAAGGGCACGACCTTCGCGCTGCCCGGCGGGTATATCGAGAACGCCGATCTCGGCACCTTCAAGCCCATCAAGAGCTTCAACGACGATTTCTTCAAGAACGGCGTGAAGGAAAGCATCAAGCATTCCTGGTACAAGGGCGACTGGAACAAGCACCCCTGGGACGAGTCCACGGACCCGAACCACACGGGCATGCAGTACGACGGAAAGTATTCCTGGGTCAAAGCGCCGACCTTCAACGGCAAGCCCGCCCAGGTCGGCCCGCTGGCGAACGTGCTCTGCATGTATGCTGCGGGCCATGCGCCGACGAAGAAGTATGCCGGCGAGATGCTGAACCGGATCAGCGCGCTGGCAAAGACCAACGTGGGCCCGGCGGCCTTGCATTCCACGATCGGCCGGATCGGCGCCCGCGCCATCCGCTGCGCCGTCCTGTA
Source organism: Nitrospirota bacterium (assembly GCA_021814615.1). Taxonomy (GTDB): domain Bacteria; phylum Nitrospirota; class UBA9217; order UBA9217; family UBA9217; genus JAKAHZ01. The sequence goes on along the minus strand of JAKAHZ010000033.1, from coordinate 8,148 downwards.
CGAGGAGTGTCTGAACCAGTGGAACGCCCTGGTCGGCAATATCGCCAAGGGAGACGTAAAGACCTTCAACGCTCCCAAGTTCCCGAGCGGCGAGATAAAGGGCGTAGGTTTCCACGAGGCGCCGCGCGGCATCCTGTCCCACTGGTCCGTCATCGACGGCGGCAAGATCAAGAATTATCAGTGCGTGGTGCCGTCCACCTGGAACGCATCGCCCCGAAACGGCAGCGATCAGCGAGGCCCTTACGAAGCGTCGCTCATCGGTACGCCACTGGCCAATCCGGAAAAGCCGCTGGAAGTCCTTCGGACGGTGCATTCTTTCGATCCCTGCCTTGCCTGCGCCATCCACATGGTCGACGCGAAGGGCTCCGGCATCGTAACGGTGAAGGCGCTCTAGGAACTTGTCGAAGAACGGAAATGCATACAAGCCCTCGATCCCCTTGCAGGGGGTGGAGGGCTTTCTTTTTGAAGGAGGAACGATGATCGAGGAACCGACCGTGACGGTTCTGGGCCTGGGGAACATCCTGCTGACCGACGAAGGAATCGGCGTGCACACCGTGAACGCCTTCCAGAAGCGCTTCGCGCTCCCGCCCTTCGTGGAAGTCGTGGACGGCGGATCCGCAGGCCTGGACCTCATCCCTTTCATCGAGGGAAGGGAGAAGGTGCTCATGGTCGATGCGGTGAATTTCGACCGGGAACCGGGGTACATCGATGTGCTGGAGAACGAGGGCATTCCCGCGCGGATCACGGAGAAGGCCTCGATGCATCACCTGGGACTCCTCGACGTCCTGTCGATCGTCAAGCTGTCGGGGAATTTCCCGAAGGAGCTCTGCCTCATCGGGATCCAGCCCAAGAGCCTGGAGCTCGGCCTTGACATGACCCCGGAGATATGCGATAAACAGGAACAGCTGATCGAGCGCATCGCCGAGAAGCTCCGCGAGTGGAAGATACCATGTGCCTTGCAGTCCCCTCAAAAATAATTTCCCTGGAAAACGACCTGGCAACGATCGATGTGTACGGCGCGCGGAAGGAAGTGAGCGTCATGCTCCTCCCGGAAAGGCCGGCCATCGGCGATTACGTTCTGGTGCATGCGGGCTTCGCCATCCAGACGGTCAGGGCCGAGGCCTTCCGGACAGGTGAGATCATGCATGAATCGTCGATCGCCCACAGCATCCTCGAGATCGTGGAAGAACAGTGCGCGGAGAAGAATTGCACGGTCGTGGATTCCCTGACCGTCCGGCTGGGCAAGGCAACGGGCGTCATGCCCGAGTCCCTGCAGTTCGCCTTCGATGCCCTCAAGGAGCCCACGGCAGCCAAGACGGCAAAGATGACGATCGAGATCGTCCCGGTGGGCGGCCGGTGCAATGCCTGCAATCGGGAGTTCGATGTGACGGATGCGCAGTATATTTTCGCCTGTCCGCATTGCGGGTCCGATGCTTTCGAAGTGACCCGGGGGCGTGAAATGGAAATCAGCGAGATGGAGATGCATTAAGATCCGTAAGGTCTGAGGAGTCAGGAGTCAGGAGTCAGGAGAACACCCCACCGTATTGCTGCTGTATCCAGGAGCTATCGTGAAAGTCAATGTGGTTTCCCGCATTCTCGATGCGAATGACCGTATCGCGGAACAGAACCGGAAGATCTTCAAGGAAGCCGGTGTCTTCGTCGCCAATCTCATGGGAGCACCCGGCGCGGGAAAGACCACGCTCCTGGAACAGACGATCACGGCGCTTAAGCCGAAGCTCCGGATCGGGGTGATCGAAGGGGACATCGTGGGCACCGATGACGCCGAACGGATCGGCGCACTCGGCGTGCCGGTGGTCCAGATCAACACGGGCGGCGCATGTCACCTGGACGCGAACATGATCAACACGGTCCTGGGCGATCTTCCGCTCAAGGACCTGGACATGGTCATCATCGAGAACGTGGGCAATCTCGTCTGTCCGGCGGAGTTCAAGGTGGGCGAGGACGTGAAGCTGATGGTCCTCTCCGTCGCCGAGGGGCACGACAAGCCGCTCAAGTATCCGCTCATGTTTCAGGAGTCCTCAGCCCTGGTCCTGAACAAGATCGACCTGCTTCCTTACACCAATGCCGATATCAGGAAAATGCATGCCGATTCCCTGGCGCTGAACCCGAAACTGAAGATCTTCCCGGTCTCCTGCAGGACCGGGGAAGGGATCGATCCATGGGCTCAATGGCTGAGCGGGCTCAGATCACACTGACCGGCGTGGTGCAGGGGGTCGGCTTCCGGCCCTATGTGTTTGCCCTGGCATCGCGCTTCGGGATCCGCGGGTTCGTGACGAATACGGCGCAAGGCGTGCTGATCGACGCTGAGGGCGAGCAGCTTGCCCTCTTCCTTGACCGTCTGCCGAAAGACAATCCTCCCATCTCCCGGATCGAGACACTCTCGATCGAACGCCTTCATCCAGTCGGGTATTCCGCCTTCGATATCCGTACGAGCCTGGATGACGAAACATCCTTTACCCTTGTTTCCCCCGACGCTGCCGTCTGCCCTGACTGTCTCCGGGAGCTCTTCGATCCCTCTGACCGCCGCTTCCTCTATCCTTTCATCAACTGCACGAATTGCGGCCCCCGGTATTCGATTACGCAGAAAGTCCCCTACGACCGGCCGAATACGACCATGGCGCGGTTTACCCTGTGCCCGGACTGTTCCCGCGAGTACGCTGATCCCGCTGACCGCAGGTTCCATGCCCAGCCGAATGCCTGTCCGGTATGCGGACCGAACGTAGAGTTCAAAGTTCAAAGTTCAAAGTACAGGGTGACGGAGCGGGATCCGGTTCGATCGGCAGTGCTGGTGCTGCAGCAGGGCGGAATCGCGGCAGTCAAGGGCATCGGAGGATTCCATATCGCCTGCGATGCGACGAATGACGACGCCGTCCGACTGCTCCGGGAGCGAAAACGGAAGAGCAACAAGCCCTTTGCGGTCATGTGCCCGGACGTTGATGCCGTTCGCCTCTTTGCAGAGGTTTCGGAACGTGAGGCTGCATGCCTGCTCTCCCGGGAGCGGCCGATCGTACTGCTGCGAAAACGCAGCGGCACATCGCCGCTGTCTCCAACCGTAGCGCCCGGAAATCAATATGTCGGGTGCATGCTTCCTTACACGCCGCTCCACCATCTCTTGTTCAGGCCCGGCGGCGGTAATGCGCACACCTTCTCCGCGCTGGTTATGACAAGCGGCAATCTGTCGGAAGAACCGATCGTCTGCGACAACGATGAGGCGCAGAGCAAGCTTTCGGGTCTTGTCGATGCTTTTCTTCTTCACGATCGCGATATCTTCATGCGCGTGGATGATTCTGTGGCGAGAGTTCAAAGTTCGGAGTTCGGAGTTCGGAGGAAAAACAATACAAATGCCGCAGCTGTTTCATCTCTGTCACCCACCGAACTCCAAACTCCCGACTCCGAACTATTCTTCATCCGCCGGTCCCGCGGGTACGCGCCGAATCCGATCCGGCTGCAGAGTGACGGTCCCGATGTGATGGGGTGCGGTGCGGACCTCAAAAATACCTTTACGCTCACGAGAGGCGCCTATGCCATCCCGAGCCAGCATATCGGCGACATGGAAAACTATGAAACCCTGCGTTTTTACGCGGAGGTTTACAACAATCTGAAGGCTGTTTACCGGGCAGAACCTGTCGCGCTTGTCCATGATCTCCATCCCGGCTATCTTTCAACAGGCTGGGCAATGGAAGAGGCAGCGCGGAAATCGATCCCGGCATTCGCGATCCAGCACCATTATGCTCACATCGGCTCCGTTATGGCGGAACAGGGGCTCTCGGGACCGGTGATCGGCGTTGCCTTCGACGGAACCGGTTATGGCACGGACGGAAATCTCTGGGGGAGTGAATTCCTCGTCACCGATATCGCCGGGTTTGCCCGGAAGGCGCATTTCCGCTATGTCGCCCTGCCGGGAGGGGAAGCGGCAATCCGGGAACCCTGGCGGACAGCGGTCAGCATGCTGCAAGACGCTTTCGGCAGCAGATGCGACGAGGTCCTGACTGCTCTCGGCTTTTCCGTACAATACGGCCAAGACATGCTGTCGCAGATCAGGGCCGTCGCCGCCGGGAAGGACCTTTCTCCGCTCTCATCGGGCGCAGGACGGCTTTTCGATGCGGTCTCCGCCATTCTCGGCATCTGTGACCGGAACACCTTCGAAGGCGAGGCGGCAATACAGTTGGAATCCCAGGTGGATGAAAACGTCTCGGAGGCGTATCGCATTGAACTGGAAGCGGGAACTGAGTATAGTGTGATTGATACGATTCCGTTGATTCGCGTGATCACGGAAGAGCGGCTTGCGGGCCTGCCGGTCCCGCTGATCGCGGCGAAATTCCATAACACCGTTGCTGCGATCATTGCCCGGACGGTCAATATCCTTCGTGAGCGGTCCGGGATCAATGATGTTGCGCTCTCCGGCGGAACGTTCCAGAACCGCTATCTCTTCCGGCGCGTCGTTGCGATGCTGGAAGAGCAGGGAGCCCGGGTTCATTGGAACAGGATGATGCCGCCGAATGACGCGTGCATTTCTCTCGGCCAGGCGCATATCGTCCGGGAGCGGCTGAAGCTGGGCGATTTTCCCGTGAACGGCAGGAAAGAGGAATGAGGGGATGAAGGATCTGCTGCAGGAACTGAAGGACCTTTCCGCAAAGATCAACCGGCCGCTCAAGCTCATGGAGGTTTGCGGCACCCATACGGTCGAGATCTTCCGGCACGGCGTGCGGAGCATTCTTCCGTCGAATATTTCGCTGCTCAGCGGTCCCGGGTGTCCCGTGTGCGTGACCTCCATCCATGACGTGGATGCGGCGATATCGATCGCGAAACGGCCGGAGACGGTGCTGGTGACCTTTGGGGACATGATGCGCGTTCCCGGCGGCAAACAGTCGCTCATGGAGGCCCGTTCCGAGGGAGCCGACGTTCGGGTCATGTATTCGCCCATGGACGCGCTGAAGCTCGCGCAGCAGGCGCAACAGAAACAGGTCGTGTTCTTTGCCACGGGCTTCGAGACCACCTCGCCGCTCATCGCCGCGACGGTGATGACCGCCGCGAAACAATCGGTCAGGAACTTCAGCATCTATTCTTCCCACAAGACCGTGCCGCCTGCGCTCAAGGCGCTTCTGGATTCCGCGGACGTGAAGGTTGACGGCTTCGTGCTGCCCGGCCATGTGAGCACGATCATCGGGCTCAAGCCCTATCAATTCCTCGTAACGCAGTACCGCAAACCGTCCGTCGTGACGGGATTCGAGGCCAAAGAGATCATCCTGGGCATTGTAATGATCCTGCGCCAGATCGCCAAAAGAGAAGCTGCAGTGGAGAATGCTTATCCGGGCGTGGTGCATGTTGACGGCAATCCCAAGGCAGTGGCCATCCTGGACGAGATCTTCGAGTCTGCGGACGCCTATTGGCGGGGGATCGGCGTCATCTCCGGCAGCGGATTGAAGCTGCGCGCGAAATACCGTGCCTTTGACGCTGAAACGCGGTTCCAGCCGGAAACCACGGGTATTGCCGAGCCGGAACTCTGCTCCTGCGGGGATATATTGCGGGGCGTGAAGATCCCCACCGAATGCCCGCTCTTCGGAACGGGATGCACGCCTGATTCGCCCGTGGGGCCCTGCATGGTCAGCACCGAGGGAAGCTGCGCGGCTTATTATAAATACGGACAACATTGATAAAGTCGAAAAAGACGATCATTACCACGGAGACACTGAGGACACTGAGAAAATCCTCATTTGCAGCCACGAAGACAGGAAGGCGCGAAGGTTCAATTCCGACGACAGGAACTTGCTTCGAGTCTTCGTGTCTTTGTGGCTGAAGCCAAGGTTCTCTTTAAGGAATTACTTTGGATAAAATCCTTTTAGGCCACGGCAGCGGCGGAAAGCTCATGCATGCGCTGATCCGCGAGCACTTCAGCCCTGCGTTCGGCATCGAAGGCGCGGGCGATTCCGCGCTCGTGGACGTGCCGTCGACCCATCTTGCCTATACCACCGATTCCTACGTGGTGACACCACTCTTCTTCCCGGGCGGGAATATCGGCGATCTTGCCGTCTGCGGCACGGTGAACGATCTGGCCGTGGCGGGCGCTGAGCCGCTTTATCTGACCGCGGGATTCATCATCGAAGAAGGCTTTCCCCTGACCGATCTGAAAAAAATCATTTCGTCCATGGCTGCGGCCGCCAAAGCCGCGGGGATCCGTATCGTTGCCGGAGATACGAAAGTGGTGAACCGGGGAAAGGCCGATGGTCTGTTCATCAATACCTCCGGCGTCGGTGTGGTGAGGGACGGCGTTTCCATCGCAGCGTCTCGCATCGCGGCGGGGGACAAGGTGATCGTGAGCGGCGAGATCGGCAATCACGGCATCGCGATCCTGGCGGAACGGAACGGTTTGTCATTCACCCCGCCGATCGAGACGGATTCCCGCCCTTTGAACAGCCTGACAAAAGCGATGTTTGATGCGGGAGGGGACATCCATTTCATGCGTGACCCGACGAGGGGCGGTCTTGCCACGACACTCAAGGAGGCGGCACTGGAATCGGGCTGCTGCATCAGGATCCGGGAAGCGTCGCTGCCGGTCCCGCCGCAGGTGAAGGGAGCCTGCAGCCTCCTGGGGCTCGATCCGCTGTATATTGCCAACGAAGGCATTCTGATCGCCGTTGTTGAGGCTGCCTATGCGGAATCCCTGGTCGCCGCGATGCGGAAGCATCCGGATGGCCTGCAGGCATCGATCATCGGGGACGTTACAGCATCTCCGGAGGGCATGGTGCTGCTCGAAACAGGGATCGGCGGCAGCCGTATCGTGGATATGCTGCCCGGCGAACAGCTGCCGAGAATATGCTGATGAGGCGCGGTGAAATCAGCGGTGTGAAGGACGGCGCACAAAAATCACTGCCGCGGCACGAGGAAGGAATGCCGCGGCAGAGAGAGGAAGGACGTCCGCTCGGGGCTCGCCCCCTGCGGGATCTATCGCAACAGCATTGCCTAGACCTGCTTTTCGAAAGAACGCCTCTGCAATACCTCTTTGAAGGCTCGGAAGGCAGCAGGACCAACGGCGCTTAGAATCAGGACGACAAAGGCCGCGGCAACGATTTCCATGATGTGGAACCGTTTGTCCAGGTCAGGAAGCACCTGCCGCATGGTGAACAGGATGATGCAGGCAAAAACCCAGATCCTCATGATCGTATCCATGGATTCCTCCCCTGTTAGAAGCATCATTCACGGCATCGTGGACGCAGAATCGATCAAGATGTTCTGACTTCATCATATTCGCATTATCCCGGCACTGTCAATTTCAAGCTCTGCGCATGCAATCTTCTTATTATTTCAGTTTGAGAAAAAGATTACTTTCT
>JAKAHZ010000033.1:0-789 GCA_021814615.1 Nitrospirota bacterium | reverse complement strand
GACCAGCCGCTATTTTCGGCAATGACGGAAGTGCTGCGTTACGAATCTACCCGGCCGGATTTTGATAGAAGCCGCGGACAGGCAGGCGAAGCATGATCAAAGGCAGGAAACAACTGCGGCGCATTCACCCTGTTGCTGTGATTCTCGGTGTGCTGGCCGATCTGGTCATCACCGTCGCAGCGGGGTTGGGGATCGTGCTCCTGATGTTTGCCCAGGGGATTCCTATTGAAGAGTTCATGCCGCGCATGCACAGCCTGAGCGGACTGCTGCTGAGCCTCATCTACGGCCTTGGCTCGACGTTCTGCGGGAGCTACGTGGCCGGAAGGATCGCCAAAGAGGGATTTCTGCTGCATGGCCTGCTGGTCCCCGCCGGAAGCCTGCTTCTGACCTTTCTGTGCTGGGAAAAGGACCTGCCTTTCTGGTATTATCTTTGCCAGTACGGGGGGATGTTCCCTGCCGGGGTCCTGGGCGGATTTCTGGCGGGACGAAAGGCAATGCGCAGGGAGTCCTGAACGCCGTCGTTTCGCTCCGAAGCCGGAGCATGCCCATGTCGAGGAGGTCCCATGCTTCTGCAATCCGTGCTCGGCCTGGCGGCGTTCATCGGTCTTGCCTGGCTCGTCAGCGAGAAGCGAAGCGAGGTCAGATACAGGACGGCGCTCGCCGGCGTCGCTGTCCAACTGGGGATCGCCGCGGTCCTGCTTTATGTCCCGGCGTTCAAGAAGCTGTTCGTGCTGCTGAACGGCGTGGTCCTGTCCCTGGAAGCCGCGACGAAGGCGGGTACGTCGTTCG
>JAKAHZ010000032.1 GCA_021814615.1 Nitrospirota bacterium | reverse complement strand
TCTTCCTTTGATGCCCCTTCCGCGGTGGCCTTCAGTTTGAACAAAACGATGTGCTTAAGCATGAGATAAGCTCCTTTCTATGATCTTCAGTGAAACGGTGTTTACCATTAAAGGATTTTACGAGTTTTGTGTAGCGGCTTTTAAGCCGTTGCTTCTCCCCATGCAACATTCCCGTCATCTGACAAGGCGAGTTTCTGAAATGCCCCGAGGAGACCGAGAAGGACGGATCAGAATGATCGCGGGGTGCCATTCGGACCATTTAAATTAAGTCAGCATACTACGCCTAGAGAGACCTTCATACCCACAGGAAAATCAAAAAAGCCGCCGGAAAATCCGGCGGCCTCTGTTCATTGTTTTCCCTGCGCGCTCTGCGGCTCTGCGAGAGACCGCTCCCGGCAAGATCAATCAACGCCTTCCACGGACACCAGCTCGATATCGAAGGTCAGGTCCTTGCCCGCAAGCGGATGGTTCGCGTCGACAATGATCGTTGTATCCGTCACGTCGGTCACCGTGACGAGCACGTTCCTGTCGTCCTCCTGGGTCAGCTCCAAGCGCTGGCCTACTTTCGGGGCAAAGCCCTCGGGCAGGTTCTTCCGCTCCATCTGCACGACCGCCTGCTCCTGCCTCGGGCCGTAAGCCTCTGCGGAGGGAATGACGACGGTCTTCTTCTCTCCCTTGTTCATACCGATCAGGGCTTTCTCGAATCCCGCGATCAGTTTGCCCGCGCCGAGCTTGAGCTGCAGCGGCGCCCTGCTGTAGGACGTATCGAAGACCGTCCCGTCGGCAAGTTTGCCGGTATAGTGCACTGCGATGATATCTCCCTGCTTGACTGCCATGATTCCTCCTATCCTTTCCGAAAGACCCGTTCCTGCATCATATTCACGACATACTCATATCCGCCCTCGCGGTGCGGGATGGTGCACTTCGAGCAATCTTTAATCCCGTTTTTCATCTCGCCGTCGCCACCGCACTCGAGCAGATAGAGGGGGCACCAGCAGAAAAGGCAATTCTTCCATTCGGCAAGATCGTGACAGGGGTAATATTCGCACTCGCGATGGATGAACTCTTTGTACTTCACGAAACTTCCTCTTGCGGGAATTCGCTAGGAGCGATCGCACCACTCCCGGGCGTTCTGGAACATCTTAAGCCAGGGCGAATCTGCAAGCTCCCGCTTCATCCGCTCGGGCATCCATCCCCACTGCCACGTGAGCACAGCGCGCTCGGGATGGGGCATCATGGCAAGGTGCCTGCCGTCGGGAGAGCAGAGCGCCGCGATGCCGTCAGGAGATCCGTTGGGATTGAAAGGATAGGCTTGGGTGATCCGGTTGTCGTCGTCGACATAGCGGACCGGCGCAAGCCCGAACTCCGCCTCCCGCAGGATTGCGGCGTCGGGGAAATAGGCCATGCCTTCGCCATGAGCGACCCAGATGCCCAGAACCGAGTTCTCCATCCCCTGCAGCATGATCGACGGGCTCTTCAGGATCTTCACCGTCGAGAAGCGCGACTCGAACCTTCCCGACTTGTTGTGGATGAAACGCGGCTGCAGATGGTCCTCGATGCCGCGCCAGGGCACCCAGCCCAAAAGCGCCATGAGCTGGCACCCGTTGCAAACGCCCAGGCTGAAGGTGTCGGAACGGTGATAGAACCGCTCGAACTGGTCCCAGAGCTTCTTGTTGAACCGGATCGTGGCAGCCCATCCTTTTGCCGAATCGAGCACGTCTGCGTAGCTGAACCCGCCGACAAAGACCACACCGCGGAACTGGTCGAGCCCGACCCGTCCGGACAAAAGATCGGTCATCACCACATCCCAGGGTTCGAATCCCGCCAGGAAGAAGGCCGAGGCCATCTCGCGGTCGCCGTTCGATCCCTCCTCGCGGATGATCGCCACTTTCGGCTTGTTGCCCCTGTTCATGAGCCGGCGGTCCGTGGGGAGGGGCGTGAAAGGCACGATGAAGTCCGGGCCCTTGCGATCGTAGCTGTTCTTTCGCTCTTCACGGATGCAATCGGGATTCCGCTGATAGAGATCGAGCCGGTGGCTCGTCTCTTCCCAGAGATCGCGCAGCACCAGCATGTCTTCATCGAGCACCGTTGTTCCCTTGACGGAGATCTTGATCTGTTTCTCCGCCGACGATGTTCCGATGATGCCGAATGGCACGCCTGCTTTGCTCAGAACAGCGGCAACGGCAGCCTCGTTCTCCGGCGAGATCTCGAGAACCAGTCCCGCTTCCTCGGCAAAGAGCGTCTCCAGGGCGTCGCCGTTCCCCGTTGCCTTCGCCGGAATGTTCACGTCCAGTCCGCAATTGCCGGCAAAGGCCATCTCAAGGAGCGTGGTGATCAATCCGCCGTCGGACCGGTCGTGGCCCGCCAGCACGAGCCGCTTCTTCACCAGTTCCTGCACCGCGTTGAAGGCCCTTTTCAAAACGTCCGGATTTTCGATGTCCGGGGACCGGTCGCCTACCTGACCGTAGACCTGCGCGAGCGCGGACCCGCCGAGACGGTTCTTCCCGCTGCCGAGATCGATGAACAGCAACTTGTCCCATCCCGGCAGCTTGATGTCGGGTGTCACGGTCTTGGTGATGTCCGGGCAGGTGACATAGGTCGAGATGACCAGCGTGCCGGGCGACTTCACGGTCTCGCTCGTGCCGTCGGCGTTCGTCACCTTCGCGGCCATGGACAGGCTGTCCTTGCCGCCGTCAACGGCCATGCCGAGCCGGATCATGATGTCGCGCATGGCGACTGCCGCATCGTAGAGCCGTGCTCCCTCGCCGGGAAGCTTGGGCGCCCACATCCAGTTGCCCGAGCAGCGGATGTCGCCCAGGCCCGAGGTTTCGGCCCAGACAATGTTCGTCACCGCTTCGGCAACGCTCATCCTGGCCATGGCAGCCGCGTCGATAAGCTCCTTCAGCGGCTGCTCGCCGATGGAACATGCCGCACCCGTGATCCCGTAATGGGACTGGGCGATAACCGCTACGTTTGATACGGTGAGCTGCAGGGGGCCCGCGCATTGCTGCCGCGCGATGAGGCCCGTCACGGAGCGATCCACCTTGTTCACCAGGAAGCGCTTGGATCCGACGGAGAGCAGGCGCAGCACCCGGTCGAGGGCTTTCCTCACCGTGAGGTTCTTCGGCAGCGAGAGCGGCCGCAGCACGTCCTTCTTCCTGCTCAAAGGGAAGATCTTCCGAGGCATGTCGCCCAGCACCTTCGATAACTCCAGGTTCACCGGCCTGGAGCCGTCTGCGGCATCATGCAGCACGATGTAGCCGTCGCCGGTGATCTGGCCCACGAAAGCCACGGGAACCTTTTCGCGCTTGCAGAGGCCTTCGAAGAGCTTGGCGTTCTCGGGTCGGAGCAGTAGCGCGTTCTGCTCCTGATATTCCGCTCCCCAGATCTCGAGCACCGACAGGGTTTCGTCGCCGACCTGGATCCGCCGTACCTCGATCTTCGCGCCCGCAGGATGGACGATTTCCTTCAGCACATTGCAGTTCCCGCCCGCGCCCTGGTCATGGATGCTCACGATGGGGTTCTGCTCGCCGAGCTCCGAACAAGCGCGGATCACGCGGTTCACTTTCTGCTCCATTTCCGCGTCGCCGCGCTGGACCGCGTTGAAATCGAGGGCAGCGATGTTCTCTCCCTGGATCATCGAGGACGCGGCGCCGCCGCCCATGCCGATGCGGTAGGCAGGGCCGCCGATCTTGACCACCAGCATGCCCTTCTCGGGCTCAGATTTATTCGAATGCCGGTCCTCCATCTGGCCGATGCCGCCGGAGAACATGATCGGCTTGATCCACTCGCGCCGCTCGCCGTCGGGAAGCCGGAGCCCGAAGGAGCGTGTGAAGCCCTGGATCAGGGGCTCGCCGAACTTGTTGCCGTAGTCCGATGCGCCGTTGCTCGCATCGATCTCGATCTGGAGAGGCGAGGCAAGATTGTCGGGATAGGCCCAGGAGCCGTCTTCCCAGGGAAGATCGTATCCGGGGATACGCAGATTCCCCACGCAGTAGGCCGCCGTGCCGGCGAGCACGAGGCCCGCGGTTCCCGTCGCCTGCACATCGCGGATGCGGCCGCCGGTTCCGGTCTCAGCGCCGGGAAAGGGCGCGACGCCGGAGGGGAAATTGTGGGTCTCGGCAGTGAAGATGATGTTGTACAGGCGCCTGGCCTGCCGGAAGGCGGAGGGCCGGCCCGGGACCTGGGGATGGATCGTGGCGATCTCGTACCCTTTAATGGAACTCGAATTGTCGCTGAAGGCGATGACGCTGTTGTTCCGGTTCGCGTCGTACGTTGCCTTCACGATCTGCATCAGCGTTTCCGTCGTTTCCTTGCCGTCCACGATCAGCCTGCCGCGGAAGAACCAGTGGCGCGAATGCTCGCTGTTGGACTGGGAAAGGTCGAAACATTCCACGTTCGTAGGGTTGCGCTTGATGTCCTTCACGAAAAGGTTCGTGTAGTAGTCGAGGTCCCAGTCGTCCATGCCCAGGCCCATCTCGCGGTTGATCCGCTCAAGCGCGGACCTGCCCTCCTGAAGCAGGGGGACGATCTTCACCTGTTCCGGCCGGATGCCCGTCGCGAAGGTCGAAAGCGGCTGGGGATAGGGACACTCGGTCATGCGGTCATGCACAAGCGAGAGGAAAGCGCGCTGCTCTGCCGGGGTGAGATGCTTGCCCCGGTTCAAGGTGAGAAGATAACGGCGGGAGCGTTCGATCCGTTCGACGGACCGGAGTCCGCAGGCGTGACAGACGGACACGGCGTTGGCCGACCAGGCGGTAGTGAAGTTCATGCGCGGTCCGACTTCGAGCACCACCGCTCCCGAGGACTTGCGGCCTTCCTGAACCGTGATGAAGCTCGTTACGGAAAAATTTTCCGGTTCGAAGGTTTCGGCAAGAAGCCAGCGCAGGAGCCGGAGTTCGTCGGCGGAAAGCCTGGCGCGGGAGGAGATGTTGTAGCAGAATTCGGTATCGATGCTCCTGATCGACGAGGCGACCCTTCGCCTGGCTTCTGCCAGGAGATTAGCGGTCTGGAACGTCGACAGAACAGGGGTTCGGTAAAGATGGAGAAGTTTCATGCCTTGGATGTGCCCCGCTCTCGGGGCGGGAGAATGCAAGCGTACCTGCTGCCGGCTGGTACCGGCGTGCGGAGATTATTGACGGTCTGCGAGCGAAACGACCTTCGATGTATCGCCTGCGCTCCGCTGCCCGGCCATTTCGCACTTCCCGTCGAAAACGACCCCTTCCTCGATGATCAGCTTGGGCGTCTTGATGTTACCCTCAATCACGGCCGGTGCGAGGAGATGCACTTTCTGGGCGGCGTTGATGTTTCCCACGATCTTACCGCTCGAGATTATGGTTCCGACACTAATGTCTCCCTGAAGATAGGCCTCGTCGCCGGCGATCAGCGTATCCTTCGAAACGACCTCGCCTTCCACTCTTCCGTCAACGCGGATCGTTCCCCCGAAACTGAGCACGCCTTTGAATTCCGTGCCTTTGCCGAGGAACGCCGTGATCTCGGCGTGTTCGGCTGCAACTCCCGTCGTCTTCTTCAGCATCTCGTCCTCCTTTGGACCACCGTGTGGCAGTTACCCGATCTTCTCCAGGATCCGCTCGAATTCCTCGGAGGAGTAATATTCGATCACGATCTTGCCGCCCTTGGCACCGGCGCTGATGCTGACCTTCGTGCCCAGCGATTTCCGGAGCCGCTCCTCCACAGCCTGGTATGCGGAATCTTGCTTCGATGTACGTTCCTTCTTCGGATGTTTCAGCCGGCCGGCAAGCTCCTCCGCCTCCCGCACCGACAGGCCTTTCCGCGCGATCTGGTTCGCCACCTGCATCTGGTCGCGCTGGCGCTCGAGCGACAGCACCGCCTTGGCATGGCCCAGGGACAACGTGCCGGCGGCAAGAAGCTGTTTCACCTCTTTCGGCAGGCCGAGGATGCGGAGGAAGTTCGCGATCGTCGACCGCTCCTTGCCCACGCGCTTTGCCAAATCCTCCTGCGTCAGCTTGAATTCGTCCTGCAGCCGCCTGAAGGCCTCCGCCGCTTCCAGGGGATTCAGGTCCTCGCGCTGGATGTTCTCGATCAGCGCCTGCTCGATCAGCTCGCGCTTCGTCGCTTCGCGCACCAGCGCCGGGATCGTCTTGAGCCCCGCCAGCCTTGCGGCGCGCCAGCGGCGCTCGCCTGCGATGAGCCCGTAGTTCGAACCGATGCGGTGCACGATAACGGGCTGAATCACGCCCTGTTCCTTGATCGATGCGGCAAGTTCCTTCAGCTTCTCGTCATCGAAGATCTTGCGCGGCTGGAACTCGTTGGGAATGATGCGGTCGAGCTCGACCTCCATGATGCCGAGCGCCTTCTTCTCTTTTGCATCGAGCGAAGAAAGATCGGGGATGAGCGCGCCGAGCCCTTTACCGAGCGCCTGCTTTTGCATGGCTCAAGATCTCCTTTGCCAGATCCAGGTAACTCTGCGCGCCTTTGGATTTGATGTCGTAGAGCAGCACCGGTTTGCCGTGGCTCGGCGCTTCGCTCAGCGTAACATTGCGATTGATCACGGTATTATACACCTTGTCGCCGAAATATTTGCGCACTTCCCCGGCAACCTGGGTTGCGAGATTGTTCCGTCCATCGAACATGGTGAGCAGCACACCTTCGATGGCAAGGGCCGGATTCAGGTCCTGCTTGATGAGCGAGATCGTATTCACGAGCGCGGTCAAGCCTTCAAGCGCATAATACTCGCACTGCACCGGGATGAGCACGCCGTCCGAAGCAGTCAGGGCGTTCACGGTCAAAAGCCCCAGGGACGGTGGACAGTCGATGAATAGATAATCGTAATCGTTCAGGATCGGCTGGATCGCCTTCTTGAGCACCCGTTCGCGCGAGATCATCTGGATCAGCTCGACCTCGACGCCCACGAGATCGATGCGCGCCGGGACGACATGGAGCCAGGAGAAGTGCGTCTGTTGCACGATCTCGGCAAAGGCCCTGCGTCCGGTGAAAAGATCGTAGGTGCTTCCGACGGCCTGTTCCTTGTCGATCCCCATGCCGCTCGTCGAATTCCCCTGGGGATCAGAGTCGATGAGCAGCACACGCTTTTCCGCCGCTGCCAAAGACGCGGCGATGTTCACTGCGGTCGTGGTCTTCCCGACGCCGCCTTTTTGATTGGCAATGGCTATGACCTTGCCCATCCAGCCTCCTGACGCAAAACCCGATTACTTTACCATAGAACTATCGTGAAGCAAAGAGAAAACTTGTGATAAAAATCCAATTAAAACAAATAGATATCAAGATCGCTCGTGGCGAAGAGACTATTGCAAAACAGTCCTAAGTTGTCATCTTGAACGAAGTGAAGAATCTCAAGTATTGGGAGGCGATATTCTTAACTACACTCAGAATGACACCCCTGCTTTACGCACATCTTTCTTGGCCTGCATAGAGTTGATCGCAAAAAAGAAATCCCGGCGGAATTTCCGCCGGGATTCGCAGATCTTTTTTTGGATCAATGATCAAGGCATCAGGATTTGCTGACCGCTTCTTCGCATTCTTGAGAGGTCTTTGACCAGCAGGGGCCGAGAATGGCCTCGAGGTCCTCTTCCGCTGTTGCCGCGATAGGCTTAATATCGAAGTTCTTCACCAGCACGTCGAGCACCTTCGGCGTGATGAAGGCCGGCAGCGTGGGGCCGAGCCGGATGTCCTTGATGCCAAGGTTCAGCAGGGTGAGCAGGATGGCCACGGCCTTCTGCTCGTACCAGGAGAGCACGAGCGAGAGCGGCAGCTCGTTCACGGGCAGGTTGAAAGCCTTGGAGAGCGCCAGGGCGATCTGGATGGCCGAATAGGCGTCGTTGCACTGGCCGATGTCCAAGAGCCGCGGGATGCCGCCGATGTCGCCCAGGTTCTTGTCGAAGAACCGGAACTTGCCGCAGGCGAGCGTCAAGACCACGGTGTCTTTCGGCGCCTTCTCCACGAACTCGGTGTAGTAGTTCCTGCCCGGCTTTGCGCCGTCGCATCCGCCCACGAGGAAGAAGTGGCGGATCTGGCCGCCCTTCACCGCGTCGATCACCTTGTCGGCAACGCTCATCACCGTGTTCCGGGCGAAGCCGGAGAGCACTTCCTTGCCCGGAACGTCATCCGCAAATCCCGGAAGGGCGAGCGCCTTCTCGATTACCGGCGTGAAATCGCCGTCAGCGATGTGCGCGACGCCGGGCCAGCCGACGAGGCCGCAGGTGAAAAGGTTGTCCTTGTACGATTCCAGCGGCTTCTGGATGCAGTTCGTGGTCATCACGATGGCGCCGGGGAAGTGGCTGAACTCCTTGTGCTGGTTCTGCCAGGCCGTGCCGTAGTGGCCGTAGAAGTGCGTGTACTTTTTGAGACCCGGATAGCCGTGGGCCGGAAGCATCTCGCCGTGGGTGTAAACATTGATACCCTTGCCTGAACTCTGCTGCAGGATGCGCTCCAGATCCTTGAGGTCGTGGCCCGAGACGAGGATGGCCTTGCCCTTCCTGGCGCCGAGCGGCACCTTGGTCGGCACCGGGTGGCCGTAGGTGCCCGTATTGGCGTCGTCCAGGATCTCCATGGTCCGGAGGTTCACCTCGCCGCACTTGAGCACCATGGCGATCCATTCATTGAGACCCATGTCGGTGCTCGTCATGGCGGCCAAAGCCTCGGCCATGAAAGCGGAGACCCGTTCGTCGGTCCTGCCGAGGATCCGCGCGTGGTCGGCGTAGGCTGCCACGCCCTTGAGCCCGAAGAGCAGGATGTCCTGGAGCGACTGGATGTCGGGATTGATCTGCGCGTCCGGCACGCGCTCGCGCACCTCACGTCCCTGCTTTGCCAGCCCCTCGATATCCGATGCCGGAGTAAAGGTTGCGCTGCCATGGCTGAAGTCAGTCCTCCCGCCGGCTGACGTGACCTTCTTCTTGAGCCCTTCCCGAAGCTCGACGCACCTCCTGATAAGTTTCTCGAACCGGGCCGGATCGAAATCGACGTTCGTGAGCGTCGAAAAAAGCCCCTTGGCCAGGAAGCGATTCACATCGTCATCCACAACGCCGTGCCCCCTGCCCTCTACGGCGACGAGCGAAAGACCTTTCATTGCATGGATTAAAAGGTCCTGGAGCGCCGACACCTCCGGATCCTTTCCGCATACGCCGATCTTGGTACATCCTTTGCCGTTTGCCGCCTGTTCACACTGATAACAAAACATGATGCCCTCCTGTTGTCGAGATGTTTACGATTGGTAAGGGCGATCATACGCCAAAGCAGGGCCGGCTCCTATGACCAGCATCATACTTGTTGCGATAGTTTGAAATTATCTCGGCTTAAAGGTCTGCTGTGGAAAGAGAAGGTTCGGGATGTTCCACGTGGAACATCACCATTGGCCGAGCTCATTGCCCGCAGGATTCACGCGAAATGATCCGAGGGACAGATGCCGGATCGGCGATATGTCGCGACAGGGCGTTACAACGCGAAGGATCAACTCCCGGCTGTCCAGTTCGCGGACAATGCCGAGATGCAGCGTCATATTCTGGTCGTCATTCAACCCTACCAGGAGATAATCGAGCTCAGCGCGTTTGATCACGATGATCTCCCGGACGCTGTACCGCTCCTTTGCGGTAAAAAGATCATTTTCCGAATAATCACCATCAGTGATCACGAACAAGCGGTCGGAAGAAAGCTCAGCATGAACGACGATGCTCTTGAGCACCTTGGAAAGGAGATTCACATCACGGAACCCGAGCCGTTCGCCTGCGCCGAGACCGGGCCCGTGGATACCGACGTCGTTTAGGGCAATATCCAGGTACTCTGCGCCGCGAAAATATTCCTTGAACCGTTGTTCCCGGTACGATTTTCTTGCCTCCCCTGTCGATACGCGGGCATCGGGAGAGACCGGCACGCGTAGAACGAGCAGGCCGGCGCGATGCACATGAGGGGAAACCAAGTGTTCCACTTCATGGGAACGCTGGATCGCCACGACATAGCGAGGTGCGATCATATCGATCTCGTGGAATTTCAGTTCCCGCGCTGCTCCCCCGGCAACCAAGCCGTCCGTATTGATCAGGATCAGATCAGGATCTAGCGAAACTGCCCGGCTATAGAGTTTTTGTATATTCGTGACCGCTTCGAGCAAATGGCCTACAGGACTGATGTTGCCGATGAATCCCATGACGAGCGGCAATTTTCTCTTGAGGAGTTCCGATGCGTCCCGATACAGAGAAAGTGAAAAAGCGGCAGGTGGACCGATAAACGGCTGGCCCGGATCCGCATCGATCCAGGCAACCCGTTTTCCCTGTCGACAGAAGAGCCCGGCCAGATAGAGACAGAAGGTCGTTTTTCCGGAACCTGGCGCTCCGACAACCATGACCGGTCCGCCTCCGGTTGAAATCTCAACCGCTGCCTCGCGCCATTCCGGCGGAATGTGAAGATGCGATTCAGACATGATCCATGTTTATCCTTAATATATTCTCTCCATGAGTCGGCCTGGACATTGTTCCACGTGGAACATCTTCTATTCTTTTCTGAGCGTCCAGAGTGTTCTGCGATCGCCTGCCTGGGGAAGCCTAAATTCCTTCCGTTGTTCCACAACCATGCCAAGGGAATGCAACATTTCCTCTTTTAATGCTTCATCTGGGCCTCTACTTAATACTATTATCCCACCTGTATAGAGAAAACGCCTACCCTCACGTATAGCTGTCCCCATTTCTGCAAATGCCCTGGCTGTGACGACATCAAAAATCCCGAAAAACTCCTTCGCCAGCTCATCCGTCCTCCTATCGAGGATCTCGACTCCGCTTAATTGAAGCGTTCGCGCAATGTGACGCAAGAAGGAGGCCTTCTTTTTGACTGATTCCACCAAGGTTACCTGCAGATCCGGAAGGAGAATCTTGATCGGTATCGCGGGGAATCCGGCTCCGGATCCCATATCAAGCAGCCGGGAAACGTGTCGTTCCCCGAATCCCCGGATGTAAGAGAACGAATCGAGAAAGTGCTTGATCGCTATATCCCGATCGTTCTCGATCGCCGTGAGATTGATCTGGCGATTCCATTTCTTGAGGTGAACAAGATAGGTCTGACAGGCATCGACCTGTGATGCTCCGAGAGACAGGCCGAGCTCCTTCGTCCCTTCCTGCAGGATATTTCTGAACTCATCTGAATTCAATCACTCACTCCTGGCCCATTCTGCGTCCGTCACGCGTTTGTCTTCGGCTGGGAACCGCCGGTCCTTCGCCGCTTCTCGAGAGCAACCATGAGAAGCGAAATCGCGGCCGGCGTCACGCCCGAGATCCTCGAAGCCTGGCCGAGCGAAATCGGCCGCACCTGCTTCAGCTTCTGCCGAACCTCCGTTCCCAGTCCGACGACAGCATCATAATCCAGATCATCTGGTATCGACCGCTGCTCAAGCCCGGCGAACCGTTCAACCTGCCGCAGCTGGCGCTGAATATACCCCTCGTATTTCACCTGGATTTCGACCTGCTCCGCTGCTTCAGGAAGGACAGGTTTCTCCAGAGGGCTGATGGCAGCTATGTCTCGATAGGTCAGTTCCGGACGCTTCAGCAGCTGTTCGAGTGAGGCATCATCCTCGAGCTCCATCGATCCTCTGTTTCTCAGCATGTTGTTCACCTGTTCTGACGATTTGACCCGGGTTCTCTTGATTCGATCAAGTTCACGTTCGATCTCTCGCTTTTTCTCATGGTAAAGGGCATAGGCGGCATCGTCCACAAGACCGATCTTCCTTCCCTGCTCCCGCAGCCTCAAATCTGCATTGTCCTCCCGGAGAAGCAGACGGTACTCGGCCCGGGATGTGAACATGCGATAAGGTTCGTTCGTCCCCCTGGTCACCAGATCGTCGATCAGCACGCCGATATAGGATTCCGAACGCTGAAGCACGAGAGGGTCTCGATTCTGCGTTTTGAGCGCTGCGTTGATCCCTGCCATAAGTCCTTGCGCAGCCGCTTCCTCGTATCCTGATGTCCCGTTGATCTGTCCCGCAAAGTAAAGCCCCGCTATCTTTTTCGTTTCGAGGGAATGGCGGATCTGCGTAGGCGGAGCGAAATCGTATTCAATGGCATAGGCGGGCCGCATGATCTCGACCTCCTCGAGCCCCGGTATGGACCGGTACAGCTGTACCTGAACTTCGTAAGGCAGGCTTGTGGACACTCCGTTCGCATAATATTCTTCCGTGTCCAAGCCTTCTGGCTCGAGAAATACCTGATGCCTCTCTCTTTCCGAGAAACGCATGACCTTGTCTTCGATGGAAGGGCAGTATCGAGGACCTATTCCCTTTATGACACCAGCGTAAAGTGGTGATTTATCCAGACTATTTCGAATAATATCGTGAGTAAGTGGGTTAGTATATGTCAAATAACAGGGTAACTGAATGAGTGGGTGGGTGTTTTCAGTAAAAGAAAAGAACGGTGCAGGATCATCGCCCTCCTGTATCTTCATCCGAGAAATATCAATCGTTCTCCCGTTTAGCCTTGCAGGTGTTCCTGTTTTCAAACGACCGAGCTCGAAGCCCAAATCACGTAAACAATCCGATAGGCCGACAGAAGGAAATTCACCTGCACGCCCCGATGGATAGTGAGCAAGACCAATATGGATCAATCCCTTCAGGAAGGTACCAGTCGTCACGATAACCGCACCAGACTTGTACTGAACTCCGATGTTCGTCTCAACACCCTGGATCTTTCCGTCCTCAACCAGGAGCCGCTCCACTAATCCCTGTTTCACATCAAGATGCGTCTGCTTTTCCAGGGTGTCTTTCATCGCGATGCGGTACCGCTGCTTATCTGCCTGCGCGCGTGTTCCACGTACTGCCGGCCCCTTGCTGCTGTTCAGGGTGCGGAACTGGATTCCTGTCCGATCAATGCACTTCGCCATCTCGCCGCCCAGAGCGTCGATCTCCCTCACGAGCTGTCCCTTTGCCAATCCGCCGATCGCCGGATTGCATGACATCTGCGCAATGGTATCCAGGTTCATCGTGAGCAGCAGCGTTGAGCATCCCATCCTGCTGGCGGCGAGCGCCGCTTCGCATCCGGCGTGGCCCGCTCCGATCACGACAACGTCATATCTCATCTTCTCGTTCATGTGCTCACCAACAGATCATTTTCCGATGCAGAAATCGCGGAAGATACGCTCCAGAATATCTTCCGTATACGTTGTGCCAATGATCGTGCCGACCTGATCAAGGGCATCTCGCAGATCTACGGCGATAAGCTCTGGCGACAACCTATCCTGCACCGATCTCCTCGCACGTTCCATGCTCTCTGCCGCCTGTTCCAGGGCCTCCCGGTGGCGCTCGTTTATGACCCAAGCATGATCACTTCGCACGAAGGCCTCTTGCGTCACGGCTGCGACGATCTCCCGCTTCAGGATTTCCAGCCCCCTTCCGTCTTTGCATGATACGATAACGTGCTTTTGCAGCGCCGGCAAACTCTCCAGCTTTCGTTTACAGTCGTCCTTATTGATGACCGCAATCACAGCCTTTCGACATCCCACTGCCTCGATAACGAATCTGTCTGCATCATGTAACGGCTCCGATCCGTCAAATACGGTCAAGACCACATCGGCTGATTCAAGAGCCAAGAGGCTTCTCTTGACCCCTTCACGTTCGACCATGTCGTGGGTATCGCGGATCCCCGCAGTATCAATGATCCTCACCGGCATGCCGTCAATGTTCAGTCCTTCCTCGATAACATCACGCGTTGTTCCCGGAATATCGGTCACAATTGCGCGCTCCCGCATCAAAAGAGCGTTCATAAGCGACGACTTGCCCACATTCGGCCGTCCCACGATAGCAACGGCGATTCCCTCTCGCAGCAATCTTCCGTACGCCGCCCGGGAGATCAGTTGTGACATTCGCTTTTGTATCTCCCCGATCTCCTTTTCTATCCGCACTCCCGAGGGCGTCTCAATATCTTCCTCCGGAAAATCGACGGTCGCTTCCACTCCTGCAAGCAGACCGATCACCTGCTCCCTTATTTCCGCCGTCGCCTTCGACAGACCTCCTTCAAGCTGCTCCTTCGCCGCCTTATGGCTCTTCTCCGTCCGGGCGCTGATGACATCCATCACCGCTTCAGCCTGCGTCATGTCGATCCGTCCATTCAGGAAAGCCCGCTTCGTGAATTCACCCGGCGCGGCAAGACGCGCGCCCTCTCTTTGAAGAATCTTGAGTGTTCTCTTGAGCGGTACGATGCCGCCGTGGCAATTAATCTCAATCACGTCTTCCCTCGTGTAGGTGCGCGGCCGTCGCATGACCGAAACAAGCACCTCATCGATCCGTTCTCCGCTCTCCGGATCGCATATCCATCCAAAATGGATCGTGTGGGATGATACATGCGCAAGCTTAACATTCCCCTTGGAGTCAAAAAGCCTTCCGGCAATCCCTATCGCGTCCTTTCCACTTACACGGATTATCGCAATGCTGCCGACGCCGGCTGCGGTGGAAACCGCGCAGATCGTGTCCTGATCAAACATGGCGTATATTACCACAGAAGGAACTTGAAATGCCTTTCCAACAACGCGATCTCATTTCCAATTTCTTTCAGGAAATACGAGAATCTGCTATAATCCGATTGTTCAGCCGGGGGACGCTTCCACCGTCAACAAAACAATTTTCTTTCGCAAAGACGCTTATTACCCTCCGCAACGGTAACGTTTTTCTGCGGCGAATACGAGGTTTCTATGGATTCTCGAGCCCTCTGGGAGCGCTACAAAAAACATCTCTGCTCCTGCCCTTCCATCGGATTGTCCATCGACATCAGCAGAATGAACTTTCCTTCAGACTTCTTCTCCCGTATGGAGGGAGAAATCTCCCGGGCGTTTAACGCCCGCGATGAACTCGAAGCCGGTTTTCTTGCCAATCCTGATGAAAAAAGGATGGTCGGTCATTACTGGCTCCGAGCTCCTCATCTCGCTCCGAAGCCTGAACTTACCCAGGAACTCGTTCATACTCTTACACACATCAAGGATTTCTCATCGAAGATCCATTCGGGTTCCATTAAACCGGCAACGGCGCCCCGCTTCCGGTATCTGCTCTCCATCGGGATCGGCGGCTCTGCCCTGGGCCCGCAGTTCGCTTCCAATGCGCTCGGGGGACAAGGCGACATTCTCACACCCTATTTCCTCGACAACACTGATCCGGATGGATTCGACCGCGTTTTCCAGCAGCTTTCCGGGCGACTTGCCGAGACCCTCGTTCTCGTCATTTCCAAGAGTGGCGGTACAACGGAAACCAGGAATGGGATGCTCGAAGCGGCAAACGCTTTTCGACAAGCAGGCCTCGTTTTTGAAAAACATGCTGTTGCTATTACTGGAGTGGGTAGCTATCTTGATATTTTGGCTAAAAATGATCTCTGGTTGGATAGATTTCCGATGTGGGATTGGGTTGGTGGGAGGACATCTGTTTTCTCTGCTGTCGGTCTACTTCCTCTGTCTCTCCAAGGCATTGATATTGATAGCTTTCTGCAAGGTGCTGCGTCCTGCGACGAATATACGCGGCTAAATACGGTATCCGCCAATCCTGCGGCCCTGTTGGCTCTCATGTGGTTCTACGCAACCGACGGCAAAGGGAAAAAGGACATGGTCATTCTTCCCTATAAAGACCGCCTTCAGCTTTTTTCCAAATATCTTCAGCAGCTCATCATGGAATCACTCGGGAAGGAGCGGGATCTTTCCGGTGCGGTGGTGAATCAGGGAATTTCGGTCTATGGAAACAAGGGCACAACAGATCAGCATGCCTATGTTCAGCAGCTTCGCGACGGCGTGAATAATTTCTTCGTTACCTTTATCGAGGTATTGAAGGATCGCGACGGAAAATCAGTATTTGTCGAGCCTTCCGTTACGAGCGGCGATTACCTGAGCAGTTTTCTCCTGGGCACCCGTGCTGCCTTGTTCGAGAACGGACGAGAATCCATATCGATTACGGTCAATGCACTTACTGCCGGCACGGTAGGTGCGCTCATTGCGCTCTATGAGAGGGCCGTTGGATTCTATGCGACACTCGTGAACATCAATGCCTATCATCAGCCGGGTGTCGAAGCAGGAAAGAAGATGGCCAGCGCGGTCATCGAACTACAGAAGAAGATACTCGTCTATCTTCAAAAAAACCTCTCCCGCGACTTTTCTCCAGAGCAGCTCGCCGACTTGCTCGGCCTTTCCGATCACGTGGAAACGGTCGCCAAGATCCTCGAACATGCGAGCGCTAACGTAGATCACGGTGTCAGAAAAACCAGCAGCACAGCGGCGCCGGAAAGCCGTTACACGTATGCAGAATAATCGAATTTCCTAAACCCGATGCTTCATTCTCCGCTTTTGATCGCCCTGTCCATCTGTAAAAAAACCTCGTCGATCTCCTCTTCCAGATTATAGAAATGAGGAGATACGCGTATACCATCCGCCCTCACATTCACCATGATGTTCTTTTCTCCGAGGCGGTCCCTCACGCGAGAAGGATCGAAAGGCCCTCGTATCGTCACAATCCCGGCCCGTTCTTTCCGCGCTTCCGGTGTGACCACAGAGTACCGACGTTCATTTGCACGCTGTATGATATGATCCCCAAGGTCTTTAACACGTTCTTCTATCTTCGCCACCCCGACCTCACGGAGCAAATCAATCGCCGCACCCATTCCGATTATCCCCATCATATTCATCGATCCTTCTTCGAACTTCTGCGCATTCTTTTTCAATAAGAATGATGGTTCTTCAAATGCAAACTCCTGAACTACGCTCTTCCATCCGACCAGAACCGGTTCTAGAAGCTCCGCAAGCTCTTTTCTGCAATAGAGAAAACCGATCCCCTCCGGACCGATCATCCATTTATGAGCATCCGCTGCGAGAAAATCAATTTCGTATTCATTCACATCCGTCGGTACTACGCCGAGACTTTGAATTGCATCAACACAAAAGACCACTCCCTTTTTCCTGCAGACATTGCCTACTGCTTTCAGGTCGATACTGAATCCGGTCGAGAATTGAACGGAACTTATCGAAAGCATCCGTGTTTTTCGATCCATGGCGTTTTCGATTTCCGCGATACCGATCTTCCCGTCTCTCGAAGGAATATACCGCACGTCAACACCTTTTCTTTTCAAATGCATCCAGGGATAGAGATTTGAGGGAAACTCTCCTTCGTAGACAAGGACATTATCATCGTTCTTCCAGGGAAAACCCTCTGCGGCAAGCGAAAGACCATGTGATGTACTCCTGATGAAGGCTATATCATTCTTTTGAGCATGAATCAGTTTTCCGGCGCTTACCCTTGCCCTGTCCGTCAACTCCTGCCATGACGGATATTTGAAAGCTCCTTCTTCCGATGACTCCTTAAGAAAACGTCCAACAGCATTCTTGACCCGATTCGATACCGGTGCAACACCGGCGTGATCGAGATAGATGTACTTTTCCGTAACCGGAAATTCCTTTCTGTAGCTCTTCATAATTTCTCTTCCTTTTCGTATCTGGACTTCAATTGCTCAAGCAGGTATTATGACGAATGCAACGAGGCATTGACTACATAGGCATCGGTGTCGGCGCAGTCATTCAGAATGGCGAAGGAAAGTTCTTTCTTTCCAAACGAGGCAAAGAGGCCCGAAACGAACGGTATCGGTGGGAATTTCCCGGCGGCAGTGTCGAGTTCGGGGAAAAACTCGCTGATGCCCTTATCCGGGAAGTACACGAGGAATTCAACATCACTATTTCTATCCAAAAACTTCTCGACGTTGTTGATCACATCATTCCGGATGAAGGCCAACACTGGGTTTCACCGACATTCCTTTGTTCCTTCACGAAAGGCGTTCCTTCCATCCAAGAGCCACACAAGTGCGAAGAGATCGGATGGTTTTCTCTGGATGAGATACGCACGCTACCTCTCTCTTCTGCATCCGAGAAAAGCCTGCAAAGCCTTCTTGTGTATCTCTCCTCACAAGGAGATCAATCATGAGTTCTTCCGACGCTTCCTTTTCTTTTCCTGTTGACGCTGTCTTGCTTGTCGGTCCTACCGGTGTCGGCAAGAGTCCTTTGGGAGATCATCTAGCCACACATGGATTATTCGGCAGAAAAGCACATCATCTTGATTTCGGATCGGAACTTCGGTCTCTTGTGTCTCTATCAGATTCTTTGCGCCCGAACTATTCCTCAGAGGAGCTTACCTTTATTCATGACGTTCTCCATGGCGGTTTGCTTCTCGAAAATGAACATTTTCCTCTCGCCCGTAAGATCATAGATCATTTTCTCCTCCGCCAGAAATTCCGTTCTTCTCACCTTCTCATTCTGAACGGAATTCCCCGGCATGTGGGTCAGGCCCAGGACATCACTACCATCGCCCGCGTTCATGCTCTTATCCATCTTGTCTGTTCCGTTAATGATGTTTACACCAGGCTCGAAACCAATGTAGGCGGGGATAGATCAAAACGGACCGATGACAATCGCGATCTTGTCGTGAAAAAACTGCTCATCTTTGAAGAACGTACCGCTCCGCTTCTTTCCCATTACCGCACGCAGGGAGCAAAAATCTATGACCTTCCCGTTACGTCCACATCATCGGCTTCCCAGAAATATGCTCTTCTTTCATCGCTTACCGCCGCTGATCCACCAGTCACTCTTATCGCTGAACCACCACAGCGATGAATCCGTTTCCAGGATCGATTTCGCCAGTTTTCGCGCCATCTCCGTTTGCAGGCGTTTCAACGAAAATCCAAGCCATTCATCGGCGTACGTATTTCCGAGATCCTTGTATTCCTTCAGCGCAAGGATCATTTCCAGTTGATCCGCATCCCGTGCCAGTTTTGCCTCTTCCGTTCGGCCTTCCTGAAACTCCGTAATCAGTTCCCGGATTTCATTTCCAAAAGGAAGCGTTGCCGCCAGATCGTTCACGGCCTTCTGCTCATCAGCGCTTACATATTTCTTGTTTACATAGTTCAAATCCCCGGTCCGTGCTTCAGGAAGATCATGGAACAGACAGAGTTTGATCATTTTGCCTACGTCTATCCCCTTGTCCTTTGACAGGTTTGCCAGCGCATATCCGATATAGGTTGTTCTGAATATGTGCTCGGCAACGGATTCGGCACCTGATCCCAGGAATTGAAATCCACTTCTTGGTGTTCGTTTCAACATCCCCGCTTCATAAAGAAAATTTGCAATGTTTTTCATGGAACGATTTCTCCCCGCTCTGCATGCTGGCGGTTGATCTCATCTCCTGATGGTCAAAGACGTTTATTATGAATAATAATATAAAAAAATAGTCGTAGTCGTAGTAAGGCGTGTGGAAATGTGGATAGGCAGATTAACTACTCGAAGACAGAAGAAAAATGGATCTGGATTCTCAAGGGGATGCTTGCCTGCGTTTGCTGTTGGCAATTGTTGATAAACGGCCTCTCTTGGTTTTCCACTGTCCTTCGAACACACACCCAACGGGGACCTGTGGAAAGAAGCGGCAAGTTGTTGTTATCCCGGAGGCCAGTGGAACGCTCGACCAGAAAGAAGATGCAGGTGCACATGAAAAACCGTCTGTCCTGCATCCCGGCCGTTGTTGATCACCATGCGATAACCGTGATCAAGCTTTTTCTGAGCGGCAATTGAACGGGCGACGAAGAAGAGATGTCCGATGATTTCCCGGTCGGCAACCGTAATACTATGGATTTCCGGCATGTGTTTTTTCGGCACAATGAGAAGGTGAACCGGAGCCTGAGGATTCACGTCCTCAAAGGCAATTGCAACGTCGTCCTCATGAACGATCTTCGAGGGAATCTTCTTATCGATGATCTTGCAGAAGATACAGTTTGCATCTCGGTTCATGGTCTCCCCTTTTCCCTGATGCCGGCAATCCTCGGCGGCGCATGGAACGTTCTGGAACTTCGAATATTCCCAGCCAGCCATGGAACGATGCTGCTCAGGAAAAGCTTCTGAAGAAACAGCTTCTGCTGCCCGTATGGCAGGCGGGTCCGGTCTGGTCCACCTTGATCAGCAGGGTATCCTGATCGCAGTCATAGAGAATGTCCCGCACCCGCTGAATATGGCCGGAGGTCTCGCCCTTCTGCCAGAATTTCTGACGCGATCTGCTCCAGAACCACGTGAGGCCGGTCTCAACGGTTTTTTTGAGTGAGGCGGCATTCATGTATGCAACCATCAGAACCTCATTGGTCGTTGCATCCTGAATGACGGCGGGGATCAGGCCTTTTTCATCATATTTGAGATTATCGGGAATATGCATGCGGGATTTTTTATCACAAACAGAAGGAAAAGTCCAGCAGCAGATGAAAAGAAAAAAGCCGGATTCTTGGAATCCGGCTTTTGCTGCCAATGGTTAGCAAATTTTAGATAAAAAGGTTGATATCTGCGTCAGCCGCAATGTCCAACCAGGATGCAGCTCCGCCGAACTCAACGCCTTCGATCATATCAGATTGTTTGTAGCCCATAACATCCATGGTCATCTGGCAGGCAATGAGTTTTATGCCGCTCTCCTTGGCCAGGTCCAGGAGCTGCTGGATCGTGGCAACTCCATGTTTCTTAAACATGGACTTCATCATTGCCGTTGCCATCGACTCCATTCCCGGAAGAGAAGAAACCAAGGTGGGAATCGGCATGGGCATGGGCATGGCCGGATTGCCCAGCGGGGTGACCTTTAAACTGTCTGCATTATTTTTCTTTACGATCTCGAGACCGTAGAAGGTGAAGAAAATCGTCACGTCAACGTCCATGGCCGCAGCGGTCGTCGCCAGAATCAGCGGCGGATAAGCCATATCCAGGGATCCTTTCGATGCGATGATTGTCATCTTCTTGTTTGCCATGATTGGGATTCTCCTTAAGCCGTCTTTTTGATGAAGAACGTGAACGTGCCGCCGCCTTCCTCAACCTTCAGGATTTCGTTGCCCGTTCGCTTCGCCCATGATGCCATGTCATTCTTCGATCCCGGGTCGGTCGTCACCACCTTGAGAACCTGGTCCTTTCCGAGAGCCTCTACCGCCTTCTTGGTTTTCAGGATCGGTAGCGGACAGCTGAGACCCTTTGCATCAAGCGTTGAATCGACCTTGATATCTGCAGACATGAAATACTCCTCCTCACAGTGGATATGGATGCAGTTCTATTGTTGAAACATCTGTTTTATATTATAATGTTCTTAGTTTCAAAGTCAAGCAATATTTAGATTCCGTGATATCTAAAGAACAAAGACAAATAGTGGGCGTTTTTCAATGCTGAAAAATGGCTTGCCAGAGTGAGGGTGTTTTGGTATAGTCATGCTTCGCAAAAAAGAGGATTCCTCTTATCAGCAAGAACCGTGCTTACCCGTGTTTATTGCCATAACAACAGAAGCAGTAAAAATAGGGCTTATAAATGCGGATTATTTACCTCCGCTCGTCGTTTTAGTACATTGATATTTCAGGTTTCTTTTCGATATTAACAGGTGTGGATAAGTATGTTTGTAACCACATCTGTTTTTTGAGGTAATTCATGGATTTGGCAAAGGTTTGGGAAGAAGTTCTTTTCCTGATCGAAAGCAGAATGTCGAAGCAGGGATTTGACACCTGGTTCAGTCAATCGCACCTTGTTTCTTTTGACGGTTCCAGGATGGTTATCGAGGTTCCGAGCAAATTTCATCGAGATTGGATCCGGGAGCATCACTGGGCTACTCTCACCGAGGTCATTAAAGAGGTCGCCAAGAAGGATTCCATCGAGATCGACTTCGATATTCCGCCCCAGGAACAGGTAAAAAAGCCGGCCAAGCTGTCGAAAGAAGACAAAAAGACAGAGCGTCAGGAAAAAATCAGCCTGCTCGAAAAAAAATACACTTTCAATACTTTCATCGTCGGCCCCAGCAACCAATTTGCTCATGCTTCGGCGATGGCCGTGGCCAAAGCTCCCGGAAAATCCTACAATCCCTTGTTTATTTATAGCGGCGTCGGATTGGGAAAGACCCATCTGGTCAACGCAATCGGCCACTATGTCCAGAGCCAGTCTCCCAAGGCAAAGGTCGCCTACGTATCTTCCGAGCAATTCACCAATGAACTGATCACCCATATCAGCCGCCAGAAAATGGAGGAGTTTCGCCAGAAATATCGCGGCATGGATGTGCTCATCATCGATGATATCCAGTTCATTTCAGGGAAAGACCGCACAAAGGAAGAGTTCTTTCACACCTTCAATACTCTTTACGAGGCCCAGAAACAGATCGTGCTTACCAGCGATCGGCAACCGAAAGAGATTCCCGATATTGAGGACAGGCTCCGTTCCCGGTTCGAAGCCGGCCTCATCGCCGATATCCAGTCTCCCGACCTCGAGACCCGCGTTGCCATCCTGAAGAAAAAAGCGGAAGTGCAGAATATCCGCCTTCCCGACGATGTAGCCAAGTATCTCGCAACGATGCTGAAGAACAATATTCGCGAGCTCGAGGGCGGTTTGATGCGGCTCGGCGCCATCGCCTCGCTTACCAACACCGAGATAACCGTCGACCTTGCCAAGAATGAGCTGCGTCACCTCATCGATACGCGCGAGAAAATCATCACTAACGATCTTGTTCAGAAAATCGTTGCGGAATCCTTCGGCGTGAAACAGGCCGATCTGAAATCGAAGCGCCGTACGAAGAATATCGTCCTGCCGCGGCAGGTGGCCATGTATTTGTGCAGGTCCCTGGCGAATTCATCCCTGCCTGAAATCGGGAATTTCTTCGGCGGCAAGGATCACAGTACGGTGATCCATTCCATTAAAACCATTGAGGAAAAGAAGGAAAAAGACCCGGAATTGAAGGCGCGGATAGAGCTGTTGACAAAGCAACTAAGATCCTGATATTTTTGTTTTTTTTCCATCGATTTTATATTGCTATTTTCCGCCTAGTTTGATAGTATTTACGAGATTTGCCGAGGAGGCTGTTTCGCATGAAACTCCGGATAAAAAAAGAGGAAATTCTCAAGGGTCTTCAACGGATCCAAGGCGTGGTCGACAAGAAAAATACCATGCCGATCCTCTCAAATATGCTGATGGTTGCAGACGGCAAGGGCATTGAGATTATTGCAACGGACCTTGAGATCGGCCTTCGCGGCAGGTACGCGGCGGAAGTGGAATCGCCGGGAGCCGTCACGGTTTCCGCGAAAAAAATGTACGAAATCGTGCGCGAGCTTCCCGAGGAAGACATCCAGATCAAGGTGGAGGACGGCAATTGGGTCAAAATCGTTTCAGGCCATTCCCAGTTCAAGCTTGTCGGCCTTCCGCGCGAAGAGTATCCCGCGCTTCCCGATGTCGCCGAAGAGGGGATGATCGCCATTGCCGGGGAAATGCTCCGCGATATGATCAAAAAAACCCTCTATGCGGCCGGAGAGAATGATGCCCGGTATGTATTGAACGGCCTGTACGTGTCGCTGGCTCCAGCAAAAGGCGGTCTGACCATCCGGATGGTGGGTACCGACGGCCACAGACTTTCGCTCATCGATCGGACGGTGGATACGAAACACAAGGAAGAAAGCGTTATCGTTCCGAAGAAAGCCATGCTGGAGCTCCGCAGGCTTCTCGAGGAAGATGCGCAGCAGGAAGGATTCCAATTCGGGTTCAGCAAAAATCATGCGTTATTTGTGCGGGACGGGCTGATGATGGTTTCCAAGCTGATCGATGGAAACTATCCCAATTACCAGCAGGTCATTCCCGCGAAGAACACCAAGCGCGTTACCGTGCCGAAGGACCTGCTTTCTCATGCGGTCAAGCGCGTGTCGATCCTTGCCAAGGATAAGACCAACGCCGTGAAGCTGCAATTGGAAAACAACCGCCTCGCATTGTCCACCAACAATCCCGAAGTCGGTGAGGCGAGTGAAGAGCTGTCCGTCGAATATTCAGGCGACGGCCTGACGATCGGATTCAATTCACGGTATCTCATGGATGTGCTGAGCGCGATGGACCGCGAAACCGTTATCCTGGAACTGAACGATGCATTGAGCCCTTGTTTGATCTCGGAGGACGGGGATCCGTCCTATCGTTGTGTCGTCATGCCGATGAGAGTTTAGCGGGAATGGGAGCAGTGCTTTTTGTCGTACCGGCTGAAGACCGTTTGAAGTTCCAAGCGAGGGATTGAGCAGCGCTGCTGCCACAATCCCTCTTTTTGCGAGGATCGGATGGAATATACCGCCGACAGTATCAGGGTTCTTGAAGGCCTCGAGGCCGTGCGCAAGCGTCCCGCCATGTATATCGGCAGTACGGGCAGCGCCGGCCTGCACCATCTCGTCTATGAGCTGGTCGATAACAGCGTAGACGAGGCGCTTGCGGGGTTCTGCAAGAACATCGATGTCATCATTCATATCGACAACAGCATCACGGTGATCGACGACGGCCGTGGCATCCCCACGGCCATGCACAGTATCCAGAAGCGTTCCGCCGCCGAGGTTGCTCTTACCGTTCTCCATGCTGGCGGCAAATTTGACGGCGAGGTTTACAAGGTATCCGGCGGCTTGCACGGCGTCGGCGTATCGGTCGTGAACGCCCTTTCTGAATGGCTCGAGCTGGAAATTAAACAGCAAGGTCAGGTTTTTCAGCAGCGGTACGAACGGGGCGCACCGATGGCACCTCTTGCCGTTACGGGTACGACGACCGCTACAGGCACCAAGATCACCTTTAAGCCCGATTATCAGATCTTCGAGGAACGCGAGTACAGTTATGACATACTTTCCCAGCGGCTTCGTGAACTTGCCTTTCTGAACCGCGGTCTGAAAATATCCATTCAGGACGAACGGAGCACCAAGAAACAGATGTTCCTCTACGAGGGCGGCATCACGTCGTTCATCGAGCACCTGAACAAGAATAAAACCGTGCTCCATCCCAGGCCGATCGAACTGCAGAAGGATCGGGAAGGTCTCTACGTCGACATTGCCCTCCAGTACAACGACAGCTACATCGAACAGGTATTCTCCTTCGCGAACAACATCAACACGCACGAAGGGGGATCTCATCTCGCAGGATTCAAATCCGCGCTCACCCGGACGCTGAACTCCTATGCCCTTGCCTCCGGCTTGCTGAAAAGCACCGACGAGGCCTTGTCGGGCGAGGATGTGCGCGAAGGATTGACGGCCGTCGTAAGCGTACGCATCGCGAACCCCCAGTTCGAGGGCCAGACCAAGACCAAGCTTGGAAACAGCGAGGTCAAAGGCGTCGTCGAGGCCATGGTCAACGAAACACTGGGCGCCTACCTTGAGGAAAATCCGCAGCTCGCCCGGCGGATTGTCGAAAAGGCGCTGAATGCAGCCCGAGCCCGGGAGGCGGCGCGGAAGGCGCGTGAACTGACGCGCCGGAAGGGCGTCCTCGATTCGACATCGCTCCCCGGAAAGCTCGCAGACTGCCAGGAAAAGGATCCCGCTTTGTCCGAGCTGTTCATCGTGGAAGGCGATTCCGCCGGCGGATCGGCCAAGCAGGGAAGGGATCGGAAGAACCAGGCCATCCTTCCCCTCAAGGGCAAGATCCTGAACGTGGAAAAAGCCCGATTCGATAAAATGCTGTCGAGCGATGAGATCAAGGTCCTGATCACGGCCATGGGCACCGGCATCGGCCCCGAGGAATTCGACATCGCCAAGCTTCGGTACCACAAGATCATCATCATGACCGACGCCGACGTGGACGGCGCTCATATCCGGACGCTGTTGCTCACGTTCTTCTACCGTCAAATGGCGCAAATCATCGAGCGAGGCTATCTGTATATTGCTCAGCCCCCCCTGTACAAGATCAAGCGCGGAAAGTCCGAACGATACATCAAGGATGATTCCCGGATGGAAGACTTCCTGCTTGATCTGGCGTCCGAGGATATCGAACTCTTCTCGCCGGAGCAGAACGACTGGCTCAAGGGAGACCGGCTGACGTCCACGCTCAAGAAGCTCGTGCAGTTCGAGAAGACCCTGGACAAATTCCGACGGAAACGGCAGGATACGGTCGTGCTGCGCGGCCTCCTTCTGGATAAGTCGTTCTCCAAATCCCTGCTGAAGGAAGAAGAAAAACTTCGGGCAACAGGGGACGCGGTGGCGCGCTATATCCGGGAGCACCATCCCAAGACGGATCTGGACTGGGCGATCGAAAAAGACGAAGAGCATGACGCCTTCCGCTTGAGGATCGAAACCAAGTGGGACGGGATCCACTCCTCGATCACCGTGGACGAGAACTTCATTACCACGCCAGAGTTTCGCGAGCTCCAAAGCCTGTCGCCCGCGTTGCTCGGCCTCGATGGTCCCTCGTACCGCATCCGGGAAAAGGGCGAGGAAAAGGCGTTCCGCGACACGGGTAAACTGGTGCAGTACGTGCTTGATCTGGCCAAGAAAGGCCTCGCCATCCAGAGGTACAAGGGTCTTGGGGAAATGAATCCCGAGCAGCTGTGGGAAACGACAATGACGCCGGAAAAGCGTACGCTGCTGCAGGTTACGATCGAGGACTCAATCAAATCCGACGAAATCTTTACGATCCTGATGGGCGATGCTGTCGAACCCCGGCGGGCCTTCATCCAGCGCCATGCCCTGGAGGTGAAGAACCTTGATGTATAACTCGCTGACAGGCAGGGGAAGAAGCGCCGCGATGCTCAGCCTCTTCGTTGCCTGCATTATTTTCCTCCAGGCATGTTCCTCAAAGAAAATCGACTCGCACCTCATGCCGACGAGCGGGGACAGCAGGGCGTGGAACGACAAAAGCGCATCCTTCAACGCCGAAGGAAAATACCAGGAAGCGCTGGGAGCCGCAGAAAGAGCTATTGTTCTCGACCCTGCGCTGTCTCTCGCGTGGAACAATAAAGCAGTCGCTCTCATCGGACTCGGCAGGACGGCAGAGGCGATCGAGGCTGCGGACCGTGCCGTCGAACTGCAGAAGGACAATGCGCTGGCCTGGAGCAACAAGGCTGTCGCGCTCAGACTGTCGGGACGCGTCGATGAAGCACTCAAGGCCGTCGAGACCGCCCTCCGGTTGCAGCCGCAGAACGGGCAAATCTTGTACAACAAGGCCTGTTATCTTTCGCTGCTCGGCAAGCAGGCCGAGGCTCTCGATTTGGTGAAGCACGCGATCGAACTTGAGCCGTCTCTTAAGTCCGTCGCAGCAGGAGACGAAGATCTCCGGGCACTCCGGGACAACCCCGATTTTCAGAACCTTATCCGGTAATCAGAAGGAATTCACAGACACCGCATGATGGAACCGCAGGAAATAAAATCTCAGGTCAACATCGAACAGGAGATGAAAACCTCCTATCTCGATTACTCCATGAGCGTGATCGTAGGGAGGGCGCTGCCCGATGCCCGCGACGGTCTCAAGCCTGTCCATCGCCGGATCCTCTATGCCATGTTCCGCGAAGGGCTCCTGCATAACAAGAAATATTCGAAAAGCGCCGGCGTCGTCGGCGAAGTGCTGAAGAAATACCATCCGCACGGCGACAGCGCCGTGTATGACACCATGGTGCGCATGGCGCAGGACTTCAACATGCGCTATCCGCTCGTGGACGGACAGGGGAATTTCGGCTCCGTTGACGGCGATTCAGCAGCCGCGTACCGCTATACCGAGGCCCGGCTTACCAAACTCGCCGAGGAGCTTCTT
>JAKAHZ010000168.1 GCA_021814615.1 Nitrospirota bacterium | reverse complement strand
CATGGCCCCTTTTGATCAGCTCCGGCATGTAGCGATAAATGAAAGTGAGCAGGAGCACGCTGATATGCGCGCCGTCCACGTCGGCGTCGGTCATGAGGATGATCCGGTGGTACCGCAGCTTGTTCAGGTCGAAATGCGCGCCCACGCCGCAGCCGAAGGTGGCCAGCAGGTTCTTGATTTCGTTGTTCGACTGGACCTTCTCGAGCGACGCCACGTGCTCCACGTTCAGGATCTTGCCGCGAAGCGACAGCACGGCCTGGGTCTTGCGGTCCCGCGCCATCTTTGCCGATCCGCCTGCCGAGTCGCCTTCGACGATGAAGAGCTCCGAGTCCTCGACGCGTCCCGTGGAGCAGTCGGCGAGCTTGCCCGGCAGGTTCAGCTTGAGCGTCGAGAGCTTCCGCGAGACGCTGTCCTTGGCCGCGCGGGATGCCATGCGGGCCTCGGCGGCGAGCAGCACGCGCTTCACCACCGGATCGGCCATGGAGGGGTTGGCCAGGAGCCAGGCCTCGCAGGCGGTCTTAACCGACGACTCGATGGGCGAGCTGATCTCGGGATTGTTCAGTTTCTCCTTGGTCTGGCCCTGGAACTGCGGGTTCTTGACCAGCACGGAGACGATGCCGTAGAGGCCTTCGTACACGTCCTCGGGCGCGATGGCCTTGATGTTCTTGGGAATGAGGTTCTTCCGCTCCGCGTAGGCGCGCACCGCCTTGGTCAGGCCGGCCCTCACCGCCAGTTCGTGCGTGCCGCCGTCGGAGGTATTGATCGAGTTGGCATAGGAATGGATCTCCGTGTCCGTAGCCGTGGTCCAGTGTACCACGCACTCGATCTTGAAATCGTCCTCCTTCTCGAAGTAGAACGGCTCTGCGTTCACCACGGTCGTGCCTTGCAAGAGGCGCTTGATGTAGTCCTGGATGCCGTTGTCGTACCTGAAGGTGACGGGCTTCTCGCCGTCCCGGTCGTTCTCGATGGTGATCTTGAGTCCCTTGTTCAGGAACGCCTTGCTCTCCGACACCTCGAGGATGGTCTTGGCGTTGAACTGGGTGCGGGAAAAGATCTCGGGGTCCGGCCGGAAATAGATCTCCGTGCCGTGGGCCTTGGTGGGCTTGCCCTTTTTGAGGTTCCCCTTGGGCTTGCCGCGCGAGAACTCCTGGGTCCACTCGTAGCCGTCGCGCCAGACCCGGGCGAATAGCCTCTCGGCAAGTGCGTTCACTACCGATGCACCCACGCCGTGCAGGCCGCCTGAGGAGCGATACGCCGTGTGGTCGAACTTGCCTCCGGCGTGCAAGGTGCAAAGAATGGTCTCGATGGCCGGACGCTTGGTCTTGGGATGGATGTCCACCGGCATGCCGCGGCCGTTGTCGGTCACGGTCACGCCTCCGTCCTTCTCGATCCGGAGCGTGATGGCGGTGCAGAAGCCGTTCAGCGCCTCGTCGACGGCATTGTCCAGCACCTCCCAGACGAGATGATGGAGCCCGCGGATGTCCGTGGTGCCGATATACATGGCCGGCCGTTTCCGGACCGGTTCGAGCCCTTCGAGGACCGTAATATCTTTTGCCGTATAAGTTGCAGCCACCCTTTTCCTCCGTTATACTTTTCGTACGACTCCGAAAACCGGGCGGATTATAAACCAGAACGGCGGTGAATGCAACATTCCCGCCCCCTCGTTTCGGAAAAAACCAAAATTCAGACCATATTTATTGTTGACAAAACGCTGACGGCATCCCTATCATGAGACGTCTGCAGTCGATGTCCTGAAAAGCCTCTCAATTGCTTCCACAAGGAGTTCACCATGAAAAACCCGGTCCCTCTGCTGTTCACGCTGCTCCTCCTCGCTCTGTTCCCCGCGGCCGCGTCTGCCTACGATGTCTCCGGCCAGTCCCGGACCTATCTCTGGTCGCTCCAGCCCGCGGACAACGTCAACCTCCTGCCGCTCTACGAATACCTGAACGCCAGCGCCGACGGCGAGAGCGTCAGCTTCCGCGCGGGAGGCTGGTACCGCTGGGACCTGCGCGACGAAAGCTTCGAAGGGACCAAGCGCACCGGCGATCTGCAATACGCCTACCTGAACGTGCGGGGCCCGAAGAACAGCGCGGCAAGCCTCGGCCGCGTGCTGGTGAACGAGGGCGTGGCTGCCGAGCGGATCGACGGCGGGTACGCAAAGACGGATCTCTGGGGCGGATTCCGCATCGCCGCCTTCGGCGGCGCTCCCGTGGAAACGGACCGCGACTCCCGGTCCGGCGATTCGGTCTACGGGGGAAGGATCTCCCAATCCGTCGCCGGCATCTCGACTGTCGGCGTCTCCTATCTGAAGGAGAAGAACGACAGCCAGGACTACCGCGAGGAGACGGGTGTCGACCTTTCGATCCGGCCGTTCAGCAAGCTCGAGGTCCTCGGCAAGTCCTCGTA
Source organism: Nitrospirota bacterium (assembly GCA_021814615.1). Taxonomy (GTDB): domain Bacteria; phylum Nitrospirota; class UBA9217; order UBA9217; family UBA9217; genus JAKAHZ01. The sequence continues at coordinate 3,629 of JAKAHZ010000168.1, read as the reverse complement.
CAATGACCTCATGCGCGGATGGATGCAGCACGCCTATTATGCGGTGCTGGGCCCCTTCGGCCCGGTGCGCGTGACCGGCGAGGCGTCACGAGTGTACTACGGCAGGTACTTCCTGTCCACAACCATGACCGCCTTTGCCTTCCCCAATATCAATCCCTACGAAACGATCACCACCACGGGAGTGAGCGCCGATGTGGCTGCCACGGACAAATTCACCGTGACCGGCGACTACAAGAAATACGATTACGACATCCTGAACGATTCGGCCGCCTATTACGGCGGCAAACTCGCCTACCGGGGCGAGAGCTTCGGCGCCGGCGCAGCCTATCACCGCATGGACGGCCCCACCGACGCGCTCCGCTACGACGAGGCGCGGGCCTACGTGACGAAGAAGATCGCCAAGGTCGATCTGACCGTGGACGGTATGGCGGTGACCTACGACAAGCCGATCAACGGAATCAAGACCGCAACCGCGCTGTCAGGCGCTTTGGGCTATTCCTTCACGCCGCGGGCGTGGCTCGGCGCGGACGTGGAATATCAGAAGAATCCGGATTACAACAAGGATGTCCGTTCCATGCTGACGTTCAATTATCAGTTCGATGCGAGCTTCACTTCCGCATCGAAAGCGAAGGCGCCGGGCGGCAAATAAGCCGGTCGCGGTCCGAACGCAATCACACTGGAGGATCACCCATGCATACCAGGAACCATACCGTCACCCTCATGATCATCGCAGCCGTGCTGTTCACCATAGCCGCTGCGCGCTTCTCCCTCGCCGCCATCAAGCACCCGGTGGAGGTGACGGGACTGCCGGTCTGCAGCGAATGCCACAACGACGGCCGCGCAAGCCTGGATCACAACCAGGGCTTCATCAACCGCCACAAGTTCTACGCGTCCCAGCAGCGCGATACCTGCCGGGTCTGCCACTCCGATGCATTCTGCTCCGACTGCCATGCGCACAAGGAGGAACTGAAGCCGAGCGACAAGTATAAGGATGCGCCGGAGCGGACCATGCCGCACCGCGGCGACTACCTGAACCAGCACAAGATCGACGGCAAGATCAATCCCGCGGCCTGTTTCCCCTGCCACGGTCGTCAGAACAATGAGAGGTGCATCGTATGCCACAAGTAAGCCTGCGGTTTCTTTCGGCATGCGCGCTCATCATCCTCGCAGCCGCATGTAGTGACCCCCGGGCAGGCGGCTTCACCGGCGCCGGAGGCGCCCACCCTGCCGGATGGCTGCCGGCAGATCATGCGGCGATCGCCGCAAGCCAGGGCACCACGGACTGCAGCCAGTGCCATGGCGCCGACCTGGCCGGTGGCATCGCGGGCGTTTCCTGCACATCCTGCCACTTGGGCGGGCCGACAGCGGTCCATCCCTCGTCCTGGAATCCCGTGTCGCAGGACCATAAACCCTATGCCCAGACGAACGGAACAACAGCCTGCGCGAACCAGTTTTGCCATGGCACGGACCTGACCGGCGTGAACCAGAGCGGCCCCTCCTGCTCCGGCTGCCACATGGGCGGACCGACCGCCGTGCATCCGCAATCCTGGAATCCCGTGTACCGCGACCACGCGTCCTTTGCGACCACAACCGGCACCACGGGCTGCGCCAACGCCGCCTGCCACGGAGCGGACCTCTCGGGCATCGCGGGCAGCGGTCCCTCCTGCTCCAGCTGCCACATGGGCGGCCCGACGCTCGTCCATCTCGCCACCTGGACGGTCATGTACAAAGACCACGGTCCCTATGCCGCATCGAACGGCACCACGGCTTGCGCAAACGGCGTCTGCCACGGCACGAACCTGATGGGCGTCACGGACAGCGGCCCGTCTTGCGACACCTGCCACAGCTGGCCCTATACCCCGGGGTCGCTCAAGTGCAACGGATGCCACGGCCTGCCGCCGAACGGCGCCGCCTTCCCGAACATCGCGGGAAGCCATGCCAAGCACGCCGCACTTGCGAACGTGACCTGCTCAACCTGCCACAACGGCGCGGGCGGCTCGACGGTCAATTCCTACCATCTGAACGGTGTGCCCGACGTATTCTTCCCGGCATCGTACAACTCCAAGTCCGCAATCGCAGCTTTCGACGCGACGAACAAGGTCTGCTCGAACATAAGCTGCCATGGCGGCCCGCGGGCTCAGACGCAGACCCAGGCAGCCTCGGCATCCTCCACGCCGGCGCAGACGCCGTCCTGGTACGGCGGTTCGATCGCCACGGCGTCCCAGTGTACGGCCTGCCACGTCTACGGCACCCAGGAGTTCAACAGCTATCTTTCGGGCAAGCACTACCTGCATGTCTGGGACCCGAACGGCGGCCCGAGTCCGAAGCTGGCATGCACCGCCTGCCACGATACGACGAAGCTTACCACAAGCCATTTTGCGGGCCTGAGCACATCGTCCTTCGAAGGTCTGCCGCGTGCCACGATCCTGAACAGCGTCAACTATACCGGGACCTCCTGCAATCCCGGCTGCCACGGCACCGAGTCCTGGTAGGCTCGATTTCTTGACAGGAAGGCCGCTTTTCTCCGGAAAAGCGGCCCTTTCTTTTCCTTGCCCTGCTGGACAAGGGGAGGAAAGCTGCGTTATACTCAGGTTGGCGAAGCGCTGCCGACAGGAGACCTGATGGAACTCTGGAAGAGCTTTCTGTTCAGCTTCATCCCGATCATGGTGGCTTTGGACGCCTTCGGCACCCTCCCGATCTTCGTGGGCATGACCGAAGGATTCGATCAGCGCGAGCGGATGACCGTGGTCCGGCAGTCGATCATCACCGCCTTCCTCGTGACCGTGGGATTCGTGCTCGTGGGGCGTGCGGTGTTCACTGCGCTGGGCATCCTCGTGGAGGATTTCATGATCGCCGGCGGCGTCATCCTGCTGATCATCGCCACCGTGGACATTGTGCGTCCGGGAGAGCGGCGAAACAGCCCCGGCGCCACGCTGGGCGTCGTGCCGCTCGGCACACCGATCATCGCCGGACCGGCGGTGCTCACCACCACCCTCGTGCTTCAGGGGAGCCACGGGTACCTCCCGGTCCTCTTCTCCCTCATCGCGAATCTCTTGATCTGCTGGCTCGTCTTTGCCCAGTCCGGACGCATCATCGCCGTGGTGGGAATCAACGGATCGCGGGCCTTTGCCAAGGTTGCCTCGCTCATCCTCGCTGCCTTTGCGGTGAAAATGATACGCACCGGCGTCATGAAGCTCATCGCCGGGTGAAAGGATCCCATGGCTGACGACACCAAGGAAACGACGGCGAGGCACCGCAGGGTCCACCTGGCGAATGAACGCACGTTCCTCGCATGGATCAGGACGAGCATCTCCATCATGGCCTTCGGCTTCGTGGTCGAGAAATTCTCGCTCTTCGTGCGGCAGTTCACCGCTTTTCTCGGCAAGCAGGCCGCGCCGCCCCCGCCGGGATACTCGGCCATCTTCGGCATCATCCTCGTGGCGTTGGGCGCGCTCATCGGCGTGCTTGCCTATTTCCGGTACAAAACCGTGGAGCGCCAGATCCGTACGGATACCTTCATGCCCTCGAAGCTCCTGAGCGTTCTTCTCGCGCTGTCGGTCGTGGTGATCGGCCTGTTCCTGGTCCTCTATCTGATCCACACGCTCTAGCGCATCCGTGCCATGGACATC
>JAKAHZ010000167.1 GCA_021814615.1 Nitrospirota bacterium | reverse complement strand
ACCTCGACCTGTTCATGATCGTGGCGACCGACGACTTCAACATGGGGGCCATGGAGAACAAGGGCCTGAACATCTTCAACTCCAAGTACGTGCTGGCCAGGCCCGAGACGGCCACGGACGCCGACTTCCAGGGCATCATGGGCGTGGTGGCCCACGAATACTTCCACAACTGGTCGGGCGACCGCGTCACCTGCCGCGACTGGTTCCAGCTCTCGCTCAAGGAAGGATTCACCGTGTTCCGCGACGAGCAGTTCATGGAGGACATGACCTCGCGTGGCGTGAAGAGGATCAGCGACGCCAACATCATCCGGACCCACCAGTTCCGCGAGGACAAGGGGCCCATGGCCCATCCCGTACGTCCGTCGAGTTACGTGGAGATCAACAATTTCTATACCCTCACGGTCTACAACAAGGGCGCCGAGGTGATCCGGATGATGCGGACCCTCCTGGGGGCCGAAGGGTTCCGGAAGGGAACGGACCTCTATTTCTCGCGCCACGACGGCCAGGCGGTGCGGACCGACGATTTTGTGAAGGCGTTGGAGGATGCGACCGGCGCGGACCTGTCCCAGTTCCGGCTCTGGTACACCCAATCGGGCACGCCGGAGATCGAGGTGAACCGCGCCTACGACGCGAACGCCGGGACCTATGCGCTCACCTTCCGCCAGTCCTGTCCTCCCACGCCGGGCCAGCCGGACAAACTGCCGTTCCACATTCCCGTGGCTGTGGGGCTGATCGGAAAGGACGGGAAGGAACTGACAATAACGACCGACAAGACGACAAGGGGACAGGGCGATAAAGTCGACACGGAGACGCGGGGACGCGGAGAAACCGACAAGGCGACAGGGCGACAAGGTGACAGGACGATGGTCCTGCAACTCCATAAGGCCGAGGAGACCTTCGTGTTCACCGATCTCGCCGAAGAGCCGGTGCCGTCGGTGCTTCGAGGATTTTCCGCGCCGGTCAAGGTCTGGCTCGATCTGTCCGACGAGGAGCGGCTCTTCCTCATGGCCCATGACCGCGATCCCTTCAACCGGTGGGATGCGGGGCAGCAGCTCGCCGTGAAGATGATCCTCGACCTGGTCCATGACTATCAGCAGGGCAAACCGCTCGCCCTGGACAATCTTTTCATCAACGCTTTCCGCGAGACGCTGGAAAGCGGCATGGAGGACAAGGCGTTCCAGGCCTACGCGCTCACGCTGCCCGCGGAATCCTACCTCGCCGACTTCATGGAGGTGATCGATCCCGAGGCGATCCACGAGGCGAGACGGTTCGTGCAGGAGACCCTCGCGGCGGTGATGAAGGAGACCTTCCTGTCCGTCTATCGCGCGAATCGCGACGAAGGGCCGTACCGGATCGACCAGGCGTCCATGGGACGGCGGGGTCTCAAGAACACCTGCCTGGGCTATCTCTCCGAGCTCGAGGACCAGGACGTGCGCGATCTCTGTGTGGACCAGTTCCGGAAGGGCGGGAACATGACCGACGTGCTCTCCGCGCTCGTGAACCTGGCGAACAATCCCTGCAAGGAGCGGGAAACTGCGCTTGCCGCATTCTACGACAGATGGAAGGACGATCCGCTGGTCATGGACAAGTGGCTCGCCATCCAGGCCACATCCAGGCTGCCCGAAACGCTGGGAGAGGTGAAGAAGCTGCTCGGCAGCCCGGTCTTCAGCATCAAGAACCCGAACAAGGTGCGCGCCCTGATCGGCGCCTTCGCCTCCAACGCGGTAAGGTTCCACGACCTCTCCGGCGCGGGGTACGAGTTCCTCGCCGATCACGTGCTCGCCATCGATCCCATGAACCCGCAGATCGCGGCGCGGCTCGTTTCCGCGTTCACGCTCTGGAAGCGCTACGACGAATGGCGGCAGGCGCTGATGAAGGCGCAGCTGGAGCGCATGCTCAAGACGCAGAACCTGTCCAAGGATGTGTACGAGGTGGTGTCGAAGAGCCTGGCGTGAAAAGATTTCACCGCGAAGACGCGAAGGCGCGAAGAAAATCGATTCAGGATTAGCCGCAAAAGGGTCGTCTGTCAGTTTGTGCATGTAATTTTTGTGGATTCTGTGGCTAAGAAGAATTTGCGTTCTTCGAGCCCTCGTGACTTTGTGGCAGAAAAAGTTCAGTTAACGTACGAGGTAAGCGCGTGAGAAGACTTCCCGGCACCATACTCCTTGCAGCGTTTCTTGCGATCATGATTGCTCCCGGCTGCGATACCGCGCCGCCGAAGATCGCGATCGAGAATCCCCATGCCGAACTCTCGCCGCTCATTTACGGGGAGGGCATGATTACGCTCACGATCGTGAACCAGGGCGGTCCCGATGTGCTGACGGGCCTGTCCGTCGACATCCCGGGAGCGCAGGCGGTGCTGCACACCATGGACGGCAGGCGCATGGTCAAGGCCGGCAGCATGAAGATCCCGTCGCGCCAGTCCCTGGTCATGAGGGCGGGCTCTTCGCATATCATGCTCGAAAACATGCCCCGCACCATTGCCGAAGGAACGCCGTTCACGCTCACGCTGACGTTTCAGCGTTCGGCTACGATGCAGGTTCCGCTCACCATGCAGAAACCTCCCGCGCCTGCCGCTGCCGGCAGCTGACAGTCAGCGGCAACGGCTGCGCCGGGTCCGCCGGAAGGCCAGCCTTGCTCATCTTCCAGTAAGTTGCTCTTCCGATCCCGCCGTTCCCTGCCCCCTGAATCTGGCTGATCCGTGCATTATAATTTAGGAGAAGAGTGAATCAGCTGAGTTGCCTCCGCCGCGGGTCTGCGTGGCAGGGGAAGGGCTTCATTTCGGAGGAATTCATGAAGAGCGTCAAACATCGTTTGGTTAACGTCTTTATTCTCGTTCTGCTGGTTTTCGCGGCGGGCCCGGTTTATGCGTCCCCGGACGTGCTCCGGGCGACGCTGCCGAACGGGCTCAGGGTGATCATCGAGCGGAACACGCTGGCGCCCGTTGCCACGGTGGAAGTGAACTATCTCGTCGGTTCCATCGACGCGCCCGAGGGATTTCCCGGCACGGCCCATGCCCAGGAACACATGCTTTTCCGCGGCAGCCCGGGGCTGTCGGCCGACCAGCTTTCCGTGCTGATCGCCGATCTGGGAGGAGACTTTAACGCCGATACGCAGCAGGCGGTGACGCAGTATTTCTTCACCGTTCCCGCCGGGCTTGTGGACGTGGCGCTCAGGATCGAAGCGATCCGCATGTCCGGGGTGTTCGATTCCCAGGACCTCTGGGAAAAGGAACGCGGCGCCATCGAGCAGGAAGTGGTGCAGGATCTGTCCAGCCCGATGTATCTTTTCGAATCGCAGGTTATCGGCGAGTTGTTCTCCGGAACGCCCTATGCGGAGGACGCGCTCGGTTCGAAGGAGACCTTCGACAAGACGACGGGCGCCATGCTCAAGAGCTTCTATGACGCCTGGTATGCGCCGAACAACGCCGTGCTCGTCATAGCCGGCAACGTGGATCCGGCCCGGACGCTGGAACTGGTCAAGTCCGTCTTCGGCCCCCTTGCGCCGAAAACGCTTCCTGCCAGGCGGTCCGTGGAACTGAAGCCGGTGAAGGCCTCGTCCTTCGACCTCGACACCGACCTTCCCTACGGACTCGCCGCCCTGTCCTACCGGCTTCCGGGATACGACAGCCCGGACTATGCCGCCGGCCAGGTGCTGGCCGATGTGCTCGACAGCAAGCGGTCGAAGCTCGCCGACCTCGTCGCGCGGGGCCAGGCGCTCTTCGCCGGCTTCGACGGATCGTCTTTGCCCAAGTCCTCCTACGGCTATGCGATTGCCGCCATCCCCGCTTCGGCAGACGGGCCGGCAATGGTGGAAACGCTCCGCGCCGTCATCGACGATACGGCGAAGAACGGCGTGCCCGCCGAGCTGGTCGAAGCATCGAAGCGGCACGAGATCTCGGACGCGGAATTCCGGAGGAACTCCATTTCCGGACTGGCGGCAGAATGGTCCCAGGCTGTCGCCGTTGAGGGCCGGAACTCACCGGATGACGATATCGATGCCGTCCGCAAGGTCACCAAGGCCGACGTGGACCGCGTGGCAAGGCAGTACCTGAGGAACGACGCCTCGGTGTCGGCCGTGCTCAGGACCAGTCCCACGGGATCGCCCGCATCCGTGGCGCCGTCATCGGCCCGCGGGCCGGAATCGTTCACTCCGCAATCGACGAAACCGGTAATGCTCCCGGACTGGGCGAAGAAGGCTGCGGCCCTTCCCGATGTTCCCGCCGGGACCGCGGGACCTGCCGTCACCGTGCTGCCGAACGGGCTCAGACTCATGGTCCTGCCCACGGATATCAGCAACACCGTGACCGTCCTGGGGAAGGTGAAGAACAATGCCGATCTGCAGGTCCCTGCCGGCAAGGAAGGTGTTGAGGATATTCTCGAGTCGCTGTTCTCCTACGGCACGGCGAGCTACGATCGCCTGGCGTTCCAGGCGGCGCTGGACGAGATCGGCGCGGAAGAGGCGGGGGGCGCCGGCTTTTCCCTGCGCGTGCTGCCCGACCGGTTCGACCGCGGCATGCAGCTCCTGGCCGAGCACCTGCAACGGCCCGCGCTGCCGGAGTCGGCATTCTCGATCGTTCGCAAATCGGTGACTGATGCGATCGCCGGGCGGATGACCAGCCCGTCCTATCTCTCGACACGCGCCCTCGAGACCCATCTTTTTCCGCCGAAGGACAAGGCGCTCCGGGAAGCGACGCAGAAATCCACGGGTTCGGTCACGCTTGATGACGTGCGCTCCTATTACCGACAGGTGTTCCGGCCCGATATGACGACCATGATCGTGATCGGGAAGATCACGCCGGAACAGGCGCGGAAAACGGTACAGCATTATTTCGGGAGCTGGAAAGCAGAGGGCAGGAAGCCCGAGACCGACCTCCCGCCCGTGCCGCCCAACGGCCCGTCGGCAGTGGCTGTGCCGGACCCGTCGCGGGTGCAGACGCTGGCAACGCTTGCAGAGACCCTGGGCATCAACCGCCGGCACCCCGACTATTACCCGCTGGAGCTGGGCCGCCATGTGCTCTCCGGAGCGTTCTACGCAACGCGCCTCTATCGCGATCTGCGGGAAGAGAGCGGCCTCGTGTACACTGTGGAAGCGGAACTCGAAGCGGGAAAGACGCGGGCGCTCTTCGTCGTCGATTACGCCTGCGATCCTCCCAATGTGTCCAAGGCCCGGTCGATCGTCGAACGGAATTTGAAAGACCTCCAGACCACGCCGGTCACGGCCGATGAGCTGCAGCGCGCGAAGACGCTTTTGATACGGCGGATCGAGCTTTCGCGCTCGAGCGTGGACGGCATCGCGGGAGAATATCTGCATCTGGCCCTGGAGGACCTGCCGCTCGATGAGCCGTACCATGCGGCGACGCAATATCGCTCGCTGACCGCCGACGACGTGCGGAATGCATACAGGAAGTGGATCCGGCCGCAGGATTTCGTGCAGGTCACGGTGGGACCAACCGAATAAATACGTACAAGTACAAAGTACAACGTACCAAGCACAAAGAACAAGCTTGTTCGCTCTGTACTCGGTACGCTGTACTTTGTACGGGCTTTTCTTCTCCCCGAAAAATACCCTGCCAAGCCTCTTGCCTTAAATCGAAACTTCATATATAGTCGTGTCGCGCGGACGAAGAAAGTATCAAGAAGCAGATCGATGAAAGAATGCAACCTTCTGCTTTTCTGTACGTTGTACTTTGTACGCTGTACTTTCTTAAAGGAGGCTTCCATGCTGCTCTTGACCACGTTCACTCTCACCTTACTTGTTTTTATCGTGGCCTTCCTCATCATCGTTCCGTCGATCCGGATCATCGGGCCCACGGAGATCGGGCTGGTGATGAAGCGCTTCTCCTTCCGCAAGCTTTCCGAGGACAACCCGATTGCCATGGCCGGCGAAGCAGGCTACCAGGCTGACCTCCTTATGCCGGGCTGGCGCTTCAAGCTCTGGCTCTTCTACAGCGTGGACAAACATCCCTGGGTTCAGGTGCCCGCGGGCGAGATCGGCGTGGTGATCGCCCAGGTGGGCAAGCCGCTTCCCATCGGCGCAAAGTCGGCGGTGTACAAGAACG
>JAKAHZ010000031.1 GCA_021814615.1 Nitrospirota bacterium | reverse complement strand
TTGACGCTTGAACTCGGAACTGAACGACCTCTGTTTCTTCATGACAAGATCCTTTCCGCCCGTTCCGGGCCTTGGATCCTGTCTGGCACTCTACCATATTTGTCCAAACGGAGGGGGTCAGTTCAAAGCATTCTATGACGCAGTGAAAAAGGCCCAGCTCACGAAACGGGTAACCACACACACGCTTCGCCACTCCTTCGCCACCCATCTCCTTCAGGCGAACTACGACATCCGCACGATCCAGACGCTTTTGGGCCACGCCGACGTGCGGACCACGATGATCTACACCCACTGCGTGCCTTCGAAGACGGTGAAGGAATTGAAAAGCCCGCTCGATTTCTGAGCGGGCGATCATCTCGCGTACAAGGGGTCTGCTCTGCCTACGGCTATGAAACATTCCCGTCATGCGACCGAGTCCGAGGGTTAAACATTTCAGGCTGTCTGCGGGCGAAGCATCTGAAATGTACCGAGGACGACCGAGCAGGACGGATCAGGATGGTGGCTGGGTGTCATTCCGAAGCCAGAAGAACCAAAAAAGGGGATGGCGTTGTCGCCATCCCCGTGAAGTTACCAATCTGGTAAATTTCCGTTATGCCTTCTGCTCAGCCGGCGCAAGCGCAGGCGCGGGCTCCTTGCCGATCTTGAAGAAATCGTACACGAAGATCGCCGTGCCGATCAGGAATCCCACGCCGAAGATGGCCCGGATGATCCAGAACCACATGTTGTACACGGTCTTCACGGCCTCGTAGTCGAGGCCCATGAGCCGTTCCATGTAGACCTGCACCATGCCAGCGCCGGTGATGGTGAGCACGATGAAGACCATGGAGATGGTCATCCACCAGAAAGCGAGGTAGGCCCGCGACTGATTGTACGTCGTGACTCCCCGGATGGCCGGCATGGTCACGTAGATCATGGAGATCACGAGCAGCACATAGGCGCCGTAGAAGGCCAGATGGCCGTGGGCCGTGGTGATCTGCGTGCCGTGGGTCCACTGGTTCACCTGCGGCAGGGTGTGGATGATGCCCCAGAGCCCGGCGCCGACGAAGTTGAAGATGGCATGGGCCACGGTATAGAACAGCCCGGCCTTGTTCGTCACATTCCTGGCCTCGCGGGTCGTCCGGAAGGCGTCCCAGACCATGAGCAGGAGCGGCACCGGCTCGAGCGAGCTGAAAATGCCGCCCACCCACTTCCAGTACGAGGGGGTGCCGATGAAATAGTAGTGATGGCCCGTGCCGAGGATGCCGGTGAAGAGCACGAAACCCACCTCGATGTACATCCACTTTTCGAGTACTTCGCGCTTTGCGCCGATGGTCTTCATGAGCATGAAGGCGAGCAGGGCGCCGGCGATCACTTCCCAGGAGCCTTCCACCCAGAGGTGGATCACCCACCACCACCAGAACTGGTCCTTGATCATGTTCTTGGTGTAGAACATGCCCGGCAGGTACATGAGCGCGAGGAACACAAGGCCGCCGAGCAGGACCCCCTGGATGCCGGTCCACTTTTTCGTCTTCAGCATGGTCATGAACATGTTGAAGAGGAAGAGCAGCACCGAGACCACGATCAGCGCGTCGGCCCAGCGGGGAGCTTCAATATATTCCCGGCCTTCGTTCAGGAGCTGCGTTCCCATGACGGTCTTGTTCGCCTGGGGATCTAAGCCCATCCAGATATAGCCGAGCACGACCGCGCCGATCGCGGCGACGGTGGCCCAGAACTGGAGCTTGGCAAGGGGAAGGCTCCAGACCTCGGTCTCCGACTCCTCGGGCACGACGTAGTACGTTGCGCCCATGAGCCCTGCCAGAAGCCAGACCACGAGGGCATTGATGTGCAGCGTCCGGATGGTATTGAAATTCAGGATGAAGATGTCCGGATTGATGAACTGGACCGCCGCGATGATCCCGACCAGCACCTGGACCAGGAACAGGACGATGGCGAAGGTGTAAAAGTACTGTGCGATTTTTTGACTTTGATATTTGACGGTCATTGTATCACCTCCTTATTTAAGTGTAACGAGATACGCGGCGAGTTCCTTCAGGTCCGCTTCCGGAACGCCGCCATAGGCAGGCATGGCGGATTTGGGGTTGACCGAATGCGGGTCCTTCAGGTGCTTCACGTGCCATTCCGCGTCCTTGCCGTTCGCGCCGACCTTCGTCAGGTCGGGCCCGCTCGTGCCGCCGATGCCTTTGATCGAGTGGCAGGCCGAACATCCCTGGGACTGGTAGACCTGCTGGCCCCGCGATTGCGGCTGCCCGGCGACGCTCGCCGCTGCGGCCAGAATGGGTTTGGGCGGCCAGCCGTTCGTGTCCACCTTCGAGATCCAGGTGAGGAACGCGAGCAACTGGTCGGCTTCCTGCGAGCTGATCCCCAGCTTGGGCATTGCCGCCTTCGGGTTCACCCCCCGCGGGTCCATCAGGAACTGCTTGAGATAGCCTGCGGGTTTCTGCTCCACGATCTTGGTCATATCGGGCGCGAAGTACGACCCGTTCCCGAGGATGGTATGGCAGCCGATGCAGTCGTACTTCTGCCAGACCATCTTGCCGGCGTCCACGTCCTTCGTGATCTCCGGCGCCCGGCCGTCGATCTGGTTCATCGTGTCGACGGTGAGGCCGAGGAAGATCACGAAAAAGAAGAGACTGCCGAAGATAAACAGATTTCGTGCTGCCTTGTTGGTCATATCCCCCTCCTTTTGAGATGATGCTTTGGCTTTTTGCAGGGAACCGCGCCGTCTCCCCGGACGGTGGTTCTCCTGGTCCGCACAGTAGCATTGCGGGGCAAGGGCCGCTATGATGTGCGTCATAAGCCCGCAGATCGAGGCGGGCGCCGCATGCCCGGTTTTTGAGCCTGATTCGGAGCGGGAAGAGGGGGCAGGAAAGCCCCTCTGGAGAATTTTCCTTGATTTCAAAGGGATAAAAAAGGTATATTCTCTCTTGCTTCTCGACCTTTCCTGGCCCATCGGAGCAATGCCCCTATGAACCTTCTGTTCTTTTACGCAGCCATGGGTGTGTATGCGGTCTCGGCAGCCGGCTATGTGACCTATTTTGTCAAGCCGGAGCGGAAACGTGTCGCCGATATTGCGCTCTGGACGACCTTCCTTGCTTTTCTCTGCCACTTCATCTATTTCATCCTCCGCTGGACCGAGGGCGGCAGGATCCCGGTCACGAACTTCTTCGAGGCCATCAACGCCCTGGGCATGGGCATCATCCTCGTCTTTCTGGTCATGGAGCTCCGGTACCGCATCCCGGCTCTGGGCACCTTCATGCTGCCCCTGGTGCTTGTGCTCATGGCTCCGGCGGCGATCCTCTCCGGCAGGCTCGAAGGGCTGAACCCCATTCTCAAGAGCGCCTGGCTCGGCATCCATACGAGCCTTGCGGTGCTGGGCGACGCGGCCTTCGCCTTCTCCTTCATCGTTTCCGTCATGTACCTGATCCAGGAGCGTCAGCTGAAGCACAAGCACCTGGGCGCGATCTTCCATCGCCTGCCGTCGCTCGATGTGATGGACACCATCGGGTACCGGGCGCTTTCCATCGGCTGGCCGCTCTTTACGCTCGGCATGGTGACGGGCTCCATCTGGGCGGAAACCGCCTGGGGGACTTATTGGAGCTGGGACCCGAAAGAGACGTGGTCGCTCATCGTCTGGGCGATCTATCTCATCCTGCTCCATCTCCGTACCATCGGCTGGCGCGGCAGGAAAATGGCCTGGATGTCCATTGTGGGCTTCTCCTTTGTCCTGCTGAGTTTCTATGTGGTCAGCAGGACCGCGGTGGGGAAACACAGTTTTTAAGGTGAACTATGAGCATTGTCGTCGTCGGACTTAACCATAAAACAGCGCCGGTGGAGGTTCGGGAAAAGCTGTCCTTTCCCGAGGCCACGGTGCCCCAAGCGCTCAAGAAGCTCATGTCCTACGGCGGGGTGAAGGAGAGCATCATTCTCTCCACCTGCAACCGCGTGGAGATCTACGCTGTTGTCGAGGAAAGCGCCAAGGGCGTGGAGCAGATCAAGCGGTTCATCTCCGAGTATCACGGTCTTTCCCCCGAGATCCTGGAAAAATCGCTCTATGTCCGGCCCGATGCAGAGGGCGCGCGCCATGCTTTCCGCGTGGCCTCAAGCCTCGATTCTCTGGTCGTGGGCGAGCCGCAGATCCTGGGCCAGTTGAAAGACGCTTTCGATATCGCGCTCAAGACCAAGACGACGAGCACGGTGATGAACAAGCTGCTCAAAAAAGCCATCTCCGTGGCCAAGCGGGTCCGCACCGAGACCCGGCTGGCCGAGGGCGCGGTGAACATCAGCTTCGCCGCCGTGGAGCTGGCCAGGAAGATCTTCAACTCCCTCGAAGAGAAGAGCGTCATGCTCCTGGGCGCGGGCGAGATGGCGGAGCTGGCCGCCCGGCACCTGTTGAACAACGGCGTGCAGACCATCATGGTCGCCAACCGGACCTTCGAGCGCGCCGTGGAGCTGGCAAACGAGTTCCGGGGCAGCGCCGTGCGGTTCGAGGATTTCCCTGCCGAGATGGTGATGGCCGACATCCTCATCTGCTCCACCGGCGCGCCGAACTACGTGGTCAGGCAGGAGATGGTGAGCAAGGTCATGAAGGAGCGGCGGCACAAGCCGATCTTCATGATCGACATCTCCGTTCCCCGGAACATCGATCCCGCCTGCGACCGCATCGACAATGTCTACCTCTACAACGTCGACGACCTGCAGGGCGTGGTGAACACCAACGTGCAGGGCAGGCAGCAGGAAGCGGAGAAGGCCGAGGAGATCGTTCGGCAGGAAGTGGAGACCTACCTGCAGTGGGAGCGGTCCCTCGACGCGGTGCCGACCATCGTTGACCTCCGCGAGAAGATCGAGGAACTCCGGCGGAAGGAACTGGACAAGACGCTCGGCCAGCTCGACGGCGTCAGCGACGACCACCGGCGGGCCCTTGACCTCATGTCCCAGGCGATCGTGAACAAGATCCTGCACGCGCCGCTGGTGGTGCTGAAGCAGGCCGCGGCGAATCCGGAGGGCGGGGACGTGATCTCCATCGCGCGGAAGATCTTCAACCTCGACAAGGAACTGAAGAAACCCGCGCATATCCATGCGAGGAGCTTGGGCGAAACATCAAATAAATCCGAATGAACCACCGAGGCACGGAGACACAGAGAGAGCAGGGCGATTGAGGGTGAATCAACCCGCAATAATCGTCTTCTAGTCTTTTGGTGAACATGTCAGTAAGGAGTGATACTTGAGAAAAGAGATCAGGATCGGCACACGGGCGAGCGCGCTGGCGCTCTGGCAGGCTGAATGGGTCAAGTCGGAGCTGGAGAAGAAGTATCCCGGCATGACGGTGACCCTCACCAAGATCAAGACCACGGGCGACAAGATCCTCGATGTGCCCCTCGCCAAGGTGGGCGGCAAGGGGCTCTTCGTGAAGGAGATCGAGGAGGCCATGCTGCGGAACGAGATCGACATCGCCGTGCACAGCATGAAGGACGTGCCGACCTTCTTCCCCGACGGCCTGCACCTGGGCGCGATCACGAAGCGCGAGGATGCGCGGGACGCGCTCCTGTCGCGGAACGGGGTCAAGTTCGCCGATCTGCCGAAGGGGGCGAAGATCGGGACGAGCAGCCTCCGGCGGCAGGCGCAGCTCATGAACGTCCGGCCCGACTTCCAGATCGAGCAGCTCCGGGGCAATGTGGACACCCGCCTCCGGAAGCTCAAGGAAGGCCAGTATGATGCCATCATCCTTGCCGCTGCAGGGGTGAATCGGCTGGGCCTGGCCGGGAACGTGACCGAATACATCGATACCGCCGTCAGCCTGCCGGCCATCGGCCAGGGGGCCCTGGGCATCGAATGCCGTGTCGATGACCGCGAGCTGAACGACCTGATCGCCTTCTTCAACCATGCGGACAGCCGCGTCTGCGTCACCGGCGAGCGCGCGCTTCTCCGGCGGCTCGAAGGCGGGTGCCAGGTGCCCATCGCCTGCTACGGCCAGATCAGGAACGGCAAGCTGCATCTCGCCGGGCTGGTGGGAAGCGTGGACGGCAAGCAGATCCTGAAGGAAGAGCTGGAAGGGCCGCAGGCCGATGCCGAACGGCTCGGCGTGACCCTTGCCGAGAGCCTGCTCAAGCGCGGCGCCGATGTGATCCTCAGGGAAGTGTACGGCAAGAGCCCCGATTACAGCGGCGACAAGCTGCTGGAGAATTAGTAAAGAGAAGCATCTTCGAACCGCAAAGGCGCGAAGAACGCGAAGGGTGAATCTGCTTCGAGGTTTTATTGAATTCCTTTGCGTCCTTGGCGTCTTCGCGGTTATTTTTATTTCATACGGGAAGAGAATCATGATTGCACCAACCGGAAAAGTCTACCTCATCGGCGCGGGTCCTGGCGATCCGGGCCTCATCACGGTCAAGGGCCTGGAGTGCGTGCAGAAGGCCGACGTGGTCATCTATGACTACCTGGCCAACGAGCGCCTGCTGGAGCATCGCAGGCCCGATTCCGAGCTCATCTACGTGGGCAAACAGGGCGGCAGGCACACGCTTCCCCAGGACGAGATCAACCGCCTGATCGTCGGCAAGGCGAAGGAGGGGAAGATCGTCGCGCGGCTCAAGGGCGGCGATCCCTTCATCTTCGGCCGCGGCGGCGAGGAGGCGGAGGAGTGCGTGGACAACGCCATCCCCTACGAGGTCGTGCCGGGCGTGACCGCGGCGACGGCGGTTCCGACCTACGCCGGCATTCCGCTGACCCACCGGGATCATACGGCCAGCGTGGCCTTCGTCACGGGACACGAGGACCCCACCAAACCCGAGTCCAAGCTCCACTGGAGGGAGCTTGCCACGGGCATCGGCACGCTCGTCTTTTTCATGGGCATGAAGAACATCCGGAACATCGTGGGAAACCTCATCGCGAACGGCAGGGACCCGGAAACGCCGGCTGCGGCGATCCAGTGGGGCACGCGGACGGACCAGCGCGTGGTGACGGGGACGCTCAAAGACATCGAAGCGCGGGTGCGGGAAGCGAAGCTCGGGCCGCCGGCGATCATTGTCGTGGGCGACGTGGTGAAGCTCCGCGACCGCCTGAACTGGTTCGAATCCAAGCCGCTCTTCGGCAAGCGCATCATCGTCACGCGTTCCCGCGACCAGGCGAGCGTCTTCGCCGAGATGCTGATCAACGCGGGCGCGACGCCGGTGGAGTTCCCGAGCATCGACGTGGTGCCGCCGTCGAGCTGGGCGGAACTCGATGCCGCTATCGACGCGCTCGAAAGCTACCAGTGGGTGATTTTCACGAGCGCCAACGCCGTGCGGTTTTTCTTCAGCAGGCTCCGGGAGCTGGGGAAGGACATACGGTCGCTCAGCGCGAACAAACTCTGCGTGGTGGGGCCGAAGACCGCGGAAGCGCTGGAAACCTATTCGCTCAAGGCGGACCTTGTTCCCGCAGATTTCAAGGCCGAGGGCGTGCTCGAGGCGCTCGGCGGCCTTTCGGTGAAAGGGCTCCGGTTCCTCATTCCCCGGGCGAAACAGGCCAGGGAGATCATCCCCGAGAAGCTGCGGGAGCGCGGCGCCCTGGTGACGGTGGCGACGGCTTACGAGAACGTCAGGCCTGCAACGGACGTGGAGCGCGTCAAGAAACTTTTCCAGGAGCGCAGGATCGCTTCCGTGACCTTCACGAGTTCGTCCACGGTCAACAATTTTGTTGAAATGATGGGGAAATCAGAGTATAAAAGCCTCATGAACGGCGTTGCCGTGGCCTGCATCGGCCCGGTGACGGCGAAAACGGCGGAAGAATACGGCATGAAGATCGACGTCATGCCGAAGGAGTACACCATCCCTGCTTTGGTCGAGGCGCTGGTGGGATATTTTAACAACAAATCGTAACGAGACGTTCCATCCGAAGCGGATTCGAAAGCACATTCAGCAAAGGAGTTCATGATGATCAGCATTTCCGATTTGGCAGCAGACAAGATCAAGGAGATCATGAAGGCGGAAGGACTTCCGCAGGCGGGTCTCCGCATCTACGGGACCAGCGGCGGCTGCGGATGCAGCGGCGGCGGCCCTCAGTTCGAGATTGCCATCGACGACAAGGCGGGCACGGGCGACACGGTGGTCGAAAACCGCGGAGCCAAGCTCTATGTCGACGCGGACACGGCCAAGACCCTCGACGGCGCCGAATTAAGCTTCATCTCCGACGAACGGGGAGAGGGCTTCGTCCTGAGTTTCCCGAACGGCGCTCCGCAGTCCGGCGGATGCGGGTGCGGCACCGGCGAATCGTCGGGCGGCAGTTGCGGCACGGGATCCAAGGGCGGCGGGTGCGGCTGCGGCTGTTAGGCCCCTCGTCGGCTTCTCCGGCCGGATTTACCGCAAGAGAAACGAGCATTCAGGGGCGCTTTCATGCGCCCCTGCATTTTTTCATTCCATCGTATGTTCAGAATCAGGAGCTGCCATGTACAATCCCTTAATCCGTCCGCGCAGGCTGCGCACGAACGAGACCATCCGCCGGATGGTTCGCGAGACCGTGCTCACGCCCGATGACTTCATCTATCCGCTCTTCGTGACCCATGGCAAGGGCGTTAAAAAAGAGATCGGCTCCATGCCGGGCAACTTCCAGCAGTCCATCGACAACATCGTGAAGGATTGCGAAGAGGCGCAGGGACTGGGAATCCCCGCGGTCATTCTCTTCGGCATCCCCGAGCACAAGGACGAGGTGGGCAGCGAGGCCTATGACGAACACGGCATTGTGCAGAACGCCATCAAGGCGATCAAGGACAGGACGCCGGAAATCATCGTGATCACCGATGTCTGTCTCTGCGAATATACCAGCCACGGCCACTGCGGCGTGATCAAGAACGGCACGGTGCAGAACGATCCGACGCTCGAACTCCTGGCCAAGGAAGCGGTGTCCCACGCCAGGGCGGGGGCGGACATGGTCGCCCCGTCGGACATGATGGACGGAAGGGTAGGCGCCATCCGCGAGGCACTGGACGAGGAGAACTTCACGGGCATCCCGATCATGTCCTATGCCGCGAAGTACGCTTCCGGTTTTTACGGGCCCTTCCGCGAAGCCGCGGAATCGACGCCGCAGTTCGGCGACCGGCGGTCCTATCAGATGGACCCGCCGAACACGCGCGAAGCCATGCGGGAAGTTGCCCTGGACATCGACGAGGGGGCGGACATCGTGATGGTCAAGCCTGCGCTGTCCTACCTGGACATCATCTACCGCGTGAAGCAGGAGTTCGACCTTCCCGTTGCTGCCTACAATGTGAGCGGCGAATTTTCCATGGTCAAGGCGGCGGCAAAGCTCGGATGGATCGAAGGCGACCGCGTCATGCTCGAGATCCTGACCTCGATGAAACGGGCCGGTGCGGACATGATCCTGACCTACCACGCCAAGGAGGCGGCGAAGCTGCTGAACAAGTAACCGGCCGCGATAGTAAAGCAAAGAGCCTGCCAGGCCCGGGAACCATCCCGGGCCTTTTTCTGTTCCCGAGCGCACATCGTTGCGAAAATACGAAACTCATAAAAAATGAAGGTCTAGGAACTTCTTCCTATTGCCATAATCCGATTTTCCGCTATCCTTACCTTCAGGAACGGATAACCGTCATGGTGCGGTCTCGGTTCCGCTGTACGCCGCAGGGCGTCCAGAATCTCAGCGAAAGGAGGAAACAGCGTATGTTCTCGTATTTTGGCGGACGAACTGTTGGGAAGGGAACCTATTGGAACCTGTCCAGCGGCGAGCGGTTCGACGTGAACGAGAACGCGGCCCTGCCCGGCGCGCCGGGCGAGCGGTATGTGAAGCTCCCGGCGGGCAGCGTCTTTATCTGCGGCCCCCTGGCCGGTTTCGCGTTCGCGTTGGTCATCCCGTTCCTGTTCCTGTTCATCACGATCATGCTTCTGCCGCGAACCGTTCATGCTTCGAACAGCGCCGCACCGGGCGACGAAGCGCAGGCATGCCTGAACTGCCATGCAACACCGGGCATGACCATGACCTTCAAGGACATGACCTCGATGGACCTGCATGTCGACGAGAGCCATTTCCGGAATACCGTTCATGGCTTCCTGACCTGCACGGGCTGCCACAGCGACGTGTCCCTGGACACCCATCCCCAGGCGCAGTATGCAAACAAACAGCAGTTCCTGCTTCACCTTGCCGGCGCCTGCAGGACCTGCCATGCCGACGGACAGATCATGGCGAATCCGCTTCACCAGCGCGCCATCACCCGCGCGAACGCGCCGCCCTGTTCGGAGTGCCATGGGTCCCATGCCATCAGGAACGTCCCCGCCCGGAAAGAGAAACTCAGCAGCACGCAATACTGCCTCACCTGTCATCAGCAACATCTCAGCACATCGATCAATGGAGAATCGGTCTCGCTGACTGTAAGCGAGGAAGGGCTCCGCGGGTCTGTGCACAGCAGGCACGGCTGCACGGATTGTCACACCTCCTACACCAAGACCGCTCATCCGACACCGGAGTTCTCCAGCGCCCGCGAACTGGCCATCACGGCCTCGGAGGCATGCAAGCGGTGCCACCTGGACAAGGCGATCCAGCACAACGGCAGCATCCATAAGGCGATGCTGGTCCAGGGGAACACCAAGGCGCCGGTCTGCTCGGACTGTCATGGAGCGCACCGGGTCGGACCTCATGCCCTGGCCGAGACCCTGAGCGGCGTTCCCTGCAAAAAGTGCCATCAGGACATCTTTGCCGCTTATGAGGGAAGCGTCCACGGGATCGCCCGGAAGGACGGGAAGGGCCAGGCGCCGATCTGCTCAACATGCCATTTTGCCCACGGTGTGCAGCCGGCCATGGCGTCCCGGTCGCCAAAGGACCTGTGCATGACCTGCCATGCCCAGGTTGCAGCCAAGCATGAGCAGTGGCTTCCCAATACGCTGGCGCATTTCGACGCAGTCGCCTGCACGGCCTGCCATGTGCCCGCCGGCTTCAAGCGGAACATCTACCTGCGGGTCACCGACGGGTCGTCGGGTCTGATGCTGAGCGATACGGTTATGCGCGCGCTGCTGGGAACGGGCAAAGCAGCAGTTGCGGGCGGAAAGAAGATCACACCCGATCAGCTCTGGAGTCTCTACCGGAACATGAACAACGGTCATACTGTTGCCATGACCGGTATGGTGAACCTGAACAATCAGCAGAATGCGCATCATCTGGCGCCCAAGATGCTGGCGGTGCGGCAATGCGATTACTGCCATTCCGCCAACTCAGCGTTCTTCCAGTCCGTATCCATGGCAGTTGCAAAGCCGGACGGCACCGAAAAACTGTATACCGTCGATTCAGCCGCACTCGGTTCCGTTTTCGCCATGCTGCCCTTGAACCAGTTCTATGTCATCGGCGGCACGCGGCTCAGGATCATGGATTATCTCGGAGCGGCCATGATCCTGGGGGGAATCGCCGTCCCGGTGGTGCACGGCACGTTCAGGGTGCTGACGGCCCGTCTGCGCAGACAGCGACAGCGCCATTCGGAAGGAGGGTAGCCATGCAACGGACCTATCTGCATGCAATGCCGGTCAGGGTCTGGCACTGGGTCAATGCGGCAAGTTTTTTCGTGCTGATCGTCACGGGAGCGCAGATTCGCTACCGGGAGGCCTTTGACCTGATGTCCTTCCGGTCCGCGGTGGATCTGCACAATCTCTTCGGATTCGTGCTCCTGGGGAACTTTCTTGTCTGGGCGATCTACTATCTGGCCACAGGCAGGCTGAAAGTCTACATCCCCGATCCGAACCTGAAGAACTTCGTCATCGGCACGCTCAAACAGGCCCGCTATTACGGCTACGGGATATTCGTTGGAGAGCCCAATCCCCATCACGCGTCGCCGGACCATAAGTTCAATCCCATGCAGCAGGTGGCATATTTCAATATCATGCTGCTCTTCCTGCCCCTGCAGATCGTCAGCGGGATCCTGATGTGGGATATTAAACGCTTTGCCATGATCATCGGTATGGCGGGAGGGATCAAGGTCATTGACGCGGTGCACGTGTTTCTGACCCTGTTCTTCACGGCGTTTCTCTTCGTCCATATTTATCTGGCAACGCTCGGTCATCCCTGGACCGCTCACCTCAAGGCCATGTTCACGGGCTACGAGGACGAGCCGGGGGACGCGCCGACGCATTGACCGGACCCTCCTGACGGGAAGCGGCGCCGTACGGCTGCTTCCCGTTTTCTTCTTCCCGCGTCGTTCAGCCGGCTTCTCCGTTCTGACCGTTGTATTTATCCTATCGGCATGCTACAATTTCCGGTAATTTATGACGGATCGGAAGGGCTGATGATGTCTGTGCACATTCTGAAAACATGTCTGGCTCTGCTTGTCGCAGGGGTTGTCCAGTTCGGCAGTGCGGATTTCTGCGCCGCAGGACCGGTGGTAGGTCCCGTGGCTCTGACTGCCGCAGAAGAACATCTGGCTGCGCAGATCGGCTTCGATCAGTGTGTCCTGCTGATCGTGAAGGAAGAAACCTGGTCGTCCCTGCACCGTTTGAGCGGGTACGATGAGAACGGGTATCAGATCGTGGTGAACGGGTTTGTCGCTGCGGTTCCCCACGGTCAGGCATATGATACCCTTTCGCTCCTGCGAAAGAAGTTCGAATCGCGTAAATACAAATACATGGTTTTCCTGATTGAGGAAAGCCAGTCGACAAAAATCGACAAGCTGGGCGTGCTGAAAGGGACGGATCCCTACGACATCATCAGGACCATGAACACGAACGGAGAAAATGACGAGGTAACCAGCGAGGAAATCATCGCGAAAATGAAAGAGTGGGAACGCCAGTTTCCTTTTTCCATAACCGGCGCGGAGAACTCCTGGGTGGAGATCGAGTTTATCCGGTTGCCCACGAATCTGTCCGCTTTTGCCGAGGAGGTTTATGCATTCAGCCCGGCAACGGTTGAAGATGGGGCAGGGACGGTTGCAGAGCTGATTAAGGAAATCCGGGCTACACACCGGCTGACGCTGGTCTGGAACTAGGGATGGAAAAAAAGAGCAGGCAACCGGAGTTGCCTGCTTGAGCATACGAGATCAATTTTCCGCAAGGGATAATAAATCTGCGGTATAGAACTACTTCGCTGCCGGAGCAGCAGCCGGAGCTTCGGCCTTCTTCTCTTCGGCCTTCTTCGCCCTCTTGGCCTTCTTCTTGGCCTTCTTCTCCTTCTTCACCGGGGCTTCGGCCTTCTTCTCAGCCGGAGCCGGAGCCGCCGCCTTCTCCTGGGCGAACGCAACGCCGAGGGTCAGGGCGAACACCATTGCCGTGAACAGAGCAACAATCTTCTTCATGAATATGTCACCTCCTTTCCCTAATTTGGATTTGTTTAAATTAACAAATTCCTCTGTTTTTGTCAAGGCGTATTCAGTGCATAAATATCCCCGTCGCCGGCGGTATTACTTTTGGCGGATGAAGAAAGAGGGAGTATAATTTCCATGGATCAGCGTGAGGAATCGTTGCACGTTGCAGGGAAGATGTTCTGAAGTAAAATATTCGCGATATACCGCAATGCGTCGGATTTCACTGGTTTTCAGGAGGCAAAACACGATCATGGGGATGGTCATGGGAACGAGGAGTATTGCCAGGCCGATCGCAATTGCAGTGCTCCTATTCGTCATTACCGTGATCCATTTTACCCTTGGCAGCGGGGCAGCGGGGCTGATGCACAGCATTCTGGGGCATTTGTACCTAGTCCCGATCATCATGGCGGCATATTGGCACGGACTCGCCGGCGGTGTAGCTGTTTCGATTGCATCGGCACTGCTCTTCTCGCCTCATCTGTTTATGCACTGGCATGATCCGTTTTTGGATATTTTCAATTATGTCGAGATTTTTCTCTACCTTCTCATCGGAGGAACGACGGGGGTTTTGAGCCAGATGGAGCGGAACCAGCGCCGACAGTACGAACAGGCGCTGGTCAGGCTCGACGAGTCCCACCGGAAGCTCAAAGAACAGACGGAGATTCTCTTCCAGACGGAAGAGCAGCTACGACGGGCCGACCGGTTGTCGGCACTGGGGGAACTCTCCGCCGGAATGGCTCACGAGATCAGGAACCCGCTTGGATCGATCAAGGGCGCCGCCGAGATCCTGAGGGACGATTACCTGCCAGAGGATCCCAAGTTCGAGTTTCTGCAGATCCTGCTCAGAGAGACGGACCGGCTGAACGCCATTGTTCAGGAGTTCCTCGGGTTCGCGCGGCCCAAACCCCCCGAGTATCGTGAAGCGGATGTGAACGGTATCATCGAGTCCGTTGCCGCGCTCACCGTGCAGCAGGCGAAGAAAGCAGGGGTCGTCGTGGCGCTGCATCCGGACCGGTCGATTGGCATCAGGAACCTGGACGGAGGCCTTCTGCAGCAGGCAGTACTCAATCTCGTGCTGAACGCAATTCAGGCGATGAACGGCGGCGGTACACTGGATATTGCTACAGGCTGCAGGGATGGCATCCTGTCTATTTCCGTGGCCGATTCCGGTCCGGGCATCACTCCGGAGAACAAGAAAAAGCTTTTTACGCCGTTCTTCACGACGAAGAATAACGGGACAGGGCTGGGACTAGCAATAACTTACCGGATCGTTCAAAACCACAAGGGGACGATCGACGTAGAGAGCGAACCGGCCAAGGGAGCCGTATTTACGATCCGCATACCAGTATGATTGTCTTCCGGAATCTGGAGCCGAAAGCGCAAGGGAGCACTACACCATGAATAAAGCATCCGTGCTGCTCGTCGATGACGACCAGAGCCTTCGTAGAGTAATTGAGTTCAGCCTTGTTGAAGGGGGCTTCTCCGTCACCGCCGTGGCAAGCGGTGAGGAGGGCCTGGAACAATTCAGCAAAGCCCGGTTCGATGCGGTGATCACCGACATAACGATGCCGGGCATGAGCGGCATCGATCTTCTGCGGGCGGTGCACACATCCGAACCGGGTACCCCGGTGATCATCATCACCGCATACGGTACGGTCGAAAGCGCGGTGGAGGCAATGAAACTGGGCGCCTTCGATTACATCACCAAGCCCTTCAACCGTGACGAGCTCCGCATCGTCCTCGAACGGGCGCTCAAGATTCGAAACCTGGAACGGGAGAACACGGAACTGCGCGCAGCCGTCATCGACCGCTACCGGTTTAAGGGGATCATCGGCGAGAGCGGAACGCTGCGGGCAGTTCTGGATCTTGCGGGCCGTGTGGCTGCCAGCGATGCAACAGTGCTGATAACGGGGGAGAGCGGAACGGGGAAGGAACTGCTCGCCAAGGGGATCCACTACGCTGGCAGGCGGTCCGGGGGGGCCTTCGTGGCTGTTAATTGCGCGGCCATACCCGAGACACTGATCGAGAGCGAGCTCTTCGGTCATGTGCGGGGTGCGTTCACCGGTGCAGTCAGGGATAAGGAGGGAAAGTTTGAGCAGGCAAACGGCGGTACGATCTTTCTTGATGAGATCGGGGACCTGCGGATCGATCTTCAGGCGAAGATCCTGCGCACGCTGCAGGAACGGGTCGTTGACCGCGTTGGCGGCAGCAGACCGATCACGGTCGATGTGCGGGTCATCGCCGCAACGAACAAGGACCTGGAGCGGGAGGTGAGGGACGGGGCTTTCCGCGAGGATCTCTATTACCGCCTCAGTGTCGTGACCCTGCATATACCACCGCTCCGGGAGCGCAGAGAGGATATCCCGGTTCTTGCCGAGCATTTTCTCCGAAAGTTCGATCCTTCGCCCGATGCGGGATTCGACGAATCGGCGCGCGCCGCACTGCTCGCCTACGGCTGGCCGGGAAATGTGCGCGAACTGGAGAATGCCGTTGAGCGCGCCACCGTCCTGAAACGGTCGGCAACGATCACGGCGGCCGATCTGCCGGACAGACTGTCGCGTTCCGGCGGTGGGGTCGCCGGCATCATTCTGAACCTGCCTGAGGAAGGGCTTTCGCTCGAGGAACTGGAACGGGACATGATCGTAAAGGCGCTCGAAAAGCACAAGGGGAACCAGACACGGGCTGCAGAGTACCTGCGTATCACCCGCCCGACACTCATCTACCGCATGGAAAAATACGGCCTGAAATAGAACATTGTTCGGATGTCGCCGGCTGCTGACAGAAAGCGCTTTCCCTCGGCCGAGGAAAACAGTAAGATGAAAAATCTCAACCGGAGGAGGATTGAAATGACGAAAACGACACTCAAGATCCAGGGAATGACCTGCAACCACTGCGTGATGCGGGTGCAGAAGGCGCTCAAGGCCACTGCGGGGGTCCAGGACGCAGAAGTGAACCTGCAGAAAGCAGAGGCCGCCGTTTCTTTCGACGAGTCCAAGGTCTCTCTCGATACGCTCTCCGCTGCAGTCGTTGACGCGGGCTACAAAGTCGTGAAATAGCGGATGCGATCAGCCGTGTGGTAATGCCTTGCCTTGACAACGCCGGAAGGGGGCCGTATAATTCCGGCGTTGTTCATTTTCCTCTCAAAAACAGGCAGATATGGATCCCATCGCAGGCTGGAAAACTCTTATCGCGCGGAAACACCGAACCCGGCAACTTCCGCTCGACCTCAAGCATTGCTCTCCGATTACGATCCGAAACATGATCCTCGACGTCCGGACCCCGCCTTCTCTGCTCGAAGAGATCGCGCTCGTTTTCAGCGACGACGAGTACATTCTGCGGGACCTGGTACGCTGCCCCAACCTTTCGGAAACCACGCTTGCTTTCATCTCCCTGACCGCATCAGACGATATCAAGGAGTTTATCGCGGGCACGCGCGTCATGGATGTGGTCATCCATGACGATGCCGACAAGAAGACCGATGATCACGCACAGAAAGACGGCGGAGCCGCCGCAGGACCGGCAGGCAAGAAGAAGAAACTGAACGTGACCCAGATGATCAACCGCATGACCACGCCGCAGAAGATCAAGCTTGCCATCTCCGGCGGCAAGGAAGCGCGGGGAATCCTGGTCCGGGAGTCGAACAAGCAGATATCCACTGCCGTGATCGCCAATCCCCAGATCAAGGACAGCGAGATCGAGTTCTTCGCCAAGTCGCCGAACCTTTCCGAGGATGTGCTTCGCAAAATCGGGATGAACAGCGATTGGACGAAGAAATACACGATCGCCCATGCCCTGGTGAACAATCCCCGTTGCCCATCGGGAATCGCCGTGACCTTTGTACCGCGCATGCTCGACAAGGACCTTGCCATGCTGGAGAAGAGCAAGGGCGTGTCCGAAGCGGTCCGGGCCGCAGCGCGCGGGCTCGTGGCAAAGCGAAAGATGGGCAAAAAGGCGTAGCGTTTCTCATCGTGCGTTCCAACCTCCCTCCTGACTTTACCGGAGTTCCAGAAAGGCAAAACGTGAAGGCATTCGCTTCCCTGTTGCTGTCTGCGTTTCTGCTCATGGCTGGATGCTCCCGGCAGCAGGTGTTCCGGAAAACCGACCTGATCGGCGGCGAGAACGTATCCATCGTCATTGTGGCTGAAAACCGGGCAGCCGCTGAGGTGGCCATTGATGAAGGAATGGCCGAAATGCGCCGCATCGATGCCATGACCTCGCTGTATCGAAACGACAGCGAACTCGCCCGTATCAACAACACGGCGGCGACGGTTCCCGTCAAAATCACGCCGGAGTTATTTGCCTTGCTCCAATCCGCCATAGAGGCATCCAAGCTTACAGAAGGTGCTTCAGATATCACCGCGGGTCCGCTGACCATCTTGTGGGAGCGGAGGCTTGGCGAGGGCAGAGTGCCTGCGGATAGCGAGATCAAACGCGTTCTGCCCCTGGTGAATGTGCATAACATCTATCTCGAAGAAAAAGAATCGACGGTCTTCTTCCGGAAACCGGGCATGGTTCTCGATCTCAGGCGCTTCGAGAAGGGTTATGCACTCTCCCGTGTGGCAGCCATGCTGAGAAGCCGAGGGATGGGGAACGCCATGATCACCGTCTCCCAGGACCTGGCAGCGCTCGGCCGGCGGGAGGACGGAAAGGACTGGCGCGTCGTTCTGCCCGATCCCCGGAAGAGCGGCAAAGTTCTGGCGGTCCTCGATCTGAGCGACCGGTTCCTGTCGACGGTGAATAACGGCGTCATCGATCCCCGCACGGGTACCATGCCGGGGATCATGCGGTCGGTCACCGTCGTCGGCAAGCAGGGGGAGCGGACGCCGCTTCTGGCTGCGGCGCTGTTTGTGGCTGCACCGGAGCACGCGGCGAAGATTTCAAAGCAGGCGGGAGTCGAGATGATCTTGGTAGATGCACAAGGAAAGGTGACGAGTTCCTCCGGTCTTCCTCTCGCCAACTGATTCAGCATGTCCCCGTCGCCATTTCCTGGCATATGACGTGCCGAGGCGTCCCCGAAATACTTCTTGCAACTCCTCAAAAAATTTACTATAATTCACACTTCCGCGACCGGTGACCCTATCATGCCTATCGATAAAATCAAAGTACTGAGAGCCAAGATCGACGAAGTTGATAACAAGATCATTGATCTTTTGAACGAGCGCGCAAGGGTCGTGATCGAGGTCGGTGATATCAAGAAGGCGGCAAAACTGGATTTCCACTCTCCGGGACGGGAGCGGGAAATCCTGGACCGCCTCGCGATGCGCAACAAGGGCCCCTTTCCGCAGGATACGCTGCGCGCCGTGTACCGCGAGATCCTGTCGTCCTCGCTTTCGCTGGAACGGCCGCTCAAGGTTGCCTATCTCGGCCCGCGCGCCACGTTCACCCACATGGCCGGCATGCAGCTCTTCGGTCTGGCGGCGCAGTACGTTCCCCTCGAGAACATCCGGGAGGTTTTCAGCGAGGTGGAGCGGGAGCGTTCGGATTACGGCGTCGTGCCCATCGAGAACTCGACCGAGGGCGTGGTGAATTACACCCTCGATACTTTTATCGATTCCGACCTCAAGATCTACGCCGAGATCCTGCTCGAAGTGTCGCAGAATCTGATGAGCCGCTCCGGCAAGATCGAGGACATCCGCAAGGTCTACACCCATCCGCAGGTGCCGGGCCAGTGCCGGCAGTGGATCGAGAAGAACCTGGCCGGAGTCCCGATCATGGATGCTCCTTCCACGGCGCGCGCGGCGGAGATGGCGAAGGATGATCCCGAGGCAGCAGCCATTGCCAGCGATATGGCGGCGATTCTCTATGGTCTCCAGATCGTGGCAAAGCGCATCGAGGACAACCCGCACAACGTAACACGGTTCCTGGTCATCGCCAAGAAGTCGCCGGGAAAGACGGGCAATGATAAAACCTCCATCATGTTCTCGATCAAGGACAAAGTGGGCGCGCTCCATACCATGCTGACCCCCTTTGCGGAGGCGGCCATCAATCTGAACCGCCTCGATGCCAGGCCGTCGGGCAGGAAGATCTGGGACTATGTTTTCTTCCTCGACATGGAGGGGCATATCGAGGAACCGAAGGTGGCTGCCGCCATCGACCGTCTCAAGCAGGACTGCATGTTCCTGAAGGTCCTTGGTTCCTATCCGAAAAGTAATCGCTGATCCCGAACGACCGCACGCCGGATATACAAGACGCACCGGGCGTCGCCGGCCGTACAACCATGAGCAAGGAGCTTTTGACATGATCCAGGTCTCTGACAACATCAAGAACATTTCCCCCTATGTACCCGGCAAACCCATCGAGGAACTGGAGAGGGAACTGGGGATCACCGGCAGCATCAAGCTTGCGTCGAACGAAAACCCCCTGGGGCCGTCGCCTCGTGCTGTCACGGCCGTCAAGAAGGTTGTGGAAGGCCTGAACCGTTATCCCGACGGCAGCGGGTTCTATCTTTCCCAGGCGCTGGCGAAGAAGCTGGATGTCGAGCTGAACCAGGTGATCCTGGGCAACGGCTCAAATGAACTGATCGAGCTGGCGGTGCGCACCTTCGTGAATCCCGGCGACGAAGTGGTGTCCGCCGATCCGTCCTTCGTGGTCTACAAGATGATCACGCAGGCTGCGAGCGGCGTGAACGTCATCGTACCCTGCAAGGACCTCCGGCACGATCTCGACGCCATGGCAGCCGCGATTACGCCGAAGACGAAACTGGTTTTCGTCGCCAACCCGAACAACCCGACGGGCACGATGAATACCAAGGCCGAGATGGACCGGTTCATGGGCAGCGTCCCCGATCACGTGCTGGTCTGCGTGGACGAAGCCTATTACGAGTATGTGACGCGAGCGGATTATCCCGAGTCGCTCGACTACCTGCGGGAAGGGAAGAACATCCTGGCGCTTCGGACCTTCTCGAAGATCTACGGCCTTGCGGGCCTGCGCATCGGCTACGGCATCACCCGCCCCGAGATCGCCGAGCTGTTGAACAAGGTGCGTCAGCCCTTCAATGCGAACACCCTGGGCCAGGTCGGCGCGCTGGCTGCGCTCTCGGACCGCAAGCACGTTGAGAAGTCCGTGACGCTGAACAACGAAGGAAAACAGCTCCTGTACCGCGAATTCGACCGTCTGGGCGTGAGCTATGTGCAGACGGAGACGAACTTCATTCTCTTCGAAACGCAACTTGACGGCAAGGATCTCTATGCCGGCCTCCTCAAGAAGGGTGTGATCATCCGGCCCATGGGCGGCAAGCGCCTGCGCGTGACCATCGGCCTGCCCGACGAGAACAAGCGGTTCGTCGCTGAACTTGAAGCGATCCTGAAAGCGTAAGGGGAACAAGAAAGGAACGTCATGATCATCGTACTTCGTCCGGACGCGACCGACGCGGACCTGGATCACATCGTCAAGAAACTCCGCGATCTCGGCCT
This sequence comes from Nitrospirota bacterium, assembly GCA_021814615.1. Taxonomy (GTDB): domain Bacteria; phylum Nitrospirota; class UBA9217; order UBA9217; family UBA9217; genus JAKAHZ01. The sequence continues at coordinate 7,068 of JAKAHZ010000031.1, read as the reverse complement.
GCAGGCGCACATCTCCAAGGGCGTGGAACGCACGCTGGTCGGCGCCATCGGCGATGAGGCCGTGCTTCGTTCCATTCCCCTCGAAGCGTTTCCCGGCGTGGAGAATGTGCTGCCCATCCTGAAGCCCTTCAAACTCGCGAGCAGGGACTTCCGGAAGGAGAACTCCATTGTCCGGATCGGGAATGTCGAGGTCGGCGCCGGACGGATCGCCGTGATCGCAGGCCCCTGCGCCGTGGAGAACCGCACGCTCATGGTCGAGATCGCGAAAGGCGTCAAGGAAGGCGGGGCGAACCTCTTGCGCGGCGGAGCGTTCAAACCGCGCACCTCGCCCTATGCGTTCCAGGGCCTGGAGGAAGAGGGGCTCAAATATCTTGTCGAGGCCAGAGAGCGGACCGGCCTTCCCATCGTCACCGAGGTCATGGATCCCCGGGACATCCAGCTTATCGCCGAGCATGCCGACGTCCTCCAGATCGGCGCGCGGAACATGCAGAACTTCCGGCTCCTCAAGGACGTGGGGCTCTGCAAGAAGCCGGTGCTGCTGAAACGCGGCATCTCCGCCACCATCAAGGAGTGGCTGATGTCGGCGGAGTACATCATGGCCGGGGGCAACCACCAGGTCATCCTCTGCGAGCGCGGCATCCGCACCTACGAGACCGAGACGCGCAATACCCTGGACCTGGCGGCCATCCCGGTGCTGAAAAAGCTGACTCATCTGCCGGTGATCGTCGACCCCAGCCATGCGGTGGGCAAACGGGACCTCGTTGCTCCCATGGCCAAAGCGGCGGTAGCCGCAGGCGCCGACGGCTTGCTGATCGAGGTGCACGCGAACCCTGAAGAGGCCCTGTGCGACGGCGAACAGTCGCTGAAACCGGCGGCATTCAAACAATTGATGGACGATCTTCGGCCCATTGCCCGGGCCGTGGGCCGGGAGATCTGACAGGGTCCGCCGCGAAGACACGAAGGCACCAAGAAGGCGAAAATGTTGTCTCGACCTCTTGCGTGTCCTGATGCTGCGCGACAACCCGATACGTTGTCTGACGAACATATGCATGGTAAAAAACGAGATCTCTTCGACCGTGAATCCCTGATGCAGCTGCTGCTGAAGTTCTGGCCGCTCATCATGTTTGTCCTGGTGCTGATCGCCTTTCTGGTGCGGATCGCATTGCAATCATGACATTCAATAAAGTTACTATTATCGGCGTGGGATTGATCGGCGGGTCGCTTGCCAAGGTCCTGAAGGCAAGGGGCATGGCCCGCGAGATTCACGGAGCGGGCCGCAGCCGCGAGACGCTCGAGCTTGCGCTCCGGCTTGGGGTGATCGATCATATGGGGCAGGACTCCGTCCGCGCCGTGGAGCAGGCGGATCTCGTTGTTCTCGCAACCCCTGTGGGCACCTTCGAACCCATTGTCCGCGATATCGGGCCGCATCTGAAGACCGGCGCAATCCTGACCGACGTGGGCAGCGTGAAGGGCGGACTGGTGCGGACCGTCGAGCAGCTTCTTCCCGCCGGTGTTCACTATGTTCCTGCCCATCCGATCGCGGGCCGCGAAAAGCACGGCGTTGCCGAATCTGTTGAAACGCTCTTCCAGAACGCACGATGCATCGTGACGCCCACGGAACGGACCGACCGCACAGCACTGGATGCGGTGAAGAGCCTCTGGCAGGCGGCGGGCGCAACGATCGTCGAGATGTCGCCTGAGAGTCATGACCATGTCTTCGCCGCAGTGAGCCATCTTCCCCATGTGGCCGCCTATGCGATGATGTGCTCCGTGTCCGAACTGAATGCGGGTGAGGACCAGTATATCGATTTCTCCGGCGCCGGCTTCCGCGATTTTACGCGTATCGCGGCCAGCTCTCCCGAGATGTGGCGGGACATCTGCCTCGCCAATGCGAAGAACGTCGTGGATATGATCGACCGGTACCAATTCGTGCTGAGCCGCATGAAGAAGGCGATCCACCGGGGCGACAGGGCGAAGATCGAGCGTCTCTTCAAGCAGGCAAGCGACGCGCGGCGGGGGATGCAGTAGCCATGGGAGATCTTACGATCCGGCCCTCCCGGGGCCTCCGGGGGGAACTCACCCCGCCGGGCGACAAGTCCTTGTCCCATCGCGCCGTGATGCTTTCGGGTATCGCCGAGGGAACGACGGCGATCAGCGGATTCCTGACCGGCGAGGATACGATGCACACTGCCCGGGCCATGAGAGCCCTGGGGGTGGCGATCGAGGACTCGGGCGGAGGAAACCTGACGGTCCGGGGCAGAGGACTTCGGGGGCTGACCGAACCCGCCGATGTCCTCGATATGGGCAACTCGGGCACGGGCATGCGGCTGCTGGCCGGGCTTCTGGCGGGGCAGGATTTTTTTTCCGTCCTCACCGGCGACCAGTACCTGCGTAAACGGCCCATGGCAAGGATCGCGGAACCGCTGCGGAGCATGGGCGCCGGGATCAACGGCCGGGCGGGCGGGAAACTGGCTCCCCTGGCCATCAACGGAGCGGGAGCAGGCTGCAGGGCGATTGCGTATGCCAGCCCGGTGGCGAGCGCGCAGATCAAATCGGCGATCCTGTTGTGCGGGCTCTTTGCAGACGGCGTGACAACCGTCACGGAGCCCCACAAATCCCGCGATCACACGGAACGCATGCTGCGCTTCTTCGGTGTCGAGGTCAAGGAGCAGGGTAATCGCATCAGTCTGCGCGGAGGACAGCGCCTCTCTGCGCCTTTGTCGGACCTTGTCATTCCCTCGGATATCTCGTCTGCCGCTTTTTTCCTTGTTGCAGGGGCGGTGGTCCCCGGATCGGATGTCGTGGTCCGGAACGTGGGTGTCAATCCGACGCGCACGGGGATCCTCGATGTGCTGCAGCGCATGGGAGCGGACATCGAACTGCTGAACGCGCGGGAGCAGGCCGGCGAGCCGGTTGCCGATATCCGGGTCCGCCACCGGAAGCTGAAGGCGACCCGCATCGGCGGAGAGGATATTCCGCGACTCATCGACGAGATCCCCGTCCTTGCCGTGGCTGCGGCGGTCGCGGAGGGAACTACGGTTATCTCCGACGCCGCAGAGCTTCGCGTGAAGGAGTCGGATCGCATCGCCACGGTGGCGGGTGAGCTGGCCAAGCTCGGCGCAGTCATCCGGGAGCGGCCCGACGGTATGGAGATTGCGGGGAAAGACCGGCTTTCGGGAAGTGTCTGTGAAAGCCACGGGGATCACCGTATTGCCATGTCGCTGGCTGTCGCCGGGCTGGTGGCGGAAGGCATGACGACGGTCAGGGATACGGCATGGATCGACACGTCATTCCCCGGCTTTGAGCGTACCTTTGTCCAGGCAGCATACGGCATTTCGTAGAGAAGGAGAACAATATGCGAACTATAGGGTTGATCACCATGCTGTTTCTGTGTCTCGTCACGCTTCAGGGAACAGCGGCCGCCGTTGACCAGGCCGTATTCGGGCCGACAACCTATAACGTGAAGGACCGGTATGGCGTGCCGAACCGCTATACGGCGTCGTTTTCCGCGACGGATGGCATCTATCTCATCAAAGTGCAGAACGGCGATAAGCCCTACGAACAGTCGGACTGGATAGAACTGACGATGAACGGGGAGAAACTCCTGGCGGATGGAAAATATCCCTATCCCTTTATCGCGGGCATCGTTCCTCTGAAGAAGGAAAATACGTTCCAGCTTGTCGTGAAGGATGACCGGCCTTCGGGATTTAAACGGCCTGTGCTTCCGCCGCGGTTCGTCACCATCTCCGTTTGGCCGGTGCCCGCAGATGTGGCGTCGCTGCAGGGTTTATTCGGGCTGAAATCCTGGGATGGACTTTCCGCATTTGCACAGTTGATATTCAAGATCCAGGATCCCCAGGCCATGGCGAATGCGATCCGTGGCGCCGATCTTCGCTTGTCCGTTGATGCCCGTGCGGAAGCGTTAAGGAACCTGTCTGACAAGAAAATTCCCGCTGCGGCAGAGTTGCTGGCAAACTTGTACCGGGATATCTTTTGCGTGGAAGAAGTCCGGGGCGAAGCGGCGATCGGCCTGGCACTCCTGGGAGATACGAAGTACATTCCCTTTTTCATGCAGGGGATCATGGATCCGGAAGTGAAAGTGAGTATCCCCTCGGCCCGCGCTTTGTCGCTGTACCGCGAGGAGGATACTCAGGATCAGCTGACGACAGTTCTTTCCCGCCTTGATGCCATCCGAAAGGATGCGGTTATCCGGTCGATTGTTAAGGCAGGATGGAAACCGGTCAGCACCCTTGTGAAAATGACCGACAATACGGATCCACAGGTCTCATCTCTTGCCATCGGTATTCTGGGCGAAATGAGGGAAAAGCGGGCCACCGACCACCTTCTGCAGCTGCTTTCCGAGCCGGGAAAGCGGAGCATGGCTGCGATTGTCTCGGCTCTTGGGGATGCAAAAGATCTGCGGGCGGTGGAACCGCTCCTGCAATTGGCAAATGACAAGGAAAAGAGGAAAAACATTGAAGCCGAGGTGGGGGAGGCGCTTGCCGATCTCGGAGACCAGCGTGCTGCTGCTCCCATTTCGGATATGCTCAAGACGACCACCAACCCCCAGGCGTTCGGGCGTCTTCTCGCGGCGTACAAGAAATTGACGGGAAAGGATTTTAAATAACCCACAGACCCGGTGCCATTCGGGGTTTCTCTCCATGGGAACGAAAAAGCTGGTTATTGCCATCGACGGACCGTCGGGAGCGGGAAAAAGCACGATCGCGAAGCTGATCGCCCGGGGGCTCGGGTATACCTATATCGACACCGGCGCCATGTACCGGGCCATCGGCTGGAAGGCGAAGCTGGAAGGCGTTGACCCGCGCGATGAGCGGGCTCTGGCGGAGCTTTGCATCAGGACCGAGGTGACGATCGGTTACGACGCCGATGGACAGCGCGTCTATGTAGACGGCCGGGATGTGACGGGCGAGATACGGACCCCTGAGATGGGGATGATGGCGTCGGCTGTTTCCGCGTCTCCCTCCGTCCGTGCCCGCCTGCTTACATTGCAGAGGAACCTGGGCGCCAATGGAGGCGTGGTCATGGACGGACGCGATATCGGTACCGTCGTGTTTCCTCGCGCCGATGCGAAGTTCTATCTTGACGCGAGCCCGGAGGAGCGGGGGCGGCGGCGCTATGCGGAACTGAAGGCCAAAGGCATGTCCGTCGAGCTTGCTCCGATCACCGAGGAGATACGCGCTCGGGACCTGCAGGACAGCAACCGTGAACATGCGCCTCTGCGCAGGGCAGCGGACGCCGAATACATCGATTCCAGCGCGATGACCATCGAAGAGGTTGTCCAGACGATCCTCCGTACGATCACGCGAAAACAGTGAGCCATGCAGATCATTCTTGCAGATAAAGCCGGTTTCTGCTTCGGCGTCCAGCGCGCCATCAATACGGCATTCAAGGCCGGAGGAGAGGGCAAAGTCCATTGCCTGGGCCCGCTCATCCACAATCCCCAGGAAGTGGCCAGGCTGCGCGATGCAGGGGTCGACACGGTCAACGATTTTTCGGGGTTGCCGGCGGGCGATTCCCTGATCATTCGTTCCCACGGCGTTCCGCCTGATATTCTTCTGCGCGCGCGCGAAAAGGGGCTGAACATCATCGATCTGACCTGTCCTTTCGTTGCCAAAGCGCAAAAGCATGCGGAAAGCCTGAGCAAGGAAGGCTATCAGGTGGTCGTTGTCGGTGAGAAACAACACCCCGAGGTGCAAAGTATCGTGGGATATGCCGGGGAGAACGCAGTCATCATTGAAACGCCGGACGAGATCGAAACCATGCGCTTTGCAGGGAAGATCGGCGTTGTGGCGCAGACCACGCAATCGTATGGCAATTTCTCGGAAATTGTGCTAAGATTACTCCGTCTTTCCAAGGAGTTAAAGGTCTTTAATACCATCTGCAGCTCGACGAAGGAGCGCCAGGATGCGGCGAAGGTTCTTGCGTCCCAGGTGGACGTGATGATCGTCGTGGGAGGAAGGAACAGCGCGAACACGGGACGGCTCGTCTCGCTCTGCAGGGAGTCGGGAAAACCGACGTATCATGTCGAGGTTGCCGACGAACTTCTGCCCGAATGGTTTTCCGGTGCGGAAAGAGTCGGGGTTACCGCGGGTGCATCGACGCCGGGATGGGTTATCGAAGCCATTCTTGCAAGGCTGCGGACCATAGGATAACGCCGGTCCGATCAGCATGCAGGCAGCATATATAGCGCAGGAGGGTAGGCAGTTTCATGATCATGGGCAACGAGGAAAATGAACAGGATGATGCAGGCGGGACTGAAGGAGAAAGCGAGTTCGAGAAACTGTACAGCGAATCGCTGAAGAGCTTTCAAAAAGGCACGATCGTCCGGGGGCGCATCTTGCGCGTCCAGACAAACGCGGTTATTCTCGATCTCGGATTCAAGTCCGATGGCATCATTCCCATCGAACAGTTCTCTCCCGACGAAATCTCCGCGCTCAAGGCTGGCGACGAACTGGAAGTCTACATCGACGAAGCCGAGGATTCGCGGGGCAATCTTGTCTTGTCTCGCGACAAGGCCCGGAAACTGCAGGCCTGGGACGATTTGAACCTCGCCTATCAGAACGGAACGCCGATCCGCGGAAAGATCATCGGCAAGATCAAGGGGGGGCTGACCGTGGATATCGGTGTTCCGGCATTCCTGCCGGGATCGCAGATCGACAGCAGGCCGGTGAAGGACCTCGACCGGTACATCGGTCAGTCCCTCGAAATGAAGATCATCAAGATGAATTCAGGACGCGGCAATATCGTCATGTCCCGCCGCGCCATTCTCGACAGCGAAATGAAGCTGCAGCGGGAAAAGCTTGCGGCGACGCTCGCGGAAGGTGCCGTCGTCTCCGGAACGGTGAAGAACATTACGGACTACGGCGCTTTCGTCGATCTTGGCGGCATTGACGGACTGATCCACGTCACGGACATGTCCTGGGGACGCATTGGACACCCGTCGGAGGTTATCAAGCCGGGCGATCGGATTCTGGCAAAAGTGCTCAAATTCGACCGGGAGAAGCAAAAGATTTCCCTCGGACTCAAGCAGACGACCGATGACCCGTG
>JAKAHZ010000030.1 GCA_021814615.1 Nitrospirota bacterium | reverse complement strand
TGCATCGTGGTATGCTTTTATCATCGTAGCTCGAACGGAGAGAACCCATGTGCAGGAACATCAAGGTGCTGTTCAATTTCGATCCGCCGGTGACGGATGAGGAAATCCGGGCTGCTGCGCTGCAATTTGTCCGAAAGGTAAGCGGTTTCCAAAAGCCGTCGAAAGCGAACGAACCGGCTTTTCTTGCGGCTGTCGATGCCGTTGCCAAGGCTTCCAGAAGTCTCTTGAACTCGCTCGAAACGAACGCGCCGCTGAGAAGCCGCGAGAAGGAAGCGGAGAAAGCCCACCAGCGGGCGATGCGGAGATTCCCAGCGTGAAGAAACATGCAGGTTCAGAGTTTCGAAGTCCCCATGCGAAAATCCAGGCAGGCGACCGAGGACGAGGATTAAACATTTCGGACTGTCTGAGCCCAGAGGGCGAGTTTCCGAAATGTACCGAGGACGACCGAGACTCCGTGAAGGATTTTCGCCGGGTGCCCTTCTTTGGCGCCACCTTTCTTCGGGCAAGCAAGAAAGGTGGCAACGACCGATTGTCCTGCTGAGTGAACCATTCTGTTTGAGACAATCCGAATAAAAAGGGATGCCATGTGCCATCCCTTCATCATTCCCTTCTCTACTCTTCGCTACTTCCCGTACACATGCACCGTATACTGGTTCCAGACCCGCAGGATGCTGAAGGTCTCCACATCGGCGAAGTAGATCTCACTCATCCCTTCCTTCTTCGCCACTTCGCCGATTGCGGCGTTGCCCCAGGCAACGAGCCGGTAGCTGCCGGCAAAGGGCGGGAAGGTGATGAGCTGCAGCGTGCCTTTCTTCTCGTAGCTCGACATCGGCGTCGCGTGCATGTCCGTGGTGAGAGGCTCGACGGTATGCACGTAGATGCAGCCGGAGAGGAGCAGCGCCGCAGCGGCCAGGATCATGAGACTCGCGCGTTTCATGGCTCTTCCCTCCCTCAGTCGCCGTAGACGATCGTCGTGGACCGGGTGTAGATGCCGAAGAACACGCTCAGGAGCTCATGATCCATGTGGTTCACCGTGTTGATCCCGCCGTTCTTCGCCGCAGCCGCTGTTCCCGCGTCGCCCCAGGCAACCGCCCAGAGAACCGACTGCGAGTCGGCCTTGCCCGTCTTGGCCCCGAGCACCGTCTTGTCCACATTCCGATCCAGGGGCGTCGTCACATGGGCATAGAAGCAGCCCGAAAGCAGAAATGCGCAGACCAGCACTGCAATGACAACCGGCAATACTTTCATGATTCTTCTCCTTTCACCACGCATGATTCAGGCATATCCTGAGTGTAGCAGATGTTGTCCCGCAATTCCGGGGAAAAGCTGCATGGCAAGGTACTGCATTCTCCTGCAACCCGGCTCTCCGCCTGCGAACGGGACATCGCCGGGACCGCAACCGTTCCTTGACAGCGCGCGAAATATTCTTTAAGCTTTGCCTATCTTGACCGCAGGAGCGTACCCATGATCTCTTCTTCCTTCGTCACCACGGGCTTCGAGCTGCCCGGCCATCGCATCGCGAAGAACCTCGGCGTGGTCCGCGGCATCGTGGTCCGGTCCCGCAGCATCGTGGGCAACATCGGCGCGTCGATCCAGGTGCTCTTCGGCGGGAACATCACGATCTACACGGCGCTGTGCGAAAAGGCGCGGGCTGACGCCTTTCGCCTCATGATCGGACATGCGGCGGAAATGGGCGCCAACGCGGTCATCGGCATGCGCTACGATGCGAACGAAGTTGCCGCTGGGGTGACCGAGGTGCTTGCCTACGGAACCGCGGTCGTCGTGGAGCAGCAGCGGCCCCAGCCCCTATGACATACTGCCGGGAAATCAAGCACACCCTCTCGGGCACAACCCAGGTGTATGCGTGCGAGCTGCTGCATCTCGAACCGCGGTTCGGCATGCTGCGGCATGTGATCGACCGGGAATATGTGATCCGGGACGTCCGCCTCCTTCCTGTGATGTTACCGATGCCCTCTTCTGGGAAGACCGGCCCTACACGCTTTATCTCTGGGACCTGGACCGCATCGGCAAAAGGATCTATTACTTCAACATCGCCGACAACATCGTTCTTTCAGCCGAACGTTTCGTCTGGCGGGATCTGGCCGTGGATGTGCTGATCGACGCCGCCGGCCTGCCGCGCATCCTGGACGAGCATGAACTGCCCCCCGGACTCGCCGAGGACCTTTCCCGATACATTCGGAATGCCACAGACCGTCTTGTCACCGGGTTTCGGGATATAATTGAGGAAGCAAACGGTCGTCTGCGCGCTGTCCGCCGATGACCCGCTGCCTCGAACATCCGGAGAGAACACTATGATCATCCTGATCACCGGCCTCGGAGCGCTCGGCACGGTCTATGCGTGCCTGCTCAAGAAGGCCGGCCACACGGTGCACGCGCTGACGCGGAAAAAATACCTGGACGAACTGCAGGACCGGCGTGTGACGGTTACCGGCATCTGGGGCGACCATGAGGCGGTGCTGGACGGCATTCACGCGGACATCGAGCCGATCAAGAAAGTCCGCTTCGACCTCATCTTCCTCACCGTCAAATCATTCGACACGGCAACGGCTTCAGCGGAGATCGCGCCGCTCGTGAGCACGGACACCCTGGTCATCAACGCGCAGAACGGCTACGGCAACTACGAGATCGCCTCCTCCATCGTGGGGCCGGAGCATACGCTCCTCTCGCGGGTCATCTTCGGCGTCAAGCTGCCGGCGCCCGGCAGGGCCGAGGTCACGGTCATCGCCGACGCCGTCCGGATGGGCCAGCCCCAGAACGCCGTGCCCAAGGACCGCGTTACGCTCATCTGCAAGCAGATCACGGAAGCCGGCATTCCCACGGAATACGAGCCGAAGATCACGAGCCTGCTCTGGGACAAGATCCTCTACAATACCGTGCTCAATCCCCTGGGCGCCATCCTCGAATGCTCTTACGGCGAGCTCGCCGCAACGCCCGATGCGCACAAGCTCATGAACGACATCATCGACGAAATGTTCCTCGTTGCCAAGGCCCACCGCATCCCCCTGAACTGGAAAACCGCCGAAGAGTACCGGGAGCACTTCTATACCCGGCTCGTCCCGCCCACGGCAAAACACTACCCCTCCATGTACTACGACCTGAAGGCGGGCAAGCGGATCGAGATCGACGCCTTAAGCGGCGCCATCGTCAGGCTCGCAAGGGAGGAAGGGCTTTCCGCGCCCATGAACGAAGCGATCACGCACCTTCTCAAGGCCCGGGAGGCCCTGATGATCGCCAAAAACAGGCGATAAAACGCTCCTGGCGCCGCTTTCCCGTTGTCAATCATCGTTGTTTACGCTACAATAACCCGTGCGCCTCGACCTGTACCTGAAAACGAGCCGCCTGATCAAACGCAGGACCCTTGCCAAGGAGCTCTGCGACGCCGGACGCGTACTCGTGAACGGCCGGGAGGGCCAGCCTGCCACGGAGATCCGGCCCGGCGACCGCATCGAGGTCCGCTACGCATCGCGGGCCATCGTGGTCGAGGTTCTTGTTGTTCCGGCAGACCGCAGACCCGTTGCGGCGGATTCGCTCTACCGGATCGTGGCGGAAACAAGAACGCCGCGGGAAGAGTTCCCCCTATGAAACCGGTCATCGCCATTACCATGGGCGATCCCGCGGGCATCGGCCCCGAGATCATCGCCAAGCTCTTCGACAGCCCGGCTGCGTTCGTTTCCAGTGCGCCCGTGGTGATCGGCAGCGCCAAGATCATGGAGAAGATCGTCGCCGAACTGAAGCTCGGGATCTCCCTGCGGATCATTGCCCGGCCCGCGGAGGCCGAACCGACCGTCGGCAGAATGGATATCATCAACCTGGACAACGTGGACCTCAGGAAGCACGCCTGGGGCAGACCGACCGCAGCATCGGGCAGGGCCGTGGTGGAATACATTACCCGCGCCGCTGAATACGCGCTCCGGGACGAGGCCTCTGCAGTTGTGACCGCGCCGATCAGCAAGGAAATGATGAACGCCGCTGGCTTCAATTTCGGCGGCCACACCGAACTCCTCGCGCACCTCACGAAGGCGAAGGAGTTCGGCATGCTCTTCGTGGGCGGCGGGCTTACGCTCATCCTGGTCACGATTCACCACGCGCTCCAGGATGTGCCCCGGCTGATCACGCGGGCACAGGTGCTCAAAACAATCCATCTTGCCCATCGCGCCATGCAGGACCTCGGCATCGCCCGGCCGCGCATCGGCGTCGCCGCCCTGAACCCCCACGCCAGCGAAGGCGGTTTGTTCGGCAACGAAGAGCTTGCCGAGATCCTGCCAGCCGTGCTCGAGGCGCGCGGCGAGGGCATCGATGCCAGCGACCCCATCCCTGCGGACACCCTCTTTTACAAGGCGCGGAACGGCTTCTTCGACATCGTCGTCGCCATGTATCACGACCAGGGGCTTGCGCCGCTCAAGATGCTCGCCTTCGGCCGCGCCGTCAACGTGACCGTGGGGCTCCCGATCGTCCGCACCTCGGTGGACCACGGGACCGCCTACGACATCGCAGGCAAGGGCGTCGCCGATCCCGCCAGCCTTGCTGAGGCCGTCACGCTTGCTGTCCGCCTTGCTGAGGCCAGGGCCGTACGGCGGAAGGAGCGCCCATGACCCGACAGTCGCCCTTGACGCAGGAGCACATTTTCGCCGGCGTGTTTTTCGCGCTGCTGCTCTTTTTGCTCTACCAGCTCTTCCGGATCCTGTCGCCCTTTTCCTCGGCCCTCCTCTGGGCCGCGCTGTTGACCCTGGCGCTCAGCCCCGTGCATCGCCGCGTGCGCAGGCTCGTGCGCGGCCGTGCATCGCTTGCCGCAGGCATCATGACCGCGGGCGCCTTCGTCATGATCATCGGCCCGGCGATCTTCATCCTCACGATCCTGGCGGGCCAGGCAGTGGATTTCTACCGGTGGACCACGGATCTCGTCCAGTCCGGCAAACTGACGGAGACCTGGAATACCCTCGCCCTGCCCTTCCTCGACCGGCTCCAGCATCACCCGCTGCTCATCGACGTGGACGTCAAGGGCGTGCTGATAAAAGGGCTGAATGATATCACCTCAGGCCTGGCAACGCAGCTCGGCGCCATCGTGAAGAACAGCTTGCTGCTCGTGGCGAACCTCTTCATCATGCTCATCGCCCTGTTCTTCTTCTTCCGCGACGGCGAAGCGTACTACACCGCCATTGCCGGCGTTCTCCCCTTTACCGCGAGCCAGCGCGACGCCATCGCGGCAAGGTTCCTCGACACCTTCTCGGGCGTGATCAACGGCGTGTTCCTGATCGCGCTTCTCCAGGGCATCATGACCGGCATCGGATTCGCGGTCTTCGGCATTTCCTTCCCCGTGTTCTGGGGCTTTCTTGCCGCGGTCCTCGCGCTCCTTCCCGTAGGCGGCGCTGCGATCGTCTGGCTGCCAGGCGCGCTCTATCTCTACCTTGCCGGGAGCAAGCTGGCGGCGCTCCTTCTGCTTATCTGGGGCACGGTGCTGGTAAGCCTGCCCGACAATTTCCTGAAGCCGCTCCTGATCGGCCGGAAGGCGAAGATCCCCGTCTTTTTGCTCTTTCTGGGCATCCTGGGGGGTCTCAAGGTCTACGGCGTGCTCGGCATCCTCTTCGGCCCGCTGGTCGTGACCTTGCTCACGGTCTTCGTCCGCATCTACCGGGAGGAGTACGGCCATCCGGACTCCGGCCACGGGCAACACTGAACTAATATCGACTGTCCCGCGACCGTACGCGGCCGCACCAGAGCTTCCCGACGCGCTGCAACCGAGAAGGCCTTCCTGTTCGCCCTCGTCCCCTGCGCTTCCGTTCCTGGTGATCCCCTGTCCGGTCCTGGCAGCGACAAACCATCATCGCACAAGGAAGGAGCAGTGTGTTCATGGAAGATCTTGCGAAATCCGATACCTGGCGGGTGTTCCGCATCATGGCGGAGCTCGTCGAAGGATTCGAGGCCCTGAATGGCGTCGGTCCGGCGGTGACCATCTTCGGCAGCGCCCGGCTCAAGCCCGATTCGGAATACTACGCCAAATGCGCGAAAGTTTCTGAAAACCTCGCGCGGTCCGGCTTTACGGTCATCTCCGGCGGCGGGCCGGGGATCATGGAAGCGGCGAACAAGGGCGCGCAGCAGGGCAACGGCATCTCCGTCGGGCTGAACATTGCGCTGCCCATGGAGCAGCACCCCAACCCTTACCAGGACATCAAGGTCGAGTTCCGATACTTCTTCGTGCGCAAGCTGATGTTCGTGAAGTACGCGGTGGGCTACGTGATCTTCCCCGGCGGCTACGGGACCATGGATGAGCTCTTCGAGGCGCTCACGCTGATCCAGACGAAGAAGATCCGCAGTTTCCCCGTCATCCTCGTGGGCAGGAAGTACTGGCAGGGCATGCTCGACTGGATGGGATCATCGGTGCTCGAAATGGGAAATATCGACAAGGCCGACCTCGACCTCCTGCACATCGTCGAGGAGCCCGAGGAGGTCTGCGAGATCATCACGCGGCGGTACAAGGACCGCACCGCCGCGTTTCCCACCGACCGCCGGGCCACCGAGCGCCGCGGCGTGTAAGGAGCAGGAAGCGGAAACAGCAAGGGCCGACGGTTACTGCCGTCGGCCCGGTTGTCTCTCGTCTCTCGTCACGTATTTCCCTACGGCTCATTCGGGGAATCGTCCCCTTCCCCGCCGTTCCTCTTCTGCCGCTTTGCCCGCGTTTCACGATGCTGACGGAGCCGGAGTTTCCGGAACCAGCCCTCGATTTCCTCGCGGTAAACCATGACGACAAGCACTGCGGTGATCCCGATGCTGATCACGGTGAAGAAGGCTCCGTACCGCTGGTCGCGGAAGAACGTGCCGCCCAGCGTGAGCAGCGCCGTGCCGAACAACCTGCCGGTGGTCGATACGAGCAAAAACTCGCGCTGTCCCATGTTCCCCAGGCCCAGGATGTAGCAAAGGATGTCTTTGGGAAACCCGGGGATCAGGAACATGAGGAAAGCCAGGAACAGCCCCTTGTGCTTCATCACGTAGTCGTAGCGCTTGATCACATCGGGTTTGACGAAAACATCGACGAGGTGCCTTCCCAGCGCCCGGGCAAGCAGGAACGCCGCCCAGGAGCCGATGGTCAGGCCGATCGTGGAATAGACGATTCCCCAGAAGTTCCCGAAGAAATACCCGCCCACGAATCCCGTGACCTCGCCCGGAACGGGCGCGGCGACGACCTGCAGCGCCTGGAGCCCGATGAAGAGCATGGCAGCATAGGCCCGGTGGTCGCGGATGAACTTGAGCATCCGGTGGCGGTCCAGGAACAGGTCGATGAGTCCGAAGGAATAGAGCAGGTAGGTCCCGCCGGTCAGGAGGAACGCGATCGCGACGAGCTGGAGGATGGATTTTCGATCAAGCTTGAACATGCATTCGTGCCGAATTCGATGCGACGGTCATTTTTTGAACAAGGCATCCAGGGCAGTGCGCGTACGGTCCGCCTCGGCGGAGCCGCCCGCTTCCGCGTTCCTTTCGGCGAACTGGAAATAGTCGCAGAAGTTGGCCTTTTCCTTGTCCCGCACCAGGTCCGCCTGGGGCTCCCGGCACTGCCGGGGCGCGGCCCTATCGAAGAAGCGGCAGTTCCTGCAGCAGTGCAGATCCGCGTTGCAGAAGGGGCATTCATCCTTCCTGCCGATCTCGCGGCCCAGGGAAAGCTCCCTGTTGCAGGCATGGCAGATCTTCATTGCGATATACTATATAGCATCCCCCCGCGTTCCACAAGTGCAAAAGCCCGCGCTTCAACTGAAGCGCGGGCTTTCTCTGTTCAACGATGCGTTCGCGATCCGCCGAGCGGCAAGGCCCGGTTCAACTCCCCCCGGCCGGCAGCGCCTGGTAGATGCGCTGCACCAGCGCCTGATTATATCCGTGGGAGGTCATGTTGGCGGTTATGCGGCCTTTGAGAGGGAGCCCCAGGAGGTAGAGGTCGCCGATGATGTCCAGGATCTTGTGGCGCACGAATTCGTCGGGGAAGCGGAGCTCCGTGTTGATCACCTTGCCGTCGTACATGATAATGTGCGAATGGAGATACCCGCCCCCCACCTTGCCGAGCTTCTGCGCCATCTCGATGTTCTCGAAGGTGTTGAAGGAACGGGCCGGAGCGATTTCCTTGGCAAAGGATAATCGCGCGGGGTTGAAGGTGAAGGACTGTTCGCCGATGGGCAGCGGGTAATCGACGCGCATGGTGACCTCGAATCCGTCGAAGGGCTCGGCGTAGAGATGCTTTTCCTTTTGCGCCTCGGTGCCAAACCCGATCTTTCGGCGGATGACGGCGATCTTGGTCGGCGCCTGCTGCTCCACGATCCCGGCCTCCTCGATGAGCTTGCAGAAATCCCTTGCAGAGCCGTCCACGTTCGGGATCTCCTCGTCCACCTTGATCAGCACATTGGTGATGCCGTACATGGACAGGACGGCCATGAGGTGCTCCACGGTGCGCACCCGCCGCCTGCCGTTGTCCAGGGTCGTCGAATTGGCGGAGAAGGTCTTGGAGGTGCCGGCCTGGGCATAGTCCTCCAGGGATGTGATATGGCCACGGATGGTCTGGCCGTCGAGGGTCTGAAAAACGATCCCCTCGTTCGCGCCCAGGGGAGAGAGGATGATCCCCGTGTTCCTGCCGGAGAGGAGCCCGATCCCGTTCAGGACCATGTTGCCCCTGAGTGTGCGCTGCGGCTCCGGCGAGTCGACCACCTCCACGGCGCCTGCGGGAACCTCAAGGTCCGTGTTCACGATTTCGAGCCGTGTGTCCGAGGGCAGGTTCGCGCCGCGGCTTGCGGGCCGGTGTTTGATGGCCGAGGCCACCTTGTCGAGCAGGACCTCGAGATGGAGCGGCTTTTCGAGGAAATCGTAGGCGCCCGCCTTGATGGCGGCGACCGCGGACTCGATGCCCGCGTGGCCGCTCATCATGATCACGGGAAGCTGGGGAAAGCGCTCCTGCAGCCGCTTCAGGAGCTGCATGCCGTCCATGCCGGGGAGCCACACGTCGAGCAGCACGAGCGACGGCTTGAGCGCATCGACCTGCTGCCAGAAGCTCTCGGCATCGGCAAAGACGCGGGCCTGGTACCCCTCGTCCGTCAGGATGCCCACGATGGTCTTCCCGATGGAAGCTTCGTCGTCTACTATGCAAATGGGATTCATTGGAGTGAACAGACTAAGACAATCAGGAAGATTTGTCAAGAACCTCCGGCTCCCGCCGCCGCTCTTGACCCTGCCACGTTGCGGCTGATCGAGCGTCAGGGCTCGATCTTCAGACGGAAATCCTTTCGCTCCTGCTTGAGATCCTGGAGCAGCTTCAGCACCCGGTCATAATCGGGGCCCATTGCTTTCCGCGAGGCGTGTGAATTCTTCCAGGCGATCTCGAAAGGGCCCTCGATCTCCGTTGACAGAACGTCCCAGAGCGCATCGAGGTTCCTGCCGAAATGTTCCGGCAAAGGAAGCCGGGCCGCCAGCTGATCATAGAAATCCTCGAGCGAACGAACCGCCGTGCCGTCCAAAACGCAGAGAATTACCGGCATGCAGGCACCTCCGTAAATGTTCGGTAATGATCCACGGTCACGAACCGCTTTCCGTCCCGCGAGAAAACGATCCGCTCCGCTCCCCGGCGGCCTCCCCGGTAGTGCAAATCAGCCTCGCGCCAATGCTTCTCCGGCAGCCGTGCCTCGCGGTTCGCGAACCGGTCCCCGCCGATGCTCGATCCCTTGAGCGCCTTGACGGACCACAGATCCTTTCCCGGCTTCCAGCCCGCTTCCCTTGCCTGCCGCTTGGTGACGAACTTGGGCGGCAGTTTTTTGTTGTCCGAGCTGTTCAGGCTTCTCACGATCCCGATCAGCTCCTGCGCATCAACGGACTTTGCGAGCTTCGCGTTCCATGCGGGGATCACCTCGTCGCATGATGCGGCAAGGACAAGAGCGGGAAGGAAAATCCAGGCTCCCAGGAATATGCCGATCAGAATACGCTTCATTGTTATTCGGACCGATTTGTCTTTACCCTTTGTACATTGTACGCTGTACTTTGTACTGCTTTTAATGCGTTTCGATTATATAGTGTTTCAACCTGACCGGGCAAGCCGAATCTCGAAGCGCGGACACAAGCCAGAAAACGCTGGAATCACCGGATAGTCTGTGGTAGCATGAACAGGCTGATGGGATAAGGTATTTCCCCGCCTGGAATCCCCGAGAAACAGAGCACCATTCCACTCCTTATGGCATTGATCAAAGAAAAACGGCTGCTTCGCGCTCCCGATGTGTTCTATTTCCGCATCGAAGCTCCCCTGATCTCGAAGAAGGCCCGGCCGGGTCAGTTCGTGATCGTGCGGCTGCATGACAAAGGCGAGCGCATTCCCCTCTCCCTGGCTGATATCGATGCTGACGGAGGGACCATCAGCCTCATCGTGATGGCCGTGGGCAAGACGACCGCCGAATTCACGGCCATGCAACCCGGCCAGGATGTGCTGGACCTCTGCGGCCCCCTGGGGAATCCCACGGAGATCGAGAAGGCCGGAAAGGTCGTGCTCGTGGGCGGCGGCTTCGGCACCGCGCCTCTCTATCCCATCGCAAAAGCCTTCAAAAATGCGGGCAGCGAGGTGGTCACCGTCATGGGCGCCCGGTCCAAGGATCTCCTGATCTACGAAAAGGAGATGCTGTCGGTCTGCGACCGCGTGCTCGTGGCAACCGATGACGGCAGCAAGGGCATCAAGGGCCTGGTCACCAATGCACTCAAGGCCGAACTCGAGCAGGCGCCGGCGGACCTCGTGATCGCCATCGGCCCGGTGGTGATGATGCGGGCGGTGGCGGAAACGACGCGGCCCCTGGGAACAAAGACCGTGGTGAGCCTGAATCCCATCATGGTCGACGGCACAGGCATGTGCGGCGGCTGCCGCGTGACGGTAGGCGGCGAGACCAGGTTCGCCTGCACCGACGGCCCCGAGTTCGACGGCCACCTGGTGGACTGGGACGTGCTCATGAACCGGCAGCGGAAGTATATTCCCGAACAAAAGCACTCCTTTGAGCAATGGAAGACAAAGCACGCCGGCGTGGTGTGCGAGTAATCAAGATTCTTCGCTGCGTTCGGATGACAAAATAAAAGACATTCTTTGACGTTGAGCTGTCACCAACGTTCTCTTGGATTCTTCCATGGAAACACCGAAACCCCAAAAGATCAGCCCCAAGAAGACCCCGATCCCCGAGCAGCCTCCCCAGGAACGCAGAAGGAATTTCGGCGAGGTGGCGCTCGGCTACTCCGAAGAGCAGGCAGCGCAGGAAGCAGGCCGCTGCCTCCAGTGCAAGAAGCCGCTCTGCGTCACCGGTTGCCCGGTGGGCGTGCCCATCCCCCGGTTCATTTCCGCGGTGCGACAGAAGGACTTCAAGCGCGCCATCGAGACCATCAAGGAAGCGAACCTCCTCCCAGCGGTCTGCGGCCGCGTCTGCCCCCAGGAAAACCAGTGCGAGAAGTTCTGCACCCTGGCGAAGAAGTTCGATCCCGTCGCCATCGGCCGGCTCGAGCGGTTCGTGGCTGACTGGGACAGGAGCCAGGGCTCGGTCCAGGTGCCCGAGACCGCGGCATCGACGGGCAAGCGCGTGGCCATCGTGGGCAGCGGCCCGTCAGGCCTTACTTGCGCCTACGACCTGGCCAAGCTCGGCCACAACGTCACGATCTACGAGGCCCTGCATGAGGCGGGCGGCGTCCTGGTCTACGGCATCCCCGAGTTCCGGCTGCCCAAGGCGATCGTGGCCAGGGAGATCGAGCTCCTGAAGCGCATGGGCGTCACCATCGTCACCAACGCCGTGATCGGCAAGCTCATCACCATCGAGGAGATCCGGCAGCAGTTCGACGCCTGCTACATCGCCACGGGCGCGGGCCTGCCGCGGTTCATGAACATCCCCGGCGAGAACCTGAACGGCGTCTATTCGGCAAACGAGTTCCTGACGCGCATCAACCTCATGCGCGCCTACCAGTTCCCGGAGTACGACACGCCGGTGAAGCAGGGCTCGCACATCGTGGTCGTGGGCGGCGGCAACGTGGCCATGGATTCGGCGCGCACTGCGCTCAGGCTGGGCGCCGAGGAAGTATCGCTCGTCTACCGCCGCTCGCTTGCCGAGCTCCCGGCGCGCAAGGAAGAGGTGCATCACGCGCTGGAGGAGGGCATCAACATGGAGCTCTGCTCCAACCCCGTGCGGATCCTGGGCGGCGACAACGGGCACGTGACCGCCGTGGAATGCGTGCGCATGGACCTCTGCGAGCTGGACGACTCGGGCAGGAAGAAGCCGAAACCCATCGAAGGATCGGAATTCCAGGTGAAGGCGGACGTGGTGATCATCGCCGTAGGAACAGGCGCCAATCCCCTGATCGCCCAGAGCGAGCGGAACCTCACGGTGACGAAGCACAAGTACATCGTGGCCGACGAGGAAACGGGCAAGACGAGCCTCCGGGGCGTCTATGCCGGCGGCGACATCGTCACCGGCTCCGCCACGGTCATCTCCGCCATGGGCGCGGGCCGCAAGGCAGCGGCGGCGATCCACGAGTTCGTCCTGCACGATTCCCAGCTGCCGGCCAAGAGCGCCGACGAACCGCCGGCGAGGAAGAAGTAGCGCTTCAGACTGTCATTGCTAAAGCGCAAGAAAGCCTGCCCCCGCATGATTGAAGCGGGGGAAACAATGTCGTCTTTGTGATTAACAGCAAAGCCTCTATCGGATTACGATAGAGGCTTTTTGTTGGAACAACGAGAATACATACCGCACGATGCATCGCCGATGACAAGCTGGTTAACGATGTTTAAATTTCAGGTCTCGGATTCGCGCCTTCTCGGCAATGAAAAAGGCCCGTACCGGATATCCGGCACGGGCCTTTGCGCTTTGTACTCTGTACTTGGTACGCGGTACTGTGTACTTAGAACACGCCCTTCACCTTCCCGGTCTCCGTATCCACGTCCACGCGGCGGTATGCCGGGTCGGATGCGGTGCCGGGCATGAGCGTGATGGTGCCTGCCACGGGGACCACGAAGCCCGCGCCCTTGTACGTCAGGATATCGCGGATGCGCAGGCGCCAGCCCTTGGGCACGCCTTTCAGATTCGGGTTGTCGGTGAGCGACAGGTGCGTCTTCACCATGCAGGTGCCGAGCTTGGCGATCTCCGGATCGGTCTCCATCTTCTTGGCCTTGGCTTCGGCCTCGGGCGTATAGTCCACGCCGTCCGCGCCGTAGCATTCCTTGGCGATCAGCTCGATGCGCTGCCGGAGCGGCGTGGTCAGGTCATAGAGGAGCTTGAAGTCGTTCTTCTCGTTGCAGGCGTCCACGACCGCGTCGGCAAACTCCAGCGCTCCGTCGCCGCCCTTCTCCCAGTGGCGGGACAGGGCCACACGCGCGCCCGCAGCCTCGGCCAGGCGGCGGACCACCTTGATCTCATTGTCCGTGTCGGTATAGAAGGCGTTGATGCAGACCACGGGATTGATGCCCGCCTTCTTCACGGTCTTGATGTGGTGGATCAGGTTCTCGCAGCCCTTCTCGACCCAGCCCACGTTCTCGCCCTTGTACTCCGCCGGCATGGGCTTGCCCGGCACGGGGATCGGCGCGCCGCCGTGGCACTTGAGCGCCCGGATCGTGGCGACGACCACCGCCGCGTTCGGCTTCAGGCCCGACATGCGGCACTTGAGGTTCCAGAACTTCTCGAAGCCGATGTCCGCGGCGAAGCCCGACTCGGTCACCACATAGTCGCCGAGCTTCAGGCCGATGCGGTCGGCGATGATGGAGGACTGGCCGATGGCGATGTTGGCGAAGGGGCCCGCGTGCACGAACACGGGCTGGCCCTCGATGGTCTGGAGCAGGTTCGGGTTCAGCGCCTCGACCATCCAGGCGGTCATGGCGCCGGCCACGTCGAGATCCTCGGTGGTGATCGGCGTGCCGTCCTTGCTCGTGGCCACGACGATCCTGCCCATGCGCTCGCGCATGTCCTTCAGGTCCTTGGCCACGGCCAGGATGGCCATGACTTCCGACGACACGGCGATGGCGAAGCCCGACTTCATCATGAAGCCGTTGGACTTGCCGCCCATGCCGATGATGATTTCGCGGAGCGACTGGGCGCAGAAATCGATGATCCACTTCATCTCCACGTTGTGCGGGTCGATGTTCAGCCGCTTCAGTTTGCGCTTGGCCATCTGCTCGTCGGTGTAGTTGAACTCGTGCTGCATCCGCGAGGTGAGTGCGACCATGGCGAGATTGTGGGCGTTCATGATGGCGTTGATGTCGCCGGTGAGGCCCAAAGAGAAGGGCGTGAGCGGAATTACCTGCGACAGGCCGCCGCCGGCGGCAGATCCCTTGATGTTCATCGTCGGACCGCCGGAGGGCTGGCGGATCGCGGCGATAACGTTCTTGCCGCGCTTGCCCAGGCCCTGGGTGAGGCCGATGGTGGACGTGGACTTGCCTTCGCCCAGCGGCGTGGGCGTGATGGCCGTCACGTCGATGTACTTGCCGTCCTGCTTGCCTTCCAGCCGCTTCAGCACCTTCTTGAAGTCGACCTTGGCGATGTAATGGCCGTAGGGCAGCAGCTCTTCCTTGGTGAGCCCCATCTTCTCGGCGATCTCGGAGATCGGCTTCATCCGCTTTTCGGAATCTTCAGCGATCTCCCAGTCCGCATGCTTCGTAGGATCCAATGCCATAGTCACCCTCCTTCTTTCCACAGATTATTATCTCAAATTGAGTTCCGTGATCTCTCGTTCTCGCCTGACTTTTCCCTTACACCTTTCGCCTGACGCCTAACGGGTTCTAATAGCTTATCAGCGCCTTGATCAGCTTCTCGTTCATCGTATGCACGTTCCTGCTCGCCATCCGCGCGATGGTCTTCATGACCTTGTATAGGATCTGCGGCTCGTCCCGCTCCAGGCGTTTGAAATCCTCGGTCGGGATCCGGTAAAGCTCCGTGTCGTCCAGGGCCGTGGCATTGGTGCTGTGAACCTTCCGGTCCTCGATCACCGACAGTTCGCCGAAGAAGTTCTGTTCCGCAAGCACGGCGAGCGTGTGCTTCCACCCGTCTGCCGTGGTCTTGGCGATCTCCACCCTGCCTTTTCGTATGAGGAAGATGCCCTTGGTCGGCGTCCCCTCGCCGAACACGAGCGTGCCCTTTTCATAGGGCTCCAGTTTCATGGAACCGGCGATGCGATCAAGCTCTTTCGCATCAAGATCGCCCAGCAGCTTCTGGTCCTTGATATCAACGCCTTTGATCATAGTTTCGCTCCTTGTGTCACCAGCAAGTATACATCAGCCGCGAAGACACCGAAGACCTACGTGTTGTCGAAAACAAGGCGCTTCCTGTCTTCGCGCCTTGGCGGTATGACGTGGTGTTTCGTCAGTTCAGGACTTTTCGACCCGCACCGTCGCCACCTTGAGCTCCGGGATCTTGCAGATCGGATCCACGGCGGTGCTGCTCGTCAGCACGTTGGCCGCAGCCTCGCGGTAATGGAAGGGAATGAAGACCACGCCGCGGTCCGGCCGGAGCGACGCGTGCACGGGGATCGTGATGGAGCCGCGCCGCGATGTGACCTTCACCTTGTCCCCGCTTGCCACGCCAAGGGCTTTCGCATCCTGCCGGTTGATCTCCACATAGGGCCGGCCGGCAACCGCCTCGATGGCCTTCTCGCGCCTGGTCATGCCGCCAGTGTGATACTGGAACAAGAGGCGGCCCGTGGTCAGCACGAAGGGATACTCTTCGTCGGGCACCTCAACCGGCGGCCGGTACTTCACGTTCGTAAACCGCGCCTTGCCGCGCGGGAATCCGCCCTTGAAGAGGAACTGGGTTCCCGGATGGTCCGGCGTGGGACAGGGCCACTGGAGCCCGCCTTCCTCGTCGATGCGCGAATAGGACATGCCCGCCATGGCGGGCCAGGCGCGCCCGATCTCGTGGAAGATCTCCTCGGTATGATGATAGTGCATTTCATACCCGAGCCGCAGGGAGATCTCCATGATGATGAGCGAATCCTTCCGCGCCTGGCCGGGGGCATCCACCACGCGCCGCACTCGCTGCACCCTGCGCTCCGTGTTCGTGAACGTGCCCACCTTCTCGGCAAAGGACGTCCCCGGCAGCACCACGTGCGCCAGCTCGGCCGTCTCGGTCAGAAAGATGTCCTGCACGATCAGGAAATCCAGCGCCTTGAGCGCCTTGGTGGTGTGGCCCGTGTCGGGATCGGAAAGCACGGGGTTCTCGCCCATGATGTAAAGCGCCTTGACCTTGCCGGCCAGCGCGCCGTCGAGCATCTCGTTCGCCATCAGGCCGTCGCGGTCCGCAAGCTTCACGCCCCAGAGTTCCTCAAAGCGCTCCTTCACCATCGGCACGGTCACACGCTGGTAGCCGGGATAGACATTCGGCGCGCAGCCCATGTCCGACGAGCCCTGCACGTTGTTCTGGCCGCGGAGCGGATTGACGCCCGCGCTCTCCTTGCCGAGGTTGCCGGTCATGAGCGCCAGGTTCGCGATGGCGTAGACATTGTCCGTGCCGTGGGAATGCTGAGTGATCCCCATGGTGTAATAGATGCCGGCGCGCTTCCCCTTGCCGTAAGCCCGAGCAGCCGCGATGATCTTTTCCTTCGGCACGCCGGTGATCTTCGATGCGGCCTCGGGTGTGTATTCCTCGACGGTCTTCCGGAAAGCTTCGTCGAATCCTTCGGTCCGTTCATCGATAAAGGCCCGGTCCGTAAGCCCCTCGGCCAGGATCACGTGCATCATGCCGTTCAGGAGCGCCACGTCCGTGCCCGGCCGGTGCTGCATCCAGATGCCAGCGTGGCGCACCAGCGGGACCCGGCGAGGATCGGCGATGATCAGGGTGGCCCCTCTGCGCACGGCCTTGATCATGCGCTGCGCGATGATCGGGTGGTTCTCCTTGGTGTTCGAGCCGATGACAAAGAGCACGTCGTTGTTCTCGATCTCGGCCATGGAGTTCGTCATGGCTCCCGAACCGAATACTGTGGCCAGACCGGCCACCGTTGCGCTGTGTCAGTACCTGGCGCAGTGATCGACGTTGTTCGTGCCGACGCCTGCGCGCATCAGTTTCTGGAAGAGGTAGTTCTCCTCGTTCGTACAGCGCGCGGAGGAAAGGCCCGCGATCGCGTCCGGCCCGTCGGCGGCGCGGATCTTCCGGAGCCGCTCGCCGATCAGGTCCAGAGCCTCGTCCCACCCGGCAGGCACGAGTTTGCCGTCCTTCCGGATGAGCGGCGTGGTGAGCCGGTCCGGGCTGTTGATGAAGGAGAAGCCGAACTTCCCCTTCACGCAGAGCCAGCCCTCGTTGATCGTGTCTTGCCGCGACCGGGCGCGGATCACCTCGTTCTTGACCACGTCGTAGGTGATGTTGCAGCCGCAGCCGCAGTAGGGGCAGACCGTCTCGACGGTGTTCACATTGCGTTTCCGGCCCTTGCCGAGCGACGGCTTGCTGACCAGCGCGCCGGTGGGGCAGACCGCGATGCACTGGCCGCAGAACTCGCAGTCGAGGTCGCGCTCGAAAGGCGGACAGATCTTGGTCTCGAATCCCTTGTAGGCGTAGTCGATGGCGCCCACGCCCTGCACCTCGTCGCAGACCTTCACGCACCGGCCGCAGAGGATGCATTTCTCCATGTCACGCTCGATGAAAGGATTGCCGTCGCGCTTCGTATAGATCCTGCGCTCGCCCTGGAACACGGGCTGCCGGATGGAGTACTTGTAGGCAAGCTCCTGCAGCTCGCAGTCGCCTGCGCGCTCGCAGACCATGCAGTCGTAGGGATGGTCGGAGAGGATGAGGTCCACGATGTCCCGTCGCAGCCCCTCGATGTAGGGCGACGCGGTGGTCACCTCCATCCCTTCCTCGGCCACGGCCGTGCAGGAAGTCACCGGCTGGCCGCCGATCTCGACGATGCAGACCCGGCAGGCTCCCGTCACGGTGAGCTTCGGATGGTGGCACAGCACGGGAATATGGATCCCCATCTGCTGGGCGGCAGCGAGGATGGTGGTGCCCACGGGCACCGAAGTCTTTCTGCCATCTATCGTGATCGTAACCATATCGTGCTTCATTGCTTCCCTTTGCCTCGGCGAGGGGTAAGGGTTCACGCCGCTACCCTTCACACTCACGCTTTCTTGATCGCCTTGAACTTGCATGCCCGGTAGCAGGCGCCGCATTTCACGCACTTCTCCGGGTCGATGACGTGCGGCTGCTTGGGCGCCCCGGTGATCGCTCCGGCCGGGCAGGCGCGCTTGCAGAGGCCGCAGGCCTTGCACTTCTCCGCCAGGACCGAGAAGGTGATGAGCGCGGTGCAGACGCCCGCCGGGCATTTCTTCTCGCGGATATGCGCGAGGTACTCGTCCCGGAAATGGTTGAAGCTCGTCAGGAAGGGATTGGGCGCGGTCCTGCCCAGGCCGCAGAGCGACGTCGTGGCCATAACACCGGCAAGCCGCTCCATCGTCCGGAGATCGTTCTCCTCGCCCTTCCCCTCGGTGATCTTCGTCAAGAGCTCGGACATGCGTTTCGTGCCGATCCGGCAGGGCACGCATTTGCCGCAGGACTCGCGCTGCAGGAACTCCAGGTAGAACTTTGCCACGTTGACGATGCAGTCGTCCTCGTCGAAGACCACCATGCCGCCCGAACCCACGATGCTGCCGACCCGGGCCAGGTGCTCATAGTCCAGGCCCATGTCGAGCATGGACGTGGGTATGATTCCGCCCGACGGGCCGCCGACCTGGATGCCCTTGAGCGTCTTGTCGCCCTCGATGCCGCCGCCGATGCCGTAGACGATCTCGCGGAACGGCATGCCCATGGGAATCTCCACGAGGCCGTTGTTCCGCACCTTGCCCGAGAGGGTGAAAACCTTGGTGCCCTTGCTCGTAGCCGTCCCGATCTTCGAGAACCACTCGCCGCCCATGCCGATGATGAGCGGAATGTTCGAGAAGGTCTCGGCGTTGTTGATCACCGTGGGTCTGCCCCAGAGCCCGGCATAGGCCGGGAAGGGCGGTCGCACCCGCGGCATGGCGCGCTTCCCCTCGATGGACTCCATGAGCGCCGTCTCCTCGCCGCAGATGAACGCCTCGGTGCCGAAGCTGAACTCCATCTCGAAGTCGAAGCCCGTGCCGAAGATGTTCCTGCCGACGAAGCCCCGTTCGCGCGCCTGCTCCAGGGCAATGCTGAGCCGCTCCACCGAGCGGTGATAGCGCTCCCGGATGTAGAGGAACCCCTTGGCAGCGCCGATGGCGTAGCCGCCGACCAGGAGGCCCTCGATGATCGCGTGGGGATTGCCCTCGGCCAGCGGCCGGTTCACTTCGCCGATGTTGCAGACCGCGTACTTGACGTCGCCGGGAGCGCCGCGGCAAACTCGCCACTTCTCCCCGGTGCCGAACCCGCTGCCGCCCCGTCCGCGGAGCCCCGAGGTAATGACCTGGCCGATCACCTCTTCCGGCTTCATCTGCGTGATGGCCTTGCGCGCGGCCCGGTAGCCGCGCATGGCGATATAATCGTCGATGCTCTCGGGATCGATCTCGCCGCAGGGCCCGAGCACGATCTTGTGCTGCTTGGCATGGAAGGAGGCGTATTCCTCTTTGACCGTCCATTCGGCGATCGGCTTCCCGTCGATCACGTGCTCCAGGACGATCCGCTCCACCATGTTCGGCGTGACGAGCTGGTACGTCGTCTTGGAGCCGTCCAGGATCACGTCGACCAGCACGTCCTTGGAGCAGAATCCCCGGCAGCCCACCTTGGAGGGAGAACAGCGCCTGCCGACCCGCGCCTCCACGCCCTGCTCTTGCACGTGGTGCTTGAAGAGGCGGAGCACTTCCTCGCCGCCGGCCGCGCTGCCCGAGGTTCCGAGGCAGACCTTTATTTCAATGCTGTCGTTCGCCATATAAACGGATCACGTGCCGATCACACCACAGACCTTATGATTAAAAAGAGGCACGGAGGCACAGAAACATCCAAGGTCAAGGCCCGATCTTCCCCGTTATCTCTGCGTCTCTGTGGTAATCCTTGTCCTCTGACATGGTCCCTTAAAGGTAGCCCAGGAATTCCTCGCGCTCGTACCCCTTCACCAGCTTCGTCACCTTGACGGGGTCCATGGCGCTGTGCACCTGCTTGTTCAGGATGACCACCGGCGCGACGCTGCAGGCGCCGATGCACGTCGCCTTCTGGAGCGTGAACGCGAGATCCTTGGTCGTGTCCTCGTCGCCCGTGAGGCCGAGCGCCTCCTTCGCCGCGTCCAGCAGCTTGTCCGCGCCCTTGATGTGGCAGGCGGCGCCGCAGCAGACCGTAATGGTGTTCTTCCCCATGGGCCGGGTGCGGAACTTGGGATAGAAGGTGATGACGCCGAAGAATTTGCTGGCAGGCACGTCCAGCTTCTCGGCGAACCAGTCCACGTACTCCTCGGCGATATGGCCGAAGGTGTCCTGGATGCGCTGGAGGAGCGAGATCAGGTTGCCCTGCTCTCGCCGGTGCTGATCCAACAGTTTGTTCAAGACCCGTTCCGTCGTTTCGTTCATCTCGGATCTCCAGAAACAACGAGCCGCCGGTATCGTGCGCCGGCGGCTCGGTTTTGACAGCAGGTGAGAACGTCCAACAATGCCGACGGGCCCCGGGGGCGGTCCGGCATGTTCCGGATCGCTAGAACATGGGATCCATGGTCAGCGCCGGATGCTGTTTCTCCGCCAGGAAGGCCATCAGCTTTTCCGAATCCTCGGCCACCGTCTCGTCGGCGATCTTGTCCAAAAGATCGGGAACCCCCTCGTCCGTCGCTCGCTTTTTGAACTCCTCGGCGAAGGACTCCTTGAGGTTCTTGGTCATCCAGACGATGCGGCGGAAGCCGCCGTCGGCGGAGAGAAACTTTTTGGAAGTCAGGAAGAAACGGCCGATGCCCATAAAACCGGGCGTCTGGGCGCCGCCGCCCACGGTGCCGGCCAGGGTCGAGAACTTCATGCCGATGGGCGTCATGCCGGTGAACCCGCGGTTCACGACCATCACGCCGTTGGCCTCGGGAACGATGGCCACGATGCACTCGAAACAGCCGCAGGAGGTCATGGGGTTATCCATGATCGTGTAGGCGTTAAAGTATTCCAGCGCCTGGTGCGAGTTCTTGTACACGTATTCGTCAACGCCTTTCCAGCGGCCTTTTTTCTCATCAACGATCTCGCCCTTGATGACCGGCTGGTTCGCGCCGTTGGGATCGATCTCGTAGGCGGCCTTGGCGTCGAGCCAGTTGTAGGCGCCGCAGAGTCCCAGGCGCTCCGGGGAGACCACGCAAACGTGGTTCGGCGCGAAGCTCTGGCAGAGGATGCAGGAGTAGAAGGTGTCCACCGACTCGTCGGTCATGGACGCCAGGCGGACGTCGCGTTCATGGTACGCCTTCAGGGCCTCGGCATGATGCTTCTTCACGTCGGCCTCGTCGACGTACAGCGTGACCTGCACCTTGTCCACGATGTTCGCGAACTTATGCTTGAGCTGCGTCGCCAGGATGTCACCGAAGTGGCGAAGCTCGTATCCCTCGGCCAGGGCCGCCTTGCTCACGCGGAACCAGTTCTGGTCGCGCTGGCCCATGTGCCAGATGCCCTGCGCTTCGTTCACGAAGTGATGGATCTTGCGCTCGAGCACGGGCTCGAAGTCCTTCTGCATCTTGCGGCCGGCGACCTCGACGTACACGCCCAGGGGCATCTTGCCGCCCGCCTTGTACCGGGCGTCCGCGTCGGTGCCCACGATCGTGACCTTGCCGTCCTCGACCTTGTCCAGGTCAACGGTATGGAGCCATTCGAAGGCCGGCGTGCGCTGGCCGCCCATTTCGATGTGCATGTCTTCCTTGCGGATGCGCTCGCCCTCGAAGGCCGGGCCGTAGGCCACCGGAATGGGGGGCTTGGACACGGTGATCTTGAGGCCGCGCACCTCGATGCACTTCTGCACGAGGTTCTTGGGATCGAGCTCCTTGGCCACCTCTTCATAGATCGTGACGCCCGTGGGATGGATGGTCGGGATGTCGGTGTTGGCGATGGCCGGGAAGCCCATGTTGATCGCGCCGGCGCCGGTGGTCCAGATCCGGTCGTTCAACGGGCCCAGCACCATGGCGAAGGCAAACACCTTGTCCTTGGAGTATTTGAGGATCTTCTTGAAATCGCCGCCCTTCATACCGCCGAAGGTAATGCCCGCGCGTGCCGCCCAGTGCAACGCATAGATCGCGTGCTCCACCTCGGGGCCGAGCGGCACCAGGCGGGTGTCCCAGCCCAGCTGCACGCCCTTGCGGAGCAGCTGCTTGGTCATGCTCTCTCCGTTCACGTTGCCGCAGAGGAAGGTGAGGATGTTCTTCTGCTGCAGGTCGCGGGCGATCTCGAAGGCCTGCTCATCGCTGTCCGCAGCGCCGATGATGCAGACATAGCCCGGCATGGATCCGTCCACGAGCTGTACGCCAAGGTTCCGGAGGATCGTGTCGGAAATGAAGCCGTTGTACGTGAGGCCGATCGAATCGTCCTTCACCGGCTCCTGGCCGTAAATGTACCGGATCGCCATGATCATTTCCTGGGCGAAGAGCGTGGCCATGCCCGCGTCGAGCGCTTCGCCCAGATAGGGGACGAAGAGCTTGTCCGCCGGCGCCTCGGTGACCAGCGGCTTCACCTTTTGCTCCAGGGCGGTCTTCATGTCGCCCACGGTCCGGACCTCGAAGCCCGTCATGGCGAACATCTGGGGCAGGAAATAGGCGGTATCGGGGAACTCGAACTTGAAGTCCGCGCCCTTCTCGCTGATGGCCTTCTCCACGAGGGCCTCGGCCTGCTTGACATAGTAATGCGAGCCCAGAATGGCTCCGGTTGCGATCGCTTTTGACATTGCTTGCTCCTTTGTTAGACACAGAATCCAGAAGCCAGGAGTCAGAAGTCAGAAGAACTTCTCCTGAATTCTGGATCCTGTCTCCTGACTACTTTCGTTCTTACGCTTTTCCCTTCAGGAACGTGGGCAGCTGGTTCGCTTCGCGCGGGCCCACGGTGATCTTCCAGCCCGGCAATTTCTCTTCCAGGGCGCCGGACAGCACGGCAACGTAGCCCGGGATGATCAGCTCCTTGGTGGTGACGTTCTTCTCCACGCCGCTCTCGGTGATGAACTGGGCGATCTTGCTTGCCGTGAACTTGCCGGCGGCCCAGGCCGTGAGCACCGAGAGGCCCTCGTTGTCCATGACCGCGATCCACGACGGCACCTTGCTGTTCTCCACTTCGCCGCGCACGATGAAGTAGGAGAGCGAGAAGTTGGTCGTGATCATGAGCGGCGAGGACTCCTTCGCGTCGCCGATCTTGTAGATGTCCTGCTTCACCTGCATCGGCACCTGCGGGTCCGTGTAGATGTTCTGGCGCAGCGACAGGAGCGCCAGCATCTTCCACTTCTCGATCGAGTTCAGCACGATGATGGATGCGTACTTCATCACGCCGATGGCCGCTGCCGTGGCTTCGGCCAGCGAATCGCCGCGGTCGGCAAAGGAGATGATCGGGAAGCCCAGGGGCTTGAAATTCTTCTTGATCGCCGCGCGGCGGATGATCGTATACTGCTCCACCATGTCCTTGGCCTTGCGCGCGCCCGGATCGAGCACCAGGTCGTCCACGCCCATGGCCTTCACCTTGTCGGAGAGGGCTTCGAGCGCTTCCAGGCCGTTCGCCGAAATGGCCAGGGAGGCTTTCTTCTCCTTCGCGATCTTCGCCATGGCCTCGGCGTTCTCCGCCGTTGCCGCATAGATCAGCGGCCGCTTGTCGGCGCAGTGCGCGATGCCCGCTTCGATGGCGGCGGGGTTCTTGCTGTTCAGGATCACCGGCACGCCCGGTGCGCCGTCCACAACCTGCTTGACCACCGACGCGAACTTGGCGGCGTCGCCCGCATCGTCGGTCACGCAGATGGCGTCCACGCGGAGCTTCTGGCCCACGCGGTCGATCTCGGAGGTCTTGACCGCGTCGATCTTCTTCGCCGCCGCATCACCGGCCTCGGAGGCCTTGATCGAAACGGCAAGCGCGCAGGGATTGAAGAACTTCTTCTCGTGCCGGAAGAGGCAGATCTCGTCGCCCACCTTCACGGCCTTGTCGCCTGCGCCGATCACGATGCCCCGGATCGGCGGCGCGGCCGCCTCGCCCAGCACCTTCTTGGCGTCCGCGGACGCGTCGGGGCAGGCATCGAGGCTCGCCTGCTTCGCAGCAAGCTTCATGGCAAAGGCCAGGCAGGTCGGATGACCACACTTCTTGCAGTTCGTCTTGGGAAGGTATTTAAATATTTCTACGCCGGAAAGTGCCATCGTAAACTCCTTTCGGAATCCTTTTTTCACCGCAGAGGACGCAGTGCAGTCCGTCCTTCTTTGCTCTGTGTCTCCGTGCCTCCGTGGTGGAATTTGTTTACATCAAATCCGCTATCAGTTCCTTGGTCTTGGCGGCAGCGCCGGGATGACGCATGATCAGCATGTCCGCGCCCGCGGTCAGCATGCCGGAAGCGGAGATGACCTCCCAGGCAAGCGCGCGGTCGGCGAGGCCGCCCCACTCGGGCATCTCGGCGTCGGGGGCGATGGTCTCCTTCACCTTCCAGACGTTCAGGCCGATGTCGCAGACGATGGGGGTCTGCATCATGGGATCGTTCTGGAGCAGCGCCGCCTGGCGGATGCGCTCCATCACGCTGTAGGTGTATTCGAGGCCGTAGCCCAGGGCAGACGACATGGGGTCCATGATGATCTTTTCCTTGGCGAAGCCCATCTGGGAGAGCAGGATGTTCAACTGCTTGGCCAGGTTCACGTCGAGCTGGCTCATGGCGATCAGCTTGTGGTCGTTCGCCATCGCCGCGGCAGCCACGGTCTTGTAATTCTCTTCCACGGCCTTCCCGATGGCGCAGTTCTTCCCGCGCGTTGCGGCAGCCGCGGCCTGGAGCACCTGGCTGTCTTTCTCGGCCTGGCCGCTGCCCAGGATCACGAGGGGAACGTCGATCGCCGCGGCCACGTCCGCAGCCACGCGGGCGGCCTCGTCTGCGCTCTTGTTCTGCTGGTCCGGATGGGTGCCGAGCAGACGAAGGGCGACGAGGTCTGCGCCCTGCTCCTGGCAGAACTTCGCCCAGGACACCGGGTTCGCCGAAGCGCCGCTCACGGCCTTCTGCACCGTCTCCGGCCAGTCGGTCGGCGCGATGTCCATGATCTCCAGCGCCACCGCCGGCTTGTGCGGGAACACGCCCTCAAAGGACAGGAAAGGAAGCGCGTTCGCTCCGCCGATCGTGACGGACTTGCCCCCTGAACCGATCTGAACTTCGTAGATCTTACCGCTGTAGGATTCTTTCGGGATGACCAGTGCCATAAAGAGGAACCTCCTCGGAAAAGGTAAAGCGTATATTAGCAAATATCGCTGTCCAGAACAATCGAAAACGTGTGAAACAGTAACAGATTACAAGGTTAGCAACTAACCAACTTGTTGTTATTCCAGATATTCTATCTGGTTACATCTCCAGATAGGAGTGGGCATACATGGTCTTGCCGAGGATCATCTCCACGGTCTTGACCGTATCCATCATGTCCTTGTCCAGGGGATCGATGATCGCCGCGGACAGTCCCTCGTAGAGCAGCATGGACAGGAAGTTCCTGTTGATCACCGGCCGCACATGCTTCGGCGCGCCGTTCGAAATGTTCGACAGGCCGACGACGGTCTGCATCGGCGGATCGTTCAACTGCTGGAACATCTTGATCGCGCGGATGGCCTGCCGGCCCTGGTCCTGCATCGTCGCGATCTGGAGGATGAGCGGATCGAGGAAGATGTTCTCCATCGGCACGCCGTACTCCATGCCGCGCGCCATGATCTCCGACGCGATGACGCAGCGGTCTTCGGCGTCTGCCGGGATGCTGCCCTTACCCAGCGTCAAAGCGATGATCTTGGCGTTGTACTTGCCTGCCAGCTCCATCATGGGGAACCGCTCGGGCTCGTTCGACGTGGAGTTGACGAGCGGCGCGCCCCACTGGTTATTGTGCGCCTTCAGGCCAGCTTCCATGGCCTTCACGTTCGTCGTATCGAGGCAGAGCGGCTTGTGCACCACCTCATGCACGACCTTGACCGCCCAGTCCATGAGCTCCGGCCCGTTCTCCTCCGCCGGACCGATGGACACGTCGATAAAATGCGCGCCCGCCTTGGCCTGCGCCATGGCAAGCTCCTGCAACGGCTTGGGATCGCGATTCGCCAGGGCTTCGCGCACCTTCTTTGCAATGACACTGATCTTTTCACCGATAATGATCATGAAACGCTCCTTTCCGCATAGCACTGCTCTGCGGGTACTATTTTCTTTTTTCGTCCAGACCTGCAGCCGCCGGACCTGAGGTTATTCTTCGATGATCTGCAGGAGCTCCCGGACCTTGGCGTCCGGCAGTCCGCGCTCCCCAGCGATCTTGATCGTCCGTTTTGCCAGCCCCCGGTAGAGCGGCAGGAGCTCCGGCGCGCGCTTGCGCATCGCATCGAGATGCCCTTTGATCGTTTCCGTGTCGCCACGGCTGATCGGGCCGGTGAGCGCCTCCGTCGTGCCGAGCCGTTCGATGTTCGCGAGCGTTCCCTTCACGAGCGGCAGGACGGCTTTGAGCGCTTCCTGCTTGTCCGCTCCCAGAACCTGGTAAAACGCCAGTCCGTAATCGACGAGCGCGACGAAATAGTTCGAAACAGCGACTGCGCCTGCGTGATAGAGCGATGCCGATTCCCGGTCCGTGCTCCATTTGGGCATCATCAACTCGATGCCGCCGAGGGCCTTCACCATATCCCTCGCTGCCGGAAGCGCTGCGGGATCCGCTTCGATCCGGAAAAAAGAACCGGGAATGTTCCCAATCCCCTGTTCCCTGCTCGGGACCGACTGAAGCGGATGAATCACCGCCCGAAGAGCCCCCGCCTCGCGAGCAGCATCAAGAAGGTCGAGTGAGTGGGCGCCCGACAGATGCAGCACCAGAGCACCCTTGCGAAAACCGCCTGAGCTGCCGATCGATTCACAGACTGACCGGATCGCCCCGTCAGGGGTCGTGATCAGCACGATCTCGGCCGATCTCGCCGCTTCTGCGGCGTCCGTCGTTGCCCTGCCGGAGCCGATGAATGATACGGCGGAAGATGCCGCCTCCTGCGTGCGCCGCATCACTGCGGTGATGCTGTATCCCGCCCGCGCGAGAAGGTGTCCTACCGCTCCGCCGACCCGGCCCGCTCCGATGATCGCGACGGTCTTCATAGAAGTCGTGAAGGGTGAAAGGTACGGGGTGAACAACTTAGAACGACGCCACCCCGCGGCTTTGCGGTTTGTTTCTTCCCCTAACCCCTTACCACTAACCGCGTCTCACGGTACCAGCCTGTCCAGAATGCCGAAATAGCCGGTTACGGCCTTCGCATCCGGCGGCAGCTGAACGAGGGGTTTGCCGTTCAGATCGTATTCGAAGATCAGGTCGTCCGAGGGAACAAAGCCCGCGAACTCGACGCCGGTCTGGTCGATCGCCTTGCGGAGCGACGGCTCCGTGCCGTCCTGAACGCGGTTCACGATCAGAACCGACCGTTTCACGTTCAGGTTCAGCTCCTTCACGAGCTCGTGGATGCGGCCGCCCGTCAGAATGCCGCGCACCGTGGGATCGCTGATGATCAGAAGGAGATCGGTGTCCTGGGTCGTCCGGCGGGACAGGTGCTCGAGCCCCGCTTCGTTGTCCATGACGGTCCAGGGATAGGTGTCCGCAAGCTTGTCCATGTACTTGCGGATGATATTGTTCGCGGCGCAGTAGCAGCCTTGTCCTTCGGGCCGCCCCATGACCAGCAGGTCGAATCCCTTGGCCTCGATGATGGCCTGCTGGATCTGGTAATCGAAGAGCTGCTCCATGCTCATGCCGCCGGGGCGCGGAGCAGTGGACTTGACGGCGGCAAGGGAGTCCTCGCGGAGCCTGCCGACCGATGCATGGACGGAAACGCCCAGCACTTCGTTCAGGTTCGTGTTTGCGTCCGCGTCAACGGCCAGGACGGGGCCGCGCCGCTTCTCTGTCAAATAGCGA
>JAKAHZ010000029.1 GCA_021814615.1 Nitrospirota bacterium | reverse complement strand
GGTCGTATAGGACATATTATTTGGATGCCTAGCTCAGCAGCGCCACAACCTTCTTGAAGATGTCGTCGATGGAGCCGACGCCCATCACGGTCTTCATGATGCCCTTCTTGTTGTAATAGCTGATGATCAGAGCGGTCTGGGTATCGTACACATCGAGCCGCTTCTTGATCGTCTCTTCCTTGTCGTCGTCGCGCTGGAAGAGCGCTCCGCCGCACTTGTCACAGACGCCTTCCTTCTTCGGCGGTGTAAAATAGATGTTGTACATTTGCTGGCAGGATTTGCAGGTGCGCCGGCCCGTGAGCCGCTTCATGAGCTCGCCCTTCTCCACATCAACGGTGAGGGCGATGGTGATCGGCATGTTCAGTGAGGCCAGGAGCTTGTCGAGGGCCTCGGCCTGGGCAGTGTTGCGCGGGAATCCGTCGAGGATGAAGCCGTTCTTGCAGTCAGGCTGCTTCAGCCGATCTTCCACGAGACCGAGCACGATCTTGTCGGACACGAGGCCGCCGGACTCCATGATGGCCTTTGCTTCCTTGCCGAGCGGCGTGCCGTCGGCAACTGCCTTGCGCAGAATATCCCCCGTGGAGATCTGGGGGATCTTGAACTTGTCGATCAGCATCTTCGCCTGAGTGCCTTTACCAGCACCAGGCGCACCAAGCAGGACAACGCGAATGGCCATGTGGTAAGAACCTCCGAGTGAGAGTGTGTGAGCGATCGAACGAATAGGGGACGGAAAAAGGGCGTACCCCAGCCGAGCATAATTCTGGCGCAGGCAGTAATATCGTTGAAACGACCCCTTTTTGCAAGTTAAAAATTATAATTTTAATATTAGTTTTGCTAATGCTTTGCGAAAAAATGCAGATATTCGCTCAATTTTTCAATAGCTTTCCCACGGTGGCTCAAAACATCCTTCTCCTGAGGGGCCATTTCAGCAAAGGTCCGGTCGAAGCCCTCGGGAACGAAGACGGGATCATAGCCAAAACCTCTTTCTCCCCTCGGAGCGTGCCCGATTTTGCCCTCGGCGAAGCCGAAAAACGTGCGGACCTCACCCTCCGGAAAAGCGAGAGCAATGCAGCACACAAAACGTGCCGACCGCCTTTCTCCGGAGATCCCCTCAAGGTCCCTGAGCAATTTCTCATAATTTTTCGGATCATTGCCGTCTGCCGCATCGGGTGCGTACCTTGCTGAAAATACACCGGGCTTTCCACCCAAAGCATCCACCGCAAGGCCTGAGTCGTCCGACAGAGATGGCTTTCCCGAACACCTGGCGATTTCCCGCGCTTTTTTCGTTGCGTTTCCCTCGAATGTATTCTGATCTTCTACTACTTCCGGGCAATCAGGAAAATCATCGAGCGAAAGAATCGTTATCGGGAGGCCGACCGCAATCCGTCTGATCTCCTCAACCTTCTTTTTGTTCCGCGTTGCCAGCACGATTTCCATAAGAGCGCGTAGAGTATCACACTCTCCCCCGGTTTGCAAGAGCGGTCCCGGACACCCTCATTTTAGTTGCAATTGTTGTTGACAACTTGAGAACCGGTGCTAGAGTTAAAAGTAAGAAGACCCCATGTAGTATATTGAGAGGTGATGACCATGAAAACAACACTTACCCTTATCGCGATAGCGGCAGCGGTCACGTTCCTTCCGGGCGTGGCATTCTCGGGAGACGATATGCTCCCGATTGCGGGCACCGGCTCAGGCAGGGACACGGGCACCGAGTTTGCGGAAACAGCACCCGCCTTTGACACTGTGGCAGAGTATGCAGACGCGCAGGATTTTGGAGGAATGGTGCTCGGCAAGGCGGAGCTTGGCCTGGATGTGGGAACCGTGCTGTATAACGCCGAATTCCCCGGAAATGATGTCGTGATCGGCGATATCAGCGCACGGGGATCGGCGGCAGGCGGGATGAGCGCGGAGGACAAGACCGGCGAGATCTGGGATCATGTGCTCGGCAATCCCGGAGGGTCTGACCTTCCCTAGTCCCTTCTCCCGGACATCGGGTCAATCAATGATCATGTAACAAGGCAGGCCAGCAAACAGGGCCTGCCTTTTTCGTTCTCCTGCAGGATGCGAACCGCAGGCCTCCTGTCATCAGGGCGCGAATTCGCGGGTGTTGTAGTTGGTGAGATAGTCCTGATGATCGGCGTCCCCAGGATAGGCCTCGGGAGCCGAATAGGGATAGTCGCTCATGGCATGGAAGGGCATGGGCTCGACCACGTTCGTCACGCCGAAAGTCTTGTAGTACAGGTCAGCCTTTAGCACGTAGTCCCGTGCCATTCCCTCTTCCGGCGGATCCTGAGACGGAAATGCCAGGTCGATCTTGTCGCCGTGGCGCATGACCGCATACTTGTCGTCGCGCGAGGAGAGAAGTTCGAGCACATCGCCGTAGCGCGTGAACCTGCCGTAGCCCAGCGCATCGGGATCGAGCGGCAGGTTCAGGTCATGGGCGATGATCCGCGTTTCCATGGTGCTCATCTGCTCGATGGCCATGCCGGCGAGCTGCAGATCGCCGGAGAGCGGCGCCCCTTCCCTGACCGTGACCGTTACGGGCGCGGAATCATCGAGCCTGATGCGGTCGATCACCCAGCGAGAGCCTTTCCGGAGACCCGGACTGAGCCGGATCCGGTGGTCCTGGCTCAGGAAGAGGTTCGACAGATCCACAACCATGGTTTTCAGGTCGCCCACGGGCGTGCCGAAGGAGCGGACCTTGACCCACGCCCCGGACTGGTCCTTTACCTCGATGGACGGCTGGATCGTGACCGTTGACTTGAACTTTTTCACGCCGTAGACCGACCACCCGTCGATCAGCAGCTTCGCATGTTCCGGATGGGCAATCGTGCCGAAGTCGAAGACATAGGTATCGGGCGTGGACGGATTGATCGATGCGGGAGCGGGCACGTTATCCACAGCGAGGACCTGCGTCAGGACATCGGTACCATTCCGGTCGAATGCAGAAAGCGGCAGCACCGGGTCCTTGAAGGTGTAAATCGTGAAGGGATTCACGTACCCGTAGTTGTAGGTGTTCTCGGCCGCCGACGTCGCGATCCCGTAGCCGGCGGGATGGTCCACGGCAAGAAGCTTGACCTCGTCCAGGAACGTGATCTCCGATAGGGACTCGCGGATCTTGACGCGCAGCAGGCCGTCCTGACCGGCGGCCAGACTGCCCAGGACCGTGTAGACGGGCCGATAGAGGCTCGTTTCCTTCTTGATGTTCGACGGCGGCAGTCCGATGACCGGTCCCTGCAGATCGGTCTCGTAACGGAAAGCCGCTCCGTCCCAGGCGAACACGAGCGGACAGGATCCCGCCCAGCAGGCCGATCCGATATCATAGAAGTAATCGCCTGCCGAATAGGATGATTCCGCATCGATGTGCACGGCATCGCGCGCTTTCACCTGCCAGGTGACGCCCCATGCGGCATAGTTGACAAAGCTCCAACTCGTGGTGCCCGCAGGAAGCCAGCCCGAATCGCCGTAGCTGTCCGTATGCACGTAGTATTCGACCGGATGCCCGTCAGGGCTCGCGACCGGGGCCCAGGAGACCGTAACGGCCGTATCAGCGCAGCCGCTGTCATAAGCACCATGGGGTATCACCGCAGGGATCGGCGGCGGCGGCGCAGAAAGCATCTTGAACGAATCCGCGGAAGACCAGGCGGACAGCGTCTCGGGATGGTTCCCGTCGTAGGACTGAACGCGCCAGTACCAGGTCGTCCCCGTTGGCAGGGACACCTCCCAGCCCGTCGTCGCAATCCCGTTCGCAGAATACCCGACCGTCATGAACGTGCCGTCGCTGCTCGCCTGCGCGTTATAGAGCACGGGACCGCCGTCAGGATCGGTTGACGCACTCCACTGCAGCGTCACCGTGCAGTTGGAGATGCAGACCGAGTTCGTCTGATGGACCGGCACCGGCACCGTGGGCGGCACTGCAAAGGTGAAGGTGTAGTCGCTTGAGATCATTTCGTTACTGAAGCTGCCCGTCGACCTGAGCCGGTAATGATATCCCGCGTGGTTCGTCAGGCCCGCGATCGTGACGCTGTGGTTCGTTGACCCCGACGTGCCCGTTGCCGTCGCTCCATAGCCCGCGGTCGGCCCGTAGTCCACGCTTGAGCTGCTCGGAACATCGGTGGTCCAGGTGACTGCCGCCGTCCCGTCCGTTCCGGTCGTCGCCGAGAAGACTCCGACCGCAGGACCCGCCGTGA
The DNA here is from genome assembly GCA_021814615.1 of Nitrospirota bacterium. Classification (GTDB taxonomy): domain Bacteria; phylum Nitrospirota; class UBA9217; order UBA9217; family UBA9217; genus JAKAHZ01. The sequence continues at coordinate 23,914 of JAKAHZ010000029.1, read as the reverse complement.
TCGTGGGAATATTCTCGAGCGTGAACGATCCTGCCGCGGACCACGACGAGACGGCCGTTGTCCAGGCAGTGTCACGGGCCTGGACGCGCCAATAATAGACCGCATTCGTCGGCAGGTTGCTCGTTGTGACGCTCGTTTCGGAAACCCAGCCGGAGTCGTAGGCGATTGTCGCGAAAGCAGGGCTCGTACTCGCCTGGATATCATACTGAACAGCCCCGCCGTCGGGATCGGTTGATGCATTCCACTGCAGGGTCACCGGGCAGGAACCTGCGCAGGAAGCGTTGGGCTCCGCCACGAGAACCGGCACCGTTGGCGGCAAATTGAGCGAGAAGCTGTGCTGCGCTGATGTTGCCTCGAAGCCCACGGATCCGCCGGCGGATCGCACTTGATAATAGGTGGTAGCATGGTTCGTCAGGTTGTGCAGCTCCACACTATGCAGATAGACGAGGGCGGTCGATCCCGTGGTCTGCGAATAGGTCACCGGCGAGGTTCCGTAATCGACCCAGGAAGTGCTCGTTTTATCCGTCTGCCAGGTGACGGTGGCCATGATATCCGTTCCGCTTGACGCAAAACCGTCTGCCGTGATGCTCCAGTCGTAAATGACCGGACGGTCGTCGAAAAGCCGGAAGTACTGCGGCGGGGACCAGGCCGATGGGGAGTCCAGGGCCGTGGTGTGGTTGCCGTCCCGCGCCTGGATGCGCCAGTAATAATACACATTCGTCGCCAGTCCGCTCGTCACCGTGCTGGTGCCGTTAATCCAGCCCGAATCGTAGCTCACCACATTGAACCAGTAGTCCGTGCCTGCCTGGACACGGTACTGGACCGGCCCGCCGTCGGGATCAGTCGATGCGTTCCACTGCAGGGCAACGGGACAACTGGATGCACAGGCAATCGGAGAAGACAGTGCAATCTGCACCGGCGTCGGAGGAGCCACGGAGAGATAGAAAGCCGCGTCAGCCGACGACAGCTGCTGGGAATCGCCGGTGGAATAGGACGTCGCCTTGTAATGATAGGTCGAGTGATTCGTCAGATTCTGGAGCGTGACGCTGTTATTGACCACCGGTGAAGAATCGGTCGCAACGGACCCGTATGCAGTCGAGAGCCCGTAATCGACACGGGACGTGGTCAGAATGTTCGTGGACCAGGTGATCACGGCCTGGACATTGCCGCCCGCGGACGCGAATCCGCCCGCCGATGGCCCTGAGGTGAAGGCGATCGGTGGATTGATGGCCCAGGGGGTTTTCACGTTCCAACTCTGGTCAGTGCCGCTTCCGGTCTTGCCTTCGTGGCAGGCAACGGTAAAGTCGCCGTACGCGTCGCCGCGCCAGCTTCCCGGCAGATGGCCGCCGCCCGAACCGCCGTAGTTGCCCAGGGAGCCGCAGGCGCCCAGGGTCGTGGAAAGACCGTAGCATTCCGTGGAATAGCCCACATTCTGCCCTGATCCGCTGCCCGACGTGATGGCCATCACATTGAAACTCGACCGTCCCTTGTGCGCGCCGTCCATGCAGTTCGTCACCATGAGCCTGGGCAGTACCGAGCCGTTGTGCGGGCTGTGGCACTTGGAGCAGACATAGCTGTGCTGCACGGTCGCACCCGATGTCTTCCAGCCCTTGACAGACTCATGGATCCGGTTCTTGTTCTTCCAGGCATTCGGCGATGACGGCGTCGCCGTCGTCGTGAGGCTGGACTTGGGATGGCAGCCCAGGCAAAGGCCTGCGAACTGACTTTCCGTCTGTGTCACCACGCTTGTCGTGCCGTTGCTGATCGAGGAGCCGAAGGTGTTCTGGTCGATGTGGACCTGCACACCTTCGCCGCGGGCAGTGCCGGGCACGTTATTTGCCGGCGAGACATCCTCCTTGTAAGGCGACGTGAGCCACGTGTTCTTGAGCAGCGGAACGCTGTACTGCTGGTTTGCGCCGAGCGTCGGGCTGACGCCATGCGGATCGTGGCAGGGCGTGCAGAGACCGTCGATAGTTGCCATGGGCGCGCTGGAAAGCGGTGACGAGGCGCCGAAATGGCCGCCCGCGTTCTGGTTCGCGTTCTTGTAGGGGTAGCGGAGCTGCGCGCCCGCGCTGCCCGGGGCGAAGGTGGGAGAATCCCAGTAGCCGATGACCATTGTTGTCGCGCCGAAGGTGGAGAGATAGCCCCAGGGCGTTGTTCCCGCTGACGCTGTCAGATGGCAGTCAAAGCAGAGGCTCGCTCCCGCGGTGCGTGCATTCTTGGTCGATGTCGAACCGCCGGACCTGGGCTGGTACGACATGGCGTAGCCGCCCAGCCCCGCAGTGGTGTCTTTCAGAATGCCGCCGTTCAGTGTCGGCGTGGCGTACCGCGTCGTGACGCCCGCAACAGTCGAGCCGTGGGAATTATGACAATCGAAACATTGCACGCTCTGGTTGCCGCCCGTATTAATGATCGTGCCGTCGACTCCTGATGCAAGCGTCCATCCCCGCTGATTGTTCGCCAGGTTACCGTGCGCGGAGAACGCCTTGGTCAGGCTCTTAGGCGCGGCATTGGGGTAGTCCGCATACTTGCCCCAGGCGGTCGTACCCGTCTGCGTATAGCGGCTCGCCACGCTCGTGCCGTCCCAGGCGTACTGCTTCGGCGTTCTGCCGTCTCCGAAGGGACGGGCTCCATTGTTCTGGTCGCTGTGGCAACCCAGGCAGTGCTGGGTCACGGCCGCGATCTGCGAGCGCGATCCGTTCGAAACGTAGGGAACCGCCGTCGTCCCCGGCGTATAAACCGCCGGGCGCAGGCCCGCCTGGTAGACCACGAGGTTGACGGCCGAACCCGGCGCCGCGGAACCGCCGTGATAAAGCGCATTGATGCTGCCATCGCTGTTCGCTTCCCAATGGCATTGATAACAGTGACTTCCGGTGACCGCCACGCCCTGGACGTGGTGCGAATTCCCGCCGAACTGCGGCGCGATCGCCCCGCGTCCGCCCTGGGACACGGCATGACAATCCAGGCAGGCGGAGCTTCCCCACCGCGTGCCGGTGTTCCCGTGGCAGGAGATGGTGCTGCAGGAGCCTGCAGGAGCGGCGAAGGAATAGGAAAAACTCCGTCCAACGCCCGGGGCAAGGTCATAGGCGCCGTTCGCATGCTTCGTAGGAGAAGTAATGATGCTGCCCGAAGACGTGGTAGCGGAATGACAGTTGTCGCAGGTGTATCCGTGAGCGGCATGACTGTTCGGTTTGGGAGAGCCGTTCGTATAATTCGGCGGGTACCCGTGGCAAGAGCTGCAGGCAAGGGCGCCGGAGCCCCAGACCGGCGTCATCCCGATTGGGACCGATCCCGTGGCGAGCGAGGTGCCGTTGCTGTGGCAGTAGGTGTTCATGCAGCTGCCGTAAGCATCGAACAGAACGTTCGTACCGTTGTAGCTTGCGGCCGCAGTCCGCGGATCGCCTCCAAAAACCACTTCGGACAGCTTGTCCGCATGCTGGCTGTTGTCGGTCGCGGGATCCTTGTGGCAGACGCCGCAGGCGAAGGCATATCCTGACGGCGATGCCGCGGTATGCATGCGGTGGCTTCCCCTGGTCGGCGGATTCGCCGCCGTCGCGCCATGGCACGTACCGCAGGCGCCCGTCGCGGCGCTCCCCCATTGGGGAGCGGTGTTCGTACCGCCGTCGGGCGCCAGCGAGGCGCCGTGGCAATAGACATTCGCGCAGCCGCCGTAGGGATCGCCGGGCATCGGGGTGCCTGTGTAGGTTCCGCCGTATTTGGGCGCAAACTGCACATCGATGCTGTGGTTCGCATGTTTGTCCCGCCGCGGTTCGATCGTTGCGTCGTCATGGCATGCCATGCAGGAGTCGTCGGTGTTGGAATAGTTGTGGCAGGGCCAGCATTCCTGCAAATCGCCGTATTGCATGTGCTTGGCGTGACTTCCCGTGGCCAGGTTCGGCGCATAGTCATGACAGTCGCCGCAGCTTACGATCGTGCCGCCCCAGACCGGCGTGGTGCGGTAAACCGGCGGATTGCCCGGCGGCGAGGACTGGACTGTGCTGTGGCAGTAGACATTCGTGCAGGTCCCGTAGGCATCGAGCATGGCCGGCGAACCGTTATAGCTCCCTCCCGATGATGACGGACCTGAGAACAACACCTCCGCCTGATTATTCACGTGGAGCGAGCGATCAACCGAGGGGTCCTTGTGGCAGGTGCCGCAGGGATAGGCATAGCCCAGGAGATCGGTCCGGCTGTGCTTATAATGGCTCCCGCGGGAGGGAGGATTCGCAGCCGTCGCCCCGTGGCATGCGCCACAGGCTGCTGTCGCAGGATTATCCCAGACCGGGGTGATGTCCGTTCCGCCGTCCGGCGCCATGGTTGAACCATGACAATAGACGTTCGAGCAGGTCTTTCCCCCGTTGGTGGTGATTGTTGTTCCGGCATTTCCCGCTGTATAGCTATATCCGTTCGCAAGGCTGCTCCTGCCGTCATAGGCCCCGCTCTCGTAAGCTCCGTTTGAAATGGAAAATCCGATCTGGAGTTTCTTATCATAAATCGTCGATACCGGCATGCCGCCGCTGTGGCAGGTTGCGCACTCATACCCCAGCGCGATTGCGTGCTTTTCGTGCGCTCCCGGCGTCACCGCCCCGGTCCCCCCGTCATTGACCGCCAGTCCGTCCGGCCCTCCCTGGCTCGCGTTCATCGGCGGATTCCCGTGACAGGCGCCGCAGGCGGGCTTGAATCCCTGGGAGTGCTGGTGGCAGACGGTGCATTGGCCGCCCGCCTGGGACGACGGATGGCCGGGCCCCTCCAGAACACCATCCCGGTTGAACGAGGCGGTCTGGTCGTGACAGACCTGGCAGACGCCGTCGATCGTCTGATCCGCATCGGCAAAGGAGTTGGGGCCCTGGTAATTGAAGAACCGGACCACGCGCTGCTCCCCTACCGGCGTTATGATGACATCGTTCACCAGCTTCCCGTACCGCACGGCAAAGGTCCGGCCTGCCTGGGCATAATTCTTGTTGATCACGCCGTAGACGGTGATCTCCGTAGCGGTATTCGAAAGGATCCGGTACATCCGGGTGGGATAGACGAGATTCGGCACGAGGATATAGTTCGCATAATTGCCGGCGAGCGCGGCATTGACGGTGAGGGAGGACGTGGCATACCCCGCCGTGGACGACACCGCCGTCACCGTTCCCATGGCGACGTTCGCTTCCGGCATTGCGGAAAAGTTCGTTACCTGTTCCTGGATGTGCGGGTTGTGGCAGGCGCGGCACTCGACGGACCATTGACCGTATTTGTCCGAGGTGTTTGCGCTCGAATGGGTCTTAACCGCGGAATACCGCGAGGTCGACAGCTTGCCGATGGAATGGCAGTCCGTGCAGAGGTTGTTGATGAGCGTGTGATCCGTGTCCGTCGGCTGGCTCATCCAGACTGGCGTGGCTGATGCTGTTGCGTCGTAATGGCAGCGGGAGCAGGAAACCGTATAGAAGCGGGTGTCGTAGCCGTTGTGGGGAACGTCAAGAGCGAAGACTCGACCCTGAAGGAGCGAACCGAATACAGCAAGTGCGAACAGAACCAGGTGAACGATTGTAGCCGGCTTCTTCTCCAAGATGTCGCTCCCTGATCAGTTGTCCCCTCACGGGCCGCCGATAGCTCACCACGCCGAGAGAGGAGAATGGGGAAATAGTACCCGGCACACCAAGGGATGTCTCAAATTCATGCATCAGTAATCAACCGCCATTTTGCTTAATTATTTAAGAGCAACATGCGTGCCAAGCGCATGCCTGTAATAGAGACTTGTAATCACTAAATTATTTATAAGCGTAGTTCTTTTGTCCCATGCCTGTTTTGAGCGGATTTACGCTTCCCCGCTGATTGAAATTCAACTGTATTATCAATCTGCTTCATCGGGTGTATAGATTCGACACGCCTAAAACCTCGCAACAAAGCACGATTAGTAATATGAATTAATCAATATTATCTTAATCCAATTCGGTCTTACTAGCGACAGTCGGCTAAATAACCGAAAAAAGGCGAAATTACCACATGAACTCTACCGGGGAATTTGTAGAAGAGGTGAAAAATTAAGGAAATACGAAAGTGGGATCATCCCAAAGCACTGATCAGGATCGTTTCGACTCGTTGTCCCGATACCAGTTACGCAGCTCTTTCTTCATGATCTTGCCGGTGGCGGTGCGGGGCATTTCGCTGGAGAAGATGAACCTGCGGGGAATCTTGTAGTGGGCCACATGCTGAGCCAGGTAATCACGAAGCTCCTTTGCTGTCGCAGCAGCGCCTTCCTTCAGCACCACATACATGATGCCCAGTTCCTTGCCTTCCTCGTGTTCATGAGGAACGCCGATCATGGAACAATCCTGGATCGCCGGATGCCGGTAGAGCACTTCTTCGACTTCATAGGGATAAACATTCAGGCCGTCGACGATGATCAGGTCCTTTTTGCGGTCGATGATCTTGATGAAGCCCTCGTCGTCCAGCGCGGCAATGTCACCTGTATGCAGCCAGCCGTCTACGACCGTCGCAGCCGTGTCCTCCGGCCTGTTAAGATATCCCCGCATGACGTTCGGTCCCCGGACCAGGAGTTCTCCCGGCGTACCGCTCGGAACATCCTTCCCGTCCTCGCCGATGGTCCGGACGGAGATGCCCGGGAGCGGAAGGCCCACAGTCCCCGGTTTCTGACGGTCCACCTCGATGCGGTTGAATGAAACGACGGGCGACGCTTCCGTCAGTCCGTACCCCTCGCGCAGCGGCACTTTGAAGGCAGCCTCGAACTCGCGGATGACCTTGGGCGGAAGCGGCGCTGCGCCGGAGATGCAGAGACGCAGATTCAGGAGAAGCTTCACGAACCACGGCATATTCTTCTCCGCCAGGATCTTGTAGACTGTGGGGATCGCGACGAAGAGCGTGATCCGATCGACGATCAGGCTCTTCACGACGCGTTGGAAGGGACGAACGCCCGGCAGGAGCGAGATCAACGACCCGGTGATCAGCGGCAAAACGACGCAGACCGTATAGGTGAAGGAATGGAAGAGCGGCAGAAAGACGATGAACCGGTCCTTCTGCGTGATATGGATGGCATCCAATGCAGCGAGGGCGTTCGCGGCGATGTTCCGGTGCGTGAGCAGCGCTCCTTTAGGGCGGCCTGTCGTGCCGGACGTATAGAGGATCGTCGAGACATCATCCACCGCCGTAGGCGGGAACGCGGAAGCAGGGGCGGAAGCGCCCTCCCGGACGGCCTCGGCAAACCCGGCGAACCGGTGTCCGCTCTGCCGGAGTTTATCCACGGTGGACGTGCACTCGGCATCGTGAAACACCAGGAACACGCCCGCATCCTTCAGGATGAAACCCACTTCCTCATGCGTCAGCAGATTGTTGATGGGGAGAACGACGCATCCCGAACGGATGATGCCGAAGTAGGCAGCGACGTACCAATGACAATTGCAGCTCAGGAGGGCGACCCGGTCGCCACGCTTCGCTCCCTGCTGACGGAGAAATGCGGAAAAGGCGGATGCGAGGCGATCCATTTCCCGGAACGTGTACCGCTTGCCCTCGAACTTGATGTAGGTCCTGCGCGGAATGCGTTCCGCCTGACGAGCGAGAAGCTGATCGAGCGGCAAGAGGTCCCTGGTCATGCGGGTGAGTATAACATACCGGGTGCGTCGAGGAAAAGCGGAAATTTGCCGCCAGCCGCTTTACGGCACAACTTGACAGAAAAGCAGCGCGGTCTTAACGTGAAGTAGGGAACGGCGAAATTCCCTCAAGAAGGAGGATGTCATGGAAGAACGGAAAGGTATCGTAGCGTCCAGGCAGGGGCCGCTGACCCTCATGGGACCGGCAGTCGCCGTGGGCGACAAGGCGCCCGACTTCACCGTCCTGGATCAGAAGGGGCAGCTGGTGCGCCTCTCCGATTTCAAAGGCATGGTGAAGGTCATCAGCGTCACGCCATCTCTGGACACGCCGGTCTGCGATCTTCAGGCCCGGCGGTTCAACAATGAAGCTGCGGCGCTTCCCGCAGGCATCGTGGTCCTGAACGTGAGCATGGACCTGCCCTATGCCATATCGCGGTTCTGCACGTCGGCAGGAATTGACAGCGTTGTGGCGCTCTCCGATCATCGCGAGGCGTCCTTCGGCATGGCCTACGGCGTCCTGATCAAGGAGTCACGTCTGCTGGCGCGGGCCGTGTTCATCGTCGACCGGAACGACATCATCCGCTACCAGGAGATCGTGCCGGTCTTGAGCAATCACCCTGACTATGAAAAAGCGCTGGCGGCGCTCCGCAACGTGATCGGCCCCGCACTGGCGGCATGAAGACAAAAAAAGGGCAGGCTCCCGAAGGAACCTGCCCTTTCCGTTTGGAGATCGTGCCGTACGGCCTTAGATCTTCACCACATTCGACGCCTTCGGCCCCTTGGGGCTGTCAGTCACATCGAACGAAACTGCCTGGCCTTCTGCAAGGCTCTTGAAGCCGTTGTCCTGAATCGCAGAAAAATGGACAAATACGTCTCCGCCATCCTCGCTGGCAATGAAGCCGAAGCCCTTGGCGTCATTGAACCACTTCACGGTTCCTTTTGCCATGTGTGCATTCCTCCTTCCGTGAAATTTGACGCGCGGAGCCTGTCCACAAAAAAAGCCGCAAAGCGTGGAGCTTTGCGGCTTGGCAACGACAAAGTCTTCCGAACGACGGAAGCATAATCCCATTCCCCTGCTGATAAGTCAAGAACTATTTTTCTTTCTTGCCGTTGCAAGGGATGACGACTTCATCCTCCTTGCGCCATGCCGGATCCACGATGCAGAGAAACACCAGATCGGCAGTCCCCGTATTGGTGATCTGCTGCTTGGCCTGCGGCGGAATGTATACCGCGTCGCCCGGCCGCACCGGAGCGGTCTCCCCATCGATGTGCATTTGTCCCTCGCCCCTGAGGATGTAGTAGACTTCCGAGGTCCTGAGCGCGTGAGGCCACGTCGTCTGGCCGGGCGCCACAACGGCATGCGCCAGACTGTAGCGAAGTTCGAGCGCCGTCTTGTCCGGATGCAGCAGTTCCCGTAGCCGGCAGTTGTCGCCGGCAGTGAATTCCGGGCACCCGTCGAGATTCCTGATGAACATCACACCTGTTCCTTTCCGTCCCGGAGCGCAGCCCCCACAGCCGCGGAAAGTTCCTTGAGCCGATAGGGTTTGGTCACCATGCCGCAGAAACCATAGGAGCGGTAGTCCGCCATGACCGGATCCTGGGAGTATCCGCTCGAGACGATGACCCGAGCCTTCGGGTCGATGTCGAGAATCTTCCGGACCGCGTCTTTTCCGCCCATACCCCCGGGAATCGTCAAGTCCATGATCACAAGGTCATAGGGGATCTCCGCCTTCCGTGCCTGCGCGTAGCGGGCGACGGCCTGGGCCCCGTCCTCGGCGAAGGAAACCGAATATCCGAGGCGGCCGAGCATATCGCCGGTCACCTGGCGCATCTCCGCGTCGTCGTCCACCACCAGCACCCTGCCGTGCCCCGTCGTGACCTCTCCCGTGCGTTGAGGAGCCTCCGGCGTTCCTTCGGCTGCGGGAAGATAGACCTGGAACACCGTTCCCTTGCCGAGCTCGGACTGCACGGCAATGTGGCCCGCATGCTTGCTGATGATGGAATAGGTCGCCGCAAGGCCGAGACCGCTTCCCTTCTGCTTCGTGGTGAAATAGGGATCAAAGATCTTCGGGAGATGCTCGGGCGGAATGCCGGTACCGTGGTCCTTGAAGGAAAGCCGCACATAGCGCCCCGCGGGAAGCGAGGCAACCTGCTTGTCGGCAAGGACCATGTTCTCCGCCGTGATGCAGACCACACCGCCGCCCGGCATGGCGTGGTCCGCGTTGATCAGCAGGTTCTGGAAGACCTGGCTCATCTGGCCTTCGTCGGCCTCTACGGGCCACAGGTCGGGAGGAAAGACCAGGTCATGCCGGACGCTCGATCCCCGGAAGGAAAACGCCGCCGCCTCGGCAATGACCGGGGGAAGGGAGGTCGCCTTCTTCAGCGGCGCGCCGCCCTTGGAGAAGGTCAGGAGCTGCTGGGTCAGTTCCTGGGCGCGCAGCGATGCCTTCTCGGCATTGGCGAGCTGCTGGTGGGCGGGATGCGAAGGTTCGACATCGAGAAGCGCAAGGGAGACGTTGCCCATGATCGCTCCGAGCAGATTGTTGAAGTCGTGGGCAATGCCCCCGGCAAGGATGCCGAGCGACTCGAGCTTCTGCGCCCGCACCAGCTCCTCCTCCATCCGCTTGCGCTCCGCCATCTCGCGCTGCAGGTCCCGCGTGCGTTCGTCGACCAGGTCCACGAGCCGCTCGCGGTGGCGTTCCAATTCCCGCTCGGTCCGCCTGCGCTGAGTGACGTCGCGCACCGCCTCGATACCCGCAACGATCTCGCCCTGGGCGTTCCGCAGCGGCGCCGAATAAATCTCGATGGCCACGATGCCGTCCTTGCCGGTATTGATCTTTTCGAGCACGTGCCGGCCGCCGTCCTCGAAGGACAGGGCGACCGGGCAGCCCGTGCAGACCGAGTCCCCGTGGGCATAGACCTCGTAACAGGTGTTCCCCGCCTGGTTGCCTACGAGGCTTCGATGCACTTCGTTCTGGTACAGGACCCGGAAATTCCGGTCCTGGATGCTGATGCCGTCGGGGATCGCCGCGATAATGGCCTGGAATTTCGCTTTCTCGTCCTCGATCCTGAGCAGGGCCTCGCGAAGCTCCTGCTCGGCAATCCGCTGTTTAGCCAGAACGCTGGAAATAACGACGCCGAAGGTGAAGAGACAGACGACCATGAAAAGACGGAAGTAGAGTTCATGCGGATCGATCGCGTAGATGAGGGAATCGAGAAAGGACTTGCCGCCGAAGGCGACGGAGTCCACGACCGCATCCACCACCCATGCGGCAAATCCCGCCAGCAGGGTAAGCAGCACGACCTTGTCTTCGTAACGGATCTTGGAGAGGTTCATGGCATACGGGATAGCGTCGGAAACGATGTTCTCAAGACTATCTCCTTTCCCCGGTGAATGTCAATGCCTTTTCCGACCGCGTTCTTTTCGTTCTTGCTTCGCTGCGTCTTCCATGGTAACACGCACGATCATGGACCATCACGACGTCAACCGGTTCCGCTCCTGGTTCAATGCCTACTGCGGCACCTTTCTCGCCGGCAGCGACGAGGAGGCCCGGCAGAACTACCGGCTGAAGCAGGAACACACGGAGAAGGTCCTGATCAACAGCCTCCGGATCGCCGAAGGCCTGTCGCTCGGAAGCAGCGAGACGGCATTGGCCGAAGCCGTCGCCCTCTTCCATGACCTGGGGCGCTTCCCCCAGTACCGGGATCACCGCACCTTCCGCGACAGCGATTCGGCGAACCATGCCGCCCTGGGCGCGCAGGTGCTGCTGGAGCAGAACGTGCTCGAAGGGCTTTCCACTCCCGACCGGAACATGATCGTGCGAGCTGTTGCGCTGCACAACGTCTTTATGCTCCCGGCAGGGATCGATGAGCGCACGCTGCTTCACGCACGGATCGTGCGCGATGCGGACAAGCTGGACATCTGGCGCGTGTTCATCGAATACTTCGGCATGCCGGAGCATGAACGGCCGACCGCAGCCGGCCTCGGCCTGCCCGACGCGCCGCAGTGCTCGCCGGACGTGCTGGCGCAGCTGGAACGCCGGCAGATGGTGAAGCTGGAGAGCCTCCGTTCGTTGAACGATTTCAAACTGCTCCAGCTTTCCTGGATCTACGATCTCAATTTCCCGCCGGCCTTCGTCCTGATGCGGGAGCGACAGATCATTGCCCGGCTCTCCGCGACGCTGCCGGCAACCGGCCAGGTGCGGGCGGCTCTCGAAGCGGTCGAAGGGTATGCAGATGGCAGACTCCCTCACGCCGGCGGAAGCGCTTCTGAAAAGGAGAAAAGACCATGATATCAGGAGTTTTTTGCCTTGAATTCGGCATATCGTTCTGCTATCATAAGCAGGCTTGAGGAGGCAATGCAGAAGGCTGATCTCATATCGAGGGCCGTCGCCGCCTTTGTCGATCTTCTGATCGTCGTAGCGCTCACCCGGCTGCCCGATATCATCGGCTTTCTCTCAGCCGTCGGATACATCCTCATTCGTGATGGATTATTCAACCGGCAGAGCATCGGCAAGAAACTGATCGGCCTCCGGGTCGGGCCGGCCGATGGGTCGGTCCCGTCTCCCCCGTACCGGGACTCGATCATGCGGAATGCTCCCCTGTCCCTTGCCTACCTGTTGTTCCTCATTCCCTATGCGGGCTGGGTCCTCGGTCCCCTCGCTGCAGGCATCGAGTTCCTCGCCGCGCTCGGCGACAGCCGGGGCATGCGCATTGGCGATCTGGCGGCGCGGACGTTCGTAGCGCCCTCGGAAACGCGCGTGCGGAGCGTGTTGACCGGCGATCAGCAGGATTTCGGGGCGCCGGCCGACAGCGGCACTCCGCGGGAAGATGATTGACACCGAACGGCGAGCCGCTGCTGCCTGCGGGCGGCCGGCGGTCGTACGCTGAAAGGAGCTTCGAACAACGATGTTCATCAATGCGATCATGGGATGGTTTTCCAACGACATGGCCATCGACCTGGGCACAGCCAACACCCTGGTATACGTCAAAGGGCGGGGCATCGTGTGCAACGAGCCGTCGGTGGTCGCCAAGTCCATCAAAACCGGCAAGGTGCTGGCGGTGGGCGCGGAGGCAAAGCGGATGCTGGGCAGGACGCCCGGCGATATCCAGACCATCCGGCCGATCAAGGACGGCGTGATCTCGGACTTTGACGCCACCGGTGAGATGCTCAGGTACTTCATCCAGCGGGTACACAACCGCAAGTCCTTCATGCGGCCGCGCATCGTCATCGGCGTGCCCACCGGCATCACCCAGGTTGAGCAGCGCGCCGTGAAGGATGCCGCCCTCTCGTCGGGCGGCCGCGAAGTGTATCTGATCGAGGAACCCGTTGCAGCAGCCATCGGCACGGGGCTGCCCATCTCCGAGCCCTCGGGCAACATGATCGTCGACATCGGCGGCGGCACCACGGACATCGCCGTCATCTCCATGGACGGCGTGGTCTACTCCAAGGCCATCCGCGTGGGCGGCGACAAGATGGACGAGGCGATCATCAACTACATCAAACGCAAGTACAACCTCCTGATCGGCGAGATGATGGCCGAGCAGATCAAGATCGATCTGGGGTCGGCGTACAAGACCGATGGGAACCGGCAGACCATGGAGATCAAGGGCCGCGACTTGGTGTCCGGCATCCCGAAGACCCTCATTCTGGATGACGATGAGGTTCGCGAATCCCTCGCCGAGCCGGTGAGCCAGATCCTGAACGCCATCAAGCTGGCTTTGGAGAACACGCCGCCCGAACTTTCGGCCGACATCGTGGACAAGGGCATTGTGCTTGCCGGCGGCGGAGCGCTGCTCAAGGGGCTCGACATCTACCTGCGCGAGGAGACGTCGCTGCCCATCATCATCGCCGAAGACCCGCTCATGTGCGTTGCCTTGGGCGCCGGGCGTGTCCTCGATGATATCGATGTGCTCAAGAAAGTCATGATGTAACGCGGGATCGGCTTCAGCATGCCCGGATTCTTCGAAAAGAACAAGAAGCATCTCTTCATCGTTGCCGCCTTTCTCATCCTCTTCTGGCTGCTCACCTACCAGGTAAAGGCGGGCCGGTTCACGCTCCTCGAGCGGCCCGTCCTGGCCGTATCCGGATTCGTGGAGCGCATCGTCACGGGGACTTACAACGGCATCCTGTCCGTGGGCAGGGGGTACGTGTTCCTCGTGCGTACGGAACGCGAGAACCGGCGTTTGCAGGACGAGGTGAACCGGTTGCGGCTTGAGAACCAGATCACCACCGAACTCCTGTCGGAGAACGAGCGACTCCGGTCCGCCCTCGCTTTCGCCAAGAAAGACCCCCTCCGCTCGGTCATGGCCCAGGTCATCGCCAAGGAATCCACTCCCGTTTCCAGCACCTATACGGTGAACAAGGGCGCATCCGACGGCATCGAGCGCGATCAGCCGGTTTACTCCCCCGACGGCGTCGTCGGACGGGTCCAGGCGGTGCTGGGAAGCACGGCCAAGATCCAGCTCTTGACCGACCCGGGAAACACGATCGCCGTGCGCGTGCTCCGGAACCGGGAGGAAGGACTGCTCGAAGGCAAGCTGGACCGTTGCGCCCTCAAGTATGTTTCGTATTACGTCGATGTGCAGGAAGGCGATCTGCTGGTGACGTCGGGACTGGACGCAATCTACCCGAAAGGGCTCCCCGTTGCGGTGGTGACGGAGGTGAAAAAGCACGAAGCCAGCTCCTTCCAGACCGTCTATGCACGGCCGGTGGTGTCGCTGGCGCGCATCGAGGAAGTTCTGGTTCTCAAGAAATGAAGCCGCGCGCCTATGTCGTCATTTTCCTCCTCCTGCTTCCCCTTCAGGCGGCCGTCCTTTCGCCGCTTGCCCGGATCGGCATCCGTCCTGACCTTGCCCTGGCGCTGGCCTACCTGATCGGCCTCCTGACCGGTCCGGTCGAAGGCGCGATTGCCGGCATGGGCATCGGCCTGCTGCAGGATATCGGCTCCGCAAGTCTCATCGGCTTCTCCGGCATTACGCATGGCGCCGTGGGCTACCTCGCGGGCTTTCTGGGCCAGCGGGTCCTCGACATCCAGAGCCCGTCCAACGTCATCTTCCTGGCCCTCTTCTGCCTGGCGCAGTCACTGCTCGCCGCCCTGTTCCTCGACCTGACCTACGGCAGTTTCCCCCTGTTCCGGCAGTTCTTCATCCGCATGGTGCCGCAGGCCTTGTTTACGGCGATCGCCGGGCACCTGATCCTCCGGTACGCCACCCGCCGCACCGTCCTTCCCCTGATCAGGCGGCGCGAGCTCCAGAAGGAGATGTAAGATGCAGCAGGACAGTCCGGTCTCGGTCCTTCGTCGGCTTCCCCTGCTCATGGGATTCATCATCCTTTTTGCCACGGTCCTCTTCTTCCGCCTCTGGTATCTGCAGGTCATCAAGGGCGCTTATTACCAAGAGCTGGCGGAGAGCAACCGGATCCGCCCCATCAAGATTCGGCCGCCACGGGGCGTCATGTACGACCGCTACGGCCGGCCGATGGTCGAGAACGTCCTGACCTTCGATATCTCCATCGTTCCCGAGGATGCCCCCGATATCGATGCCACCATCGCGAAACTGTCGCCCATCGTCCATCTGGCGCCCGATGCGATGCACAAGATCATCGATGACGCGGAGCCGGTCCGCGTCAAGTACGAGCCCGTGAAGATCCTGGAAGAGGCTCCCTGGGAAGAGATCGCCATGGTCGAGACGCGGCAGGAGGACCTGCCGGGGGTCATCGTGGAACCGGAGCACCGCCGCCACTATCCCTACGGCGGCATGGCGGCGCACCAGTTCGGCTATATCGGCAAGGTGACCCAGACCCAGAAGAAGCAGGAACAGGCGGACACGGGGCTGCTCGTAGGACAGAGCGGCCTGGAGAAGCTCCATGACAAGCTGCTGCGCGGCGTTGCCGGCAGACGGATGATCCAGGTCAACGCAGCTGGCATGAAGGTCAAGGACCTGGGCATCGAGGAACCGAAGCCGGGCACGGACCTCTACCTGACCCTCGACCTCGACGTCCAGCGAGCCGCCGAGGAAGGTCTGGGCGACCGGGCGGGATCGGTCGTCGCCATGGATCCGAACAGCGGCGAGATCCTGGCAATGGTCAGCCATCCCGTGTACGATCCCAACCTTTTTCCGCGGGGCATTTCCTCAAGGGACTGGGTGAAACTCTCGAACGATCCGTCCCATCCGCTTTACAACCGGGCCGTGCAGAGCGTCTACCCGCCCGGCTCGACCTTCAAGATCGTCACCGCCCTGGCGGGCCTCCTGTCCGGCGAGATCGATCCCAACGAGAAGATCACCTGCCGGGGGTATCTGACGAGCGGCAAGAAAGCGTTCCGGTGCTGGAAAAAAGGCGGGCACGGCAGCATCTCCTTCCACGACGCACTGGTCCAGTCCTGCGACGTCTACTTCTACACCATGGGCGATCGCATGGGATTCGACCGCGTGGCGCAGTATGCGCGCAACCTGGGCTTCGGCAGCCTCACGGGCATCGAGCTTTACGACGAGAAGAAGGGGAATGTGCCGACCGCCGCCTGGAAGAAGGAACGGAACGGCGAACCCTGGTATCCCGCCGACAATTACATGAACTCCATCGGCCAGGGCTTCATGCTCGTCAGCCCGATCCAGAACTGCCAGCTCGTGAGCCTCGTGGCCAACGGCGGCATCTTCTACCAGCCGCAGATCGTGAAGCGCACCCGCAACCGCGAAACCGGCGAGCAGCGCGTCTTTCCGCCGATCAAGAAGCGCACCTATGCCATCGATCCCGCAGCGCTCGAGCTGGTGCGGAACGCCCTCATCGGCGTGACCACCGAAGCGGGCGGCACGGCGCACGGCGCCGCGACCCCCCTGGCAGTGGTCGCCGGCAAGACCGGCACGGCGCAGGTCATCGCCCAGAAAGTGGCCGGCCAGCGCTTGTCGGAATCGACGCAGGACCACGCCTGGTTCATCGGCTATGCGCCGGCCGACAATCCCGGGATCGCCGTCGCCGTGCTGGTGGAGCACGGCGGACACGGAGGCGCGGCCGCGGCGCCGGTTGCCCGAAAGGTCATCGAGGAGTATCTCAAGCATGCTGGAACGAAGACTGCTCAGTAATCTCCCCTGGGGCATGGTCACCCTGATCGCGGCCATTGCGCTCCTGGGCATCGCCTCGGTGTACAGCGCGACCTACACGCCGCAGGGGCCCTCGTCGCTCTTCACGAAACAGCTGATCTGGGTCTTCCTGGGCGTCTGTGTCATGATCGCCGCTCTGGTGCCCGACTATCATACCATCGGCAGATACGCCTACGTGCTCTACGCCGTTTCCGTCGCCGCGCTCGTCCTCGTGGCGATCATAGGCAGGACCGGTATGGGCGCGCAGCGGTGGCTGGCGATCGGCCCCTTCGCCTTTCAGCCGTCGGAGCTCGCAAAGCTCTCGCTCGTCCTCGCGCTTGCGCGGTTCTACGCCGAGGACCCGCGGAGCGGCAATTACGGCCTCCGGGACCTGGCGATCCCCGCCGCCATGCTCGTAGTGCCGCTCATCCTGGTCATGAAGCAGCCCGACCTGGGCACGGCGCTCATGCTGGCGTTCACCGCCACGTTGATCACCGTGCTGGCCGGCATCCGCCTCCAGGCGGTGGTCGCCGTTGTTCTGATCGGCGTGGTCGTTGCGTCCGCCGTGTTCCTCGTCCCGCCGGTGCGGCACGCGATCTGGACAAAGCTCAAACCCTACCAGCAGAAGCGCATCAAGGCCTTCGTGGACCCGGCGTCCGATCCCCTGGGCAGCGGGTATCACGCCACGCAGGCCAAGATCGCCGTGGGCTCCGGCCAGACCACGGGCAAGGGCTTCCGCAAGGGCACCCAGAGCCAGATGGCGTTCCTGCCCGAGCGCCACACGGATTTCATCTTCGCCGTCATCGCCGAGGAACAGGGATTCCTGGGATCGAGCCTGCTGATCGTCCTGTACGTCGCCTTGCTGCTCATGGGCGTGGAGACCGCAAAGAACGCCAAGGACAAGATCGGAGCGCTCATGGCGGGCGGCATCACGTCGATGCTCTCGCTCTATGTGTTCATCAACATCGGCATGGCCGCGGGCATCCTTCCCGTCGTCGGCGTCCCGCTGCCGCTGGTAAGCTACGGCGGCACATCCATCCTCACGACCTTCCTCGCCATCGGATTGCTCTTGAACATCCGGTCCCGGCGGTTTATGCTGTTCTATTAGAATCCAGTGAATAGTAATTAAGTAATTGAGTGATTAAGCTTGCCATTACTCGATGACTCAATTACTCAATCTCTAATCACTTTAGGTGTTTCTGTGTACGAATCCTTTCTTCCGCTCGTCGAAAAACCGGCCCGCTACATCAACCAGGAAGTGAACGCCGTGCACAAGGATCCCCGCACGGTCAGGACCGCGGTCTGCCTCCTCTTCCCCGATACCTACGAAGTCGGCATGTCCCACCTCGGCCTCCGCATCCTCTATGACATCATCAACCGCCGAGATGACGCGCTCTGTGAACGGGTCTTCTCTCCCTGGAAGGATTATGAAGAGCGGCTCCGGCAATCCGGAAGCCCGCTCAAAAGCATCGAATCGAACAAGCCGCTCGCTGAGTTCGATTTTCTGGGCGTCACGCTGCAATATGAACTGTCGTACACCAACGTGCTCGTTGCCCTGGACCTGGCGGGCATTCCGCTCCGTTCGCGGGACCGGAACGACGGCCATCCCGTGGTCCTCGCCGGCGGCCCCTGCTGCGTCAATCCCGCTCCCCTATCCGAATTCATCGACGTTTTTTTCATTGGCGAGGCAGAGGAAGCAATCCATGAGCTCATCGATCTGAGGCAGCGCAGCACCGGACGCACCGCGTTCCTAGAATCTGCAGCAGGGATCGACGGATGTTACGTTCCCGCGATGGGCGCCCGAACAGTCCGGCGGCGGCGCATCGCCGACATCGACGCAGCGCCCTATCCCTCCCGGCCCATCCTGCCGCTCATGAAACCGGTGCACGACCGGGTGACCGCGGAGATCGCCCGCGGGTGCATCCGCGGCTGCCGGTTCTGCCAGGCGGGGATTATCTACCGGCCTTACCGCGAACGGAGTTCCGCCACGATCCGGTCGATCCTGGCATCATCCCTGGCCTGCACGGGCTACGAGGAACTTTCCCTGGCCTCTTTAAGCTCGGGTGACCACTCGGAGATCGAGCCCCTCGTCACGGGCCTCATGGAACAGTACAGGGACAGCCGGGTGTCCGTCTCGCTCCCGTCGCTTCGGATCGGCACGCTCACGCCGGCAATGATCGAGGCGATTGCCGAAACCCGCAAAACCGGATTCACCCTGGCGCCGGAAGCGGGAACGGAACGGCTGCGTCGCGTGATCAACAAACCGGTCTCGGATCAGGACCTCCTGGAGGCCGCAGAGACGATCTTCGCGAACGGATGGAGCGTGATCAAGCTTTACTTCATGATCGGGCTGCCGACGGAAACGGATCGCGACCTGGACGGCATCGTGCAGCTGGCAAACGAACTATTTGCCGCGGGAAAACGGACCTCTCGCCGCCATGTGCAGATCAACATCAGCGTCTCCACCTTCGTGCCCAAGCCGCACACGCCCTTCCAGTGGTTCGGCCAGTGCCCGCCCGCCGAGATCCGGAGAAAACAGGACTACCTGGCATCGCGCCTTCGCAAACGCGGCATCTCGCTCAAGCCCCATGATCCCGGCATGAGCGTGCTGGAAGCGGCCTTCGCGCGGGGAAGCAGTTCTCTCGGAACGGTCATCGAGAAGGCCGTTGCCCTCGGCTGCCGCATGGACGGATGGACGGAATGTTTTGACTTCGCGAAATGGCAGGAAGCGTTTGCCGCCTCCGGCGTCGACCTTCAGAAGGAGGCGGGCCGCTCGTACGATCTCGATGCCGAGCTTCCCTGGGATTTCGTTCGCACCGGGGCGACGAAGGCGTTCCTGAAGCAGGAATACGGGAAGGCGATGGCCGCCGAAGTGACCGGCAACTGCCGCGAAGAATGCACGCACTGCGGCATAGGATGTCCTAACGGCGGCACGGCCGCTCTCGGAAAGCCTGCGCCCGCTTCTGATACCGCCCCGGCACCGCCGCCCTCACCGGCAAAGCCGGCGCCTTCCGCGCCGGAGCTCTCAACACGCATCCGCATGCGATTTTGGAAGACCGGCCGCATACGGTTCCTCTCCCACCTGGACCTGATGGTCCTGTTCCATAGAACCGCCTCGCGCGCCGGTGTACCGCTCGCCTATTCCCAGGGATTCAATCCCCATCCCAAGGTGTCCTTCGGGCCGCCGCTCTCCGTGGGACTGGAAAGCACGGCTGAATATGTGGACATGGAAACCGATCCCTTCGTCGACCTGTCCCGGATCACTGAAGAACTGAACCGGTCGCTTCCGGAAGGCCTCCGGATCGAGGAGTCGCGCATCGTCCCGAAGAAGACCCCGTCGCTCTCGGGCAGCATTGCGCGCTACCGGTATCACGTGGAACCGCCTTCGGGCCTTGCGCACCGGATGCCCGGCATAATCCGCGATCTCCTGGACAAGAGCTCCGTCGTGATCGTCAGGGACAGGAAAGCGAAGGAGATCCGTCCCGGCATCGAATCGATCATCGTCAAGTCCGACTCATCGCAAGCAGTTCTCGAAATCACGCTCGTCGATACCGACCAGAGCAAACCGCGCATTCAGGATGTAGTCCAGCAGCTCTTCGGCATGACGCGGGAGGAAATCAGCCTGCTCAAGATCAGACGTACCGCCATGTTCGTCCGTGAAAATGGATCCTGGGCCGATCCCCTTGAAGCGGATCAGTAAAGGCACCGCATGCTCCGGCCGCAGCCACCTCAATCGCCATCGAAGCAACTCTCCCCTCTCTTGCCGATATTCTACCTGTTGAACGCGCTTCCGAGTTGATCCTGCCGTACCGGTCTTGTTCTTTCCTGCGGGCAGCTTTTTCTTTCAATTTTCCAACGGGATAGGCAACCGCAACGACAGCGGTTCCTGCCGCATTTCTTTCCGGCAGAGATATAATTGAATCAGACCCTGAGGAAAGGAGGCGATGTTCCATGAAAAGGGCCGTGAAATCTGTCGGAAAGGCAAGGACGAAGCGGCCGGCGCGGGAAACGCTGACCGAAGCATACGAGGTCAGGGCATTCAGGGACGAGATGGATGAAATCGTGCTCGCGGAAACGGCGATCCCCGAGATCACGCATGCAGCCCCGGGCGCCTTCGAGGACATCAAGAGGATGGTTCGGGGCCACGGCGAGCAGGCCGTGCTCCCTGATGACTGCCAGTTCGGCGACAATGACCTGTGCTACATCGACGCCTGACGACAAGGGTTGCCTGACGCGCATCACCGGGAACGCAGGGTGCGTCCTCAGGCCCTGCTTTCGTCGAGAACGTCGCGAACTTTCCTGAGAAGCTGCGGTGGGGAGACGGGTTTGGCAAGGAACGCCGCCCGATAAGGGGACGTATTGTATCGCGCCACATAGTCCGCTGTATATCCGCTCAGGAAGATCGCCGGAAGTCCGGGCCGTATCTGCCCGATCGCGGCAATCACTTCATTTCCGTTCTTCTTCGGCATGATGAAATCAAGGAGCAGAAGCTGCACCCGGTCGCTGTTTTCCCGGAACCGTTCGACCGCCTCCTCGCCGTCACCGGCGTCAATGACCCCGTAGCCGTTCCGCTCCAGGATATTCCTGATCAATTTTCGAACCGCTGCATCGTCTTCCACAAGGAGAATCGTTTCCGTGCCTCCGCCTGGGGCGATCACGCCAGGCGACAGGGGGGGCGCCGCCCTTCCTTGTACGAGCGGAAGATAGATATCGAACCGGGTGCCTGCTCCCGGCAGGCTGTCGCAGACGATGAATCCACTGTGCTGTTTCACGATGCCGTAGACGATGGAAAGGCCCAACCCCGTTCCCTTCCCCCTGGCCTTGGTCGTAAAGAAGGGTTCGAAGATCTTTAGCTTGGTCCGGCTGTCCATCCCTGCCCCGGTGTCGGCTACAGTGATGCGCGCGTAATCTCCCTGTTTTCCGTACCCGTACGTCCTGATGAAGCCGGGCCCGAGATGCACGGAAGCGGTCGAGATCGTGATACGTCCGCCGTTCGGCATGGCGTCTTTCGCATTCGTCGCGAGATTCATGAGCACCTGTTCGAAATGGCTCACGTCCGCCATGACGGCCAGTTCTCCGCAGGTCGGTTGAAAGCGGATCTCCACGTCCTCGCCGATGACCCGCCTGAGGAGCCGCTCCGTGTTCCCGATAATCTCGTTCACATTGACCGCGGCAGGGCAGATCGGCTGTTTCCTGCTGAAGGTGAGCAGCCCGCGGGTCAGATTTGCCGCCCGCTCGGCGGCATCGAGGATCTGGACTGCATCATGACGCAACGGATCGTCCGGGGCGAGCCCGCTCTTGAGCAGACTCCCGTATCCGATGATCGCCGTGAGAATGTTGTTGAAGTCATGGGCAATGCCGCCGGCAAGCTGTCCGACCGCCTCCATCTTCTGGGCATGGCGCAGCTGTTCTTCCAGCCGCTTCTTCTCCGATATGTTGTTGATGATCTCGATCGCGGCAACAGTCCGACCCTCGCCGTCCTTCAACGGATAGGACTTGATCTCCACGTACACGGGGTCCTGTTCCCGGTCGCGATGCGTGTGCAGCGCCGTCCGCGGTTCGCCCGTGGCGAAGGTCTCCAGAACCGCGCACGGCTCCCCCTGTTCGTGGCATGACGCCGTGCTGCCGTGGGAAACCGCGAAGCAGGCCTTTCCGATCACCTCGCGAAGCGGCCGCTTGACCTGATCAAGATAGGCCTTGTTCGCCGAAATGATGCGGAAATCCCGGTCGATGACGATGAACGCCTCATCGACGGATTCCAGGATATCCCGGTTGAATTTCTCGCTCCTCCGGAGCGCATCCTCGATATTCTTGCGTTCCGTGATGTCGCGGCACACAGCGACCAGCCCCAGAAGATCGCCCGCGGCATCCCGGATGGGCGATTTGACGATATCGAAATGCCGCCGCGTCCCGCCGGGGATGTCGATATATTCTTCCGTCTGAACCGGCCGGTTTCCTTCGAGAGCAATCCGGTCGCTTTCCCGGCACCGTGCAGCTGCATCGGGAGGAAGATGGTCTTCCGACGTCATGCCGGCCAACCTTCCTGCGGCTATCCCGGACACGGTCTCCATGGCCCGGTTCACCATGCCGTATCTGCCGTGAACATCCTTGAAATAGACCATGTCCGGAATCGCCTGGATCAAGGCCTGCAGGTGTGCGTTGGCATTCTTCAGGAATTGCTGCTCGTGGCAATCGTCAGGAACCGTCAAGAGCGACCTCCTCCCTGCACGATCGAACGTCCGGAACGCGAAGGCATCTAGTTTAAATGCTCCGCATGGCTCGGACGCGTCCCGGAACGCTCAGTGCTTGCGGCACGGCCGTGACCGTTCCCCGGCAGATATGCTCGCGCGGTAACGGCATGCCGCGTCACCGCTTCTTCCGGCCGGGGATGCTGCCGGGAAATCACTGGCACGCTGCTCGCGCCGGACAACTTGAAGAACGAGACCACCTGCTGCAGCTGATCTGCCTGTGCGGAAAGTTCCTCGGCCGTCGATGCCATCTCCTCGGCAGCTCCCGCATTCTGCTGAATCACCTGGTTTAGCTGCAGAATGGAGCCGTTGATCTGTTCCGCCCCCGCGGTTTGTTCCTTGCTTGCCGCGCTGATCTCCTGCACCAGCTCCGCCGTTTTTTGAATGTCCGGAACGAGCTTTGCCAGCATATTGCCTGCCCGCTCGGCAACTTCCATGCTTGATCCGGAAAGGTGGCCGATCTCCGCTGCAGCCGCCTGGCTCCGTTCCGCCAGCTTGCGCACCTCCGCCGCCACCACGGCAAAACCCTTGCCGTGTTCACCGGCACGCGCCGCCTCGATCGCAGCATTGAGTGCGAGCAGATTCGTCTGACGCGCGATCTCTTCGATGATCGAGATCTTTTCCGCGATCTGCTTCATCGCCTTCACCGCATCGGAGACCGCGATACCGCTCTCCCTGGCATCGGCCGCGGATTTGAGCGCGATAACTTCCGTCGCATGGGCATTATCCGCATTTTGCCGGATCGTCGCATTCATCTCTTCAATCGATGCGGAGGCTTCTTCCGCCGACGCCGCCTGTTCCGTGGCATGCTGGGACATCTGCTCCGATCCTGCGGAGAGCTGCTGGCCGCCCAGCGCCACGCTGTCGGCCGACGTCTTGACACCCGCGACCACGTCGCGAAGCCTGCCGACCATGGCATTCAGCGCTGCGGCAAGCTGCCCGACCTCATCACCCTGGTCAACGTCCAGTTCCGTCTCGAGATTCCCATCGGCGACGACA
>JAKAHZ010000166.1 GCA_021814615.1 Nitrospirota bacterium | reverse complement strand
ACATCGTGCAGGGTCCCAAGGGCCTGCAGGCAGCGAATGTGGTGAAGGTCCAGTAAAAAGAGACATCCACCAAGAGCCCCGGAGCGAACCTCCGGGGCTTTTTTATTGCCCCGCCGCAGCTACTTCACGTTTCACTCCCCACGGATCGTACCGCCTAGCCGGTCCTCCGCACGTTCCTCCCGCACTTTCCGCAGAAAAGCTGCCGTCCTGTTGTTACGTCCGATGGTAGGCCCTGAGAATTCGCTCGTGGCAGAGCTCGGCCAGTTCCTTGCGCGACCGGCCGTCTGCCGGCGCGATAGCGTCGAGCGTGATGAGTTCCACGTGGACCGACCGGAGGCCGAGCAGGCGCGGCGCGTGGGCGGCGAAGGTCGTGCCGCCGTGGTAATAAACCGCATCGGCATTCTCCGGCCCGATCCGTTTGCCGTTGATCCTGCGGTAGCGGATGCAGCAGGGCTGGATCATCGTTCCGGCATCGACGGCTGCAGTGAAGAGCGAACTCTTGAAGGGACGGACCGTGCGGCCGTCGAAGGTCGTTCCCTCGGGGAAGAGAACGACCGAGGTGCCTTCCGCCAGCGTACGGGCGATGTCCCGGATCTCCTTCCGGAGCCCGGAAGGATTCCTGCGTTCCACGAAGATGCTTCCGCCGAGAAAAGCAAGCAGACCCAGGGGGAAGCTGTTCCGGAGCTCCACGGAGGTGATGAACACCGCCGGGCGGACCGACGCGATGACCAGGATGTCGACGGAGGAAAGATGGTTCGAGACGATGAGCGCTGTATCCGCGGTCCGACGGCGGGACCGCTTCATCACGCGGATGCCGAGCACCGCGAGCGCCCGGCGCGCGAAGAAAGACGCGTTTCCGGTCAGGAACCTTCGCCTGCCTGCCCGGCCGGCGGGAATGCAGGCAAGGCCGGCGGCGGCGAACAGGTAGAGCAGAACGAGCGCGATGATCGTTAGGGTTTTGACCGCTCTGTGCGATTTCGCATGCATGGTCATGTGCGCCTGGTGATGCGAGGAAGACGGGCAGGCATCGGAGACACTGCGGGAAAGCCGTTGTCAGAACCGGGAGCGGGACGATCCCGCCGGTTACGGTGCGACGCTCAGGTCGAACCGGTCCGCTGGTTCGTGTTCAACCGTCAACCCGGGCGAGGGGAAGAGCGGCGCGTCTGCCTGGGTGCGCGAGAACAGCGGTGCGACGGGAGTCTGCACCAACCGCGCGCGGCGTCTGGCATGCTGCGAGGCGAGCTCGGGATTCATGCCGATCTCGGCAAGCATCATCGTGCTCTTCCAGAGGCTTCTGCGCGAACGCGCTCCCATCACGGCGGTGAAGCAGAGGCCCTTGTCCGTCATGATGGCGCCGACGAAGCAGTGGCGCGCATTCCCCGTGTATCCCGTCTTGCCGCCGATCATGTGCCGGTCCTGCCAGAGCAGATCGTTGGAGCTCTCGAGGAAGATCTCCCGCCCCTCCGACGTTCTGACCACGTATCCCTTTTTGCCCAGGATCTCCCTGATCAGCGGATAGGAGAGCGACGCCTTCATGAGCAGCGCCAGATCGCGGGGCGTCGTGTACTGCACGCCCTTGGGCAGCCCCGACGCGGTGACGAACTGCGTATCCTTGGCGCCGAGCTCTCTCGCCTTCCGGTTCATCAGGGCCACGAAGGCGTCTTCCGACCCTGCTGCCGCTTCGGCGAGCGCGACGGCCGCCTGGTTGATCGAACGCATGAGCGCAAAATGGAGGAGGTCCGAAACCGTCAGTTCTTCGCCGGGGCAGAGCTTCGGCGAGATCGTCCGGATCCTGCTCGCGTTCCTGCTGATGACGACCTTGTGCGACGGGTCGAGAAGGTCGAGCGCGACCATGGCGGTCACCAGTTTCACGGTGCTTGCCGGCGCGAGACGTGCGTTCGGGAACTTCGAGAAGAGCACGGTGCCGGAATCATCGATGACGATGGCTGCCTTCGCCGGGATCGCCTTCGGGGAGAATGCGGCGGCAGGCATCGCTGCCGTGAAGAGCAGGAATGCCGCCAGGAACAAAACGGGTAAACGGCAGGCGCGGATAGCGGTAATCGCGAGAGACACGGGTAAACCGACGACCTCCTTGTCATGCGGACAGCTCGCTCTACGGCCAAGCTTCCGCACATTATGAGATAAACGGGCCGGATTTTCAACGAAAAACTGCATGGTCCCGCGGGCGACCTGCGGACCTGTTTTCTTTACAGCCCCGAAGGAGGGAGCTATACTTGAACAGGAAGAGGGGCCGAAGATCGGGTCATTCTTCAGGCGCAGATTTTCGCAGGGCCGCGCGCAGGAGAAGGAAGGAGGGATCGCCGATGATGGTGGAGCTGAGCGTGGTGCCGCTCGGAAAAGGGACGAGCGTGAGCCCGGTGATCGCCCGGGTGATGAGCATCATCGTGGAAAGCGGCGTCCCCTATAAAGCGAATCCCATGGGGACCGTGCTGGAAGGGGAATGGGACCGCGTTATGGAAGTGATCAGGCGGTGCCATGAGGAGGCGCTCCGGGACGGCGAACGCGTGGTGACGACCATCAAGATCGACGATTACAAAGGAAAAGGGAATCGGCTGAACAGCAAGGTGGAGTCCGTGGAACAGAAGCTCGGCAGAAAGCTCAATCGCTGAGCGAGGAGGGTGCCATGCCGAGAAAGGGTGAGAACGGAGAGGAACGGATCCGGATCCTGGAAAAGGCGGTTGCAAACCTCGGAGATGCCGTGAAGAAACAAGACTTCGAGATGGAGGACGAGTTGCGCGACCTGTCCCGCGAGCTCAAGGCGCTCAAGCTGTTCCTGTCGCGGAACCTCCCCGAGTTCAAACGCCAGTTCCCGGAGATCCAGCGGAAAGTGCGGTGAACTGCGGACGGCGTGCGCCCGATCCCGGCACCGCCAGGAGATGAGGTGACCCTATATGAAGAAGACCGCTCCCAAGACCGAACGAGGCTTCGATATCGTAAACAAGGATCCCTACCTGCCGCGGGGTGCGAGCGGCAAGGTCGGCATCTGTGAAGGCTGCAATGCCGTGTACCGGAATAAGCGGTGGTATGCGGGCCTGTCGGAAGCGCGGGCAGAGGATGCCGATGCGGTGAAGGTGGTTTGCCCGGCATGCCTCAAGATCCGCGACGATTTTCCCGAAGGGATCGTTACGCTCACGGGCGGGTATGCGCTGACGCACAAACAGGAGGTGTTGAACCTGGTGAAGAATGAAGAGATCCGCGCGCGGGGCTTCAATCCCCTGGAGCGGGTCATGTCGATCCGCGAGAACGGCTACGGTGGCATCGTGATCAGCACGACGAACGAGAAGCTGGCGCAGCGTATCGGCAGGGCGCTCAAGAAGGCGTTTCACGGCGAGGTGAAATACCAGTGGTCACGGGAGAACAAGCTGGTGCGCGTTGACTGGATGCGCGAAGCGGCGTGAGGCAGCGGCAGCGAGAAGGCCTCAGGTTCCCTGTTTCAGCGTCTGCAGATACTCCTCCCATTCCATGGGGAGGAGATATTTTTTTTTGCTGTTGCACTCCTTGCATGCAGGGACGACGTTCCCGTGCACCGATTTGCCGCCCCGCACGATCGGGACCAGATGGTCCATGGTCAGTTCGTCCACGGGATACTTCCTTCCGCAATAATGACAGATCCCCGCGGCCCGCTTCCGTTTCCACCATTGGGAATTGCGGAGCTCGCGCGCCTTGGCTTTCTCGCGTTTAATATGCGCCTCATCGGCGGTAATGAAATACTCGTTCATGGCCTCAGAGAGAGTGTGTGATCGTCCCCACGCTGCCTTGGTCCTGCCCGTTCGTTCCCCAATAGTACCGTATGCCGGCCATCTTGTCACGACCAAAACCGTCGTTTACACGAAATCGACCCCACTTCGTAACATAGCAAAAAACAAATATTTTTGTTGACATCGACCCTGTGGATAGTTATACTTGGGCCAGCGCGTGGTATAAAGTGGGATAGGGTGGAGGCAAAGGGAGCCGTGTTCCGAGGCAGTTTCGAACATAGCGTGGATTCCAAGGGCAGGGTGAGCGTTCCTTCGCGCTTCCGGGAAATCATCACCGACCGGTACGAAGGCAAGCTTGTGCTGACCATGGACTTCGACCGCTGCATTACCGTCTACCCGCTTGAGGAGTGGGAACGCGTGGAAGAGAAGATCAAATCGCTTCCGCAGATGCAGAAGGAAGTGAAGGACTTCATGCGCACCGTTTTCTCCACGGCAAGCGAATGCGAGCTCGACAAGCAGGGGCGTATCCTGATCCCGCCTCAGCTGCGCGAGCGAGCAGGCCTGAACAAGAGCGTGATGGTCGTGGGCATCATCCACAAGCTGGAGATCTGGGACAGGCACGCCTGGGACAGTCGTTCCACGCAGAGCGGCGACGAGATCGGCGCCGTCCTGTCCTCCCTGGGGCTCTAAGGATGGAGGCTAAGGTCAAGGTCTATCAGATGAATCTTGACGGTGAGATCGATGCGGGCAAGATGGCCGAGATCAACCGCATCGTGGGCCAGCTCATCAAGGGTGAGATGTACGGCCTGATCCTGAATTTCGAAGCTGTCGAGCATATCAACTTTGCCATCCTGCCGTCGCTGGTCGAGGAAAAGAAACGGCTGCAGTCCTTCGGCGGAGACCTGCGTCTCGCTGCGTTGTCCGACTATCTCAAGAACATCTTCAAGACCACGGGCGTGCTCGAGGAATTCCAGGTCTTCGATACCGCCCTGCAGGCTGCCAAGAGCTTCGGCGTCTCGAAACCGGCGATGAATCTTCCGCTGGGACTGTAAGATTGCGGATTGCATGGCAGTGATGGGTGAGGATCGTTGCATGGATCTCAATCCGCAATCCGCAATCCGCAATCCGCGCTTGGAGCACGTCACCGTCCTGCTCAGCGAGGCGGTCGATCTTCTGGCCCCCCGGTCCGGCGGCGTGTATCTCGACGGAACGCTGGGCGGTGGAGGACATGCCCGCGAGATCCTGCTCCGGTCAAGCCCTGACGGCGTCGTGGTGGGGCTCGACCAGGATGCCGACGCGGTGGAGCGGTGCCGCGAGTCGATGGCGGAATTCGGATCCCGCGCGATCATCCGGCAGGCCAATTTCCGGAACCTGCGGGCAGTGCTCTCCGGACTGGGCATCCCGGCCGTGGACGGCGTCCTGCTGGATGTGGGCGTTTCGTGGTTCCACCTGCGCGACGCGGAGCGGGGCTTCAGCTTTCTGACTGACGGTCCGCTGGACATGCGTATGGACGCCGCAGGCACGGTGACCGCGGCAGAACTGGTGAACACGCTGCCCCGCCAGGAACTGGCGCACATCCTGCGTGAGTACGGCGAGGAGCATCGGGCGAACGCCATCGCGAAGGCCATAGAGCGGGCAAGGAGCCAGGGAGAGATCACGCGCACGGGACAGCTGGCGGAGATCGTTTCCCGCGTCTTTCCTCCCTACCCGCCGCGGCGGGTCCATCCCGCCACGCTGACCTTCCAGGCCCTGCGGATCGCCGTGAACGACGAACTGGGCGCGCTGCGGGAGGGGCTCGAGGGGGCGCTCGCGGTCCTCAAACCGGGGGGGCGCTGCGCGGTGATCTCCTTTCACTCCCTTGAAGACCGGATCGTGAAGCAGTTCTTCGTCGAACATGCAAAGGGCTGTGTCTGTCCGCCGAAGCTTCCGGTCTGCAATTGCGGCAGGACACCCGAGCTTGCGGTGCTGACCAAGAAGCCGGTCATGGCCTCGGAGGAGGAAGTTGCGGCGAACCCGGCGTCCCGGAGCGCCAAGCTCCGCGCTGCGGAGAAGCGATAAGGCATCAGGCGGTACAGAGCATGAGCACGCGGGCGGGACATATCGATTTTCCCCTCATCGGGGGAAGGAACGCAAATCTCCGCAAGGTCGTGGCGGGCGCGCTGGTCGTGGCGGGCCTCCTCCTGTATGTGGGGGGCAAGGTGCAGATCATGCGGCTCGGCTACCAGATCGACGAACTGGAGAAACAGAAGCACGAACTCGAGCGGGCGAACCGGGCGCTTACCATCGAGGCGTCCAGCCTTTCGTCGCCTGCGCGGATCGAAGAGATCGCGGTGAAGCGGCTCGGCATGGTGCGGCCGGCCAAGGAGAACATCATCGTGGTGAGGCGGCGGGCGGCTGCGCCGTCAGCGGACGGGAGCAGCGGCCAGGGGAGGTCTGAGCGGAACTGATGGATCTGCGCAGGCGCATAGGAGTCGTGGTCGCGGTGATGGCGGTGCTCTTCTGCATCATCGGGGCCCGGCTCGCCTATCTGCAGGTGGTGGA
>JAKAHZ010000028.1 GCA_021814615.1 Nitrospirota bacterium | reverse complement strand
TCTGATCGGCGACCCGTCTGCATACCGGGCAATGACCTTGAAGTCGACGGCAGTATCGACGGTAACATTGGTCAAGGTAGTGCTTACGGGATCCACGCTCAGGGTCGATCCGTCGGGAACGATCCCCTCCGTTCCGCAGCCTCCGGTCATCGAACCGATGACTCCGAGGATTAGCAAGAATATCAAGCCAGCAACCTTTTTGCGAATGGTTATGGCAGGTTTCATGAAGAAAACCTCCTTCAGTTTTTATGCAACCGAAATACCAAAGATTCGAAATAAAGTCTTTTTGACAATTCAACAAGTTGCATTCAGAATGACTATTCGATTTTCAGAGGCTGTGGGATGCAGGTGTCGTTTGGGTAATTCATTTCCCAAGATATGTAACCAACCTGCAACTTTCTAGCAGCCCTTGGTCAGATCACTTCCTGCTTCACCACACGAGGAGTGATGAATATCATCAATTCTCGTTTGTCTTCTGTGGTATTCCTGCTCTTGAACAGCCAGCCGATGAGCGGCAGATCGCCAAAGAACGGAACCTTGCTGTCCGTCTGGGTCTTGGAGAGAACCAGGATCCCGCCGATTACCGCCGTCTCGCCATCGGAAAGCAGAATGTCGGTGGTTGCTTCATTCTTCCTGATCGCAGGCTGACCAGTCGCCCCAAGAACCGTATTGTCCGGAGCATTCTTCGTGGCCTGAATCTTCATGAAGATCTTGTTATCCGGCGTCGCATGCGGAGTAACAACCAGGGACAGTTTGGCATCGATGAATTCGATCTTGGGGTCGCCGTTCTTATCCTTCGTTGAGTACGGTATGGAAAGTCCCTGCTCGATTTTCGCTTCTTTGTTGTCCAGGGCGCTTACTCTCGGCGTGGACACCACCTTGCCTTCGCCGGTGGATTCCATGGCCGACAGAACCAGATCGAGATTGAGCGCCTTGCTGAGCGACCCGAAGGAGAAAGCGATCGCTCCGCCGCCGGCTTGTGCGCCCACCGGTGCCGGCTGATTCACGATGAAATTTCCGGTTCCCGATGGTGTCGCGCCCATTGTCGGGCCGCCGGTGACAACGACGGAACTGGGGAAATTGAAGCCGGTCGGATTCCCCGTTGCAGCAGTAGCTTTTGCAGTGCCGCCCCATTGAACGCCGATGGTCCGGTTGAAGGTCAGCGAAGCCTCGACGATACGCGCCTCGATCATGATTTGCGGAGTCTGCCGGTCGAGACGCCTAATAAGCTCCGCCACTTCTTCGACATTGCGTGCAATATCCTTGACGATGAGAGTATTCGTTCGTTCATCGGAGACGATATCCCCCCTGGGAGAAAGAGACTTCTTGACTGTCACGAGAATCTTCCCGGCTTCTGTATAGTTGATGGGAATAATTCTTGTTACGAGATCCTCCGCCTTCTTTTTCGCCTCCTTGGTACGCAACTCCTCCTCCGCTTCCTTGGCGAGTGCGGCCTGAGGAGCGATCCGAAGAATATTATCCTCGATGGCATAGCCGAGGCCATTCATCTTGAGGATGATCTCGAGCGCCTGGTCCCAAGGAATATTGACGAGACGTACGGTCACCTTCCCCTTTACATCCGGCGACAGGATCATGTTAAGGTTTGCAAGCTCTCCGAAAAGGCGGAGCACATTCACCAGGTCCGCATCCTGGAGATCAAGCGATATCCGCCGTCCACCGAACTTTCTGATATTGACCACGCCGGCCGTCTCTTCCGCGACCTTGGTGGGAGCCTTGGCAACCGGTGTCTTTTCCGGCTCCGGAGCTGCAGGGGGAGCCTCAACGGGCGCTGGTGCCGCCTCCACAGGCGCCGGTGCAGCTTCCTTCTCCGCAGCCGCGGGAGTCTCCTGCGGTTGTGCGGCGGCGCGTTCCTGAGGCTCTTCCGCCTTGGGGGCCGGAGCCGCTTGCGGCTTGGGAGCTGCCGCGGCGGCGAGTGCGACGACAAGCGTATTACCCTCAGGAGTGATAGTGTAGTCCATCGGCTTCGTCAGGTCGAGAACGATACGTACCTTCCGGTCCGGCGCACCGTGCTGGCCAACCCGGACCTTGTCAACGCCGCTCTTCCTCACCGGGATAACGCTCGGCCGCACTTTGCTCTTTGCGCCCGGAATATCGATCACCAGCCGCTTTCCCTCGATCATGAACGAATTGGGCTTCATCGTCCCGTCAGCAGCAATCACGATCTTTGCCTGGCCCTTCCCTGCTATGGCTTTGACCGTTTTCACGACTTTGGCAGTTGCTTCGGCGCCCTGCTCCGGCGCAGCCGGAGCAGGAGCAGCTGGTGCCGCTTCCGTCGGCGCTTCCGGTGCCGGCGCGGGGGCGGCCGGCGTCACGGCCTCGGGCTCCGTCTTGGCCGTTTCCACGGGTTTGGCCAGTTCGGCGATAAGTTTGCCGTTCTCCGCATAGACTTTCGTGTCGACAGCCTGGGAAAGTCCGATCTCGAGCCTTACAATGTTGTCGATCTGACTCGGGGTGATATCGATAATAGGCCCCTTGTTGACGACGATCTTATCGCGGAAATTGCCGAGATCGGCGTCACTGATATCCACGACAAGGCGCAGCGGCTCGGTCAGTTGAAATGACGTAAACGTCACGATGGGCGCGCTGCCTTCAATCGTCACGTCCGCCCGCGTATCCGTCTCTGCCGGCGTTATCGACTGGAGAACGATCTTCGGCGGTGCGGCCTGCTCGGCTTCCGGAGCTTTGCGGCCTCCGCAGCCGGTGAACATCGTCGCCGCGATAATGGCCAATAAGAGTACGGCTCGCATTGGCAAGCTCACAGCGATGGTTCTGTTGGTGCCGGTCCGTGTCCGGCCGCAGAGATTGGCAAGGGGTTTCAGGACAGTCATGGTGTCCCCTCCTGTTTGGAATGCATCTCGATTATTATCTCTTTACGGTTCATTTCCCCCGTGGGGCCCTTAAACTTTTCTTCGATCACGAGCGACTTCTCGGTTATCCGCTTGACCACGCCTCGGTTCGGCCCGATGATCGATCCCTGACGGACGAAATATCCCTTTCCATCGGGACCTTCCAGCATTGCGCGGTAGCCAAGCGCCCCCCAAACGATGCCCGCCAGTTTGAACTCGCTGATAGGATAACGCTCCAGCGGTGTTTTCGCACCGGCAATTTGTTTCTTCTCTTCCTTGATAATAATAGGGGTAAAAGGATCGCGGCGTGTCCCGGGATGGTAGGAATACAGCAGCGCTCCTTCATCGGTCTTTTGTTGAACGGTTCCCGTAGGGGCGGACACCGTCTGCTTCGTGGCTACGGGGGGCGGCGGCACCGGATTCCCCGATTGACCGCACCCCGTGGCAAGAATGACCGCGCCCAGCATGAATATAGATGTCGTCTTCATGGCTTAGTTAACCTTTTTTGCCGCTGTAGCGGCCTGCGGGGCTTCAACCTTCTTCTCCGTGGCAGCGAACGTCATTGCCGTGCACTCGACCGTAATCTCCATGAGACCGCTCTTGCCGACCTTGGCGTTCTTCATTCTTACATTGAGCATGTTCACGATGCGCGTTAGTTTGCTCACGCTATCAAAGAAAAGAGCTACGTTGTGATAGCCTCCTGTCAGCTCCAGATTGATCGGGATCTCCTCGTACAGTCCGCTTGAATGCACTTTGCGTTTGTCCGGCTTCCACAACTTGAGGGAGAGGCCGGATTTATTCACGAGGCCCTGGATCTGACGCAGAAGGCCGGACACCTCAGTCTCCATCGGAAGCTGCTGCTGCATGACCACCAGGCGTTCCTGAAGCGCCTTAACCTCGGCGCGCAGATCGTCGAGTCTCTTGATCTTTGCCTCGTTTTCCCGGATCTTGGTATTGACCACGGCAATATCCGAATCAAGTTTTTTGATCTCGTTGGTCTTCGGAATATGGACCTGCCAGATAAAGAGGACCAGAATAACGCCGACGACGGAGAAGAATGCAATAGCTCTGGTCTTCGTCGGGATCTTTTGCATTTTTTCTATAATAGCAGGAGTTGCCATTAGACCCCCTTGTACTTGAACTGCAGCTTGTACCGGTAAATCTCCGTCCCCTCGACCACGGATTGCTTCGATTCCAGAAGCGACACGTCTCCCAGGAAGGGCGATGCCTTGAGATTCTCCACAAACCGGACGATCTCTTCGTTCGAGAACGAGTCCCCGGTCAGTTCCACATTGCCTTCCTTTTCCGTGAGGCTAACGAGATCGACGCCGTTGGGAAGGGCCTTGCTGATCTCATCCAGCATCCTGACGGGCCCCTGCTGGTTCTTCTTCAGCTGATCGATAACGCCGATCTTTTCCAAGACCTTCTTGCGCTCTTCTTCCACATTCTGAACTGCCTTGAGCATATTCTCCTGCTTAAGGACCTGGGCCTGCGCGGCGGCCAGCTGCTGCTGCCGCTCTGCGATGCGCGAGTTCAGATTCACATAATAGAAAGCAAGTGCGCCGCCGACGCCGCCGAGAACAGCTACGGCAATAATCGCCTGTTTCTGGAATTCCGTGACCTTCCGGGGCGGTTTTCGTTTGGTCGGCAGCAGGTTGATCTTAATCATCGGTCGCCGATCCTCCTCATTGCAAGACCTACCGCAACGGCAGCGAGCGGCGCCGACTCGCTGATGAATGCGGCATCAAAGTTCTTCGGATCAACCTTGATGTTCGTAAAGGGGTTGACTGTTTCCGCAGTGATTTCCAGCCGTTCGGAAAGGGTCTTGATAAATCCGGGGATCTTGGCGCACCCGCCTGACACCAGCACCCGACCGACCATGTCGCTGCCCGTAGTCGACCGGAAGAAGTCGAAGGAACGCTGAATCTCGCCGACGATGTCCTCGGTGACGGCGTTCATGATGCCCGTCACCTGCTCGTGGTCAGCACCATCGACAGTCTCGCCGCGTTTGATCTTTTCCGCGTCCTCATAGCTCAGCCCGGCATCCCGCTGGAGCGCTTCGGAGTAACGGTTGCCGCCCACCGTGATGTCGCGCGTGAAGATCGATACGCCGTCGCGGAGGATGTTGATGTTCATCACTGATGCCCCGATGTTCAACAAAGCGGTGATGCCCGACTCTACGCCATAATTCAGCTCGTACATGTTGGCCAGCGCGAAGGCATCCACATCGACGATGACAGGTTCCAGCCCCGCATCCTTCACGAGATTGACGTAATCATTGATTTTATCCTTCTTCACCGCTACGAGAAGAACGTCGGCCTGGCCTTCCGCTGCGCCGGGGCCCAGCTTCTGAAAATCCACATTCACGTCATCGATGGAGAAGGGAATATATTGTTCCGCCTCCCATTTGATGGATTCCGCCAGTTCCTCATCGGTCATGTCGGCGATCGTGACGCGTTTGATGATCACGGAGCTCCCCGACACCGACAGAACGACTTCCTTCGTTTTGATCTTCTGCGCCGTCAGCAGTTCCTTGATGGCCTCGGATACACGGTTGGCGTCCATCACGGCGCCTTCCACGATAACCTCGGGAGGGAGCGGTATCATGCCGTACTTGACCAGGCTGTAATTCTTGCCGGTCCCCTTCAGCTGTACGAGCTTGATGAAGGTGGATCCGATGTCCAGCGCGATTGGTTCAATTTTCTTTGAGAACAGCATGGGCTCTCCATTTGAATAATTGCAGCGTATGCGTTATCAGGCTGTCTTGCTTCTGATGATCTTTTCTATTTCTTTAAGATTGCTCTCGCTATATACCCGCCAGCCGCGCCAGTCCCGACCGACACCCGTGAGCAGTCCCTCGCTTTCCCAGCGAAACAACGTTGCACGGGAAATGTCGAACCGGTCGCAAATCTCCTTGGTCTTATAATTTTTTATGTTTTTGCGTTTAACCATCGCGGCCTCACTGGTCAAGCTAGTGATACTGTATATAGTAAGTATAGTTAGCATGATACCTAAAACAAATCGCTTGTCAAGGTTTTTCACAAAAAAATATCAAAATAATCAACTACATACAGCATCTTGTATGCTGCGTCAAAAAAAACACCATATATTTGGTGGGTATGAGGTGAAAAAATCCGCAATAAATCCTAAAAAACGATGTTCTGACGCATAGGGCCGCTTCGGGCGGTTTTCCCGCCGGCAGCAATGACGTGGTTTCTATATTCACTGCAGATGAATCGAACTACGTCAAGAAATGCTCTTGCGGGAAACGAAGCGAGAAGTGGGGAGAGAAAAAAACAGGCCGGAAGGATCGCTCCTTCCGGCCTGACATGCACTGGTATTAAGGAATGGGCTATCTTCTACGCCCGTTCGCCATGCGGGGTGGCAAAGCTGCTTGCCCGCCGCGCTGCCATATCCATGAGCACGCGCTCGGTGCCGAAGCGTCCCGGCTCGTACTTCCGGATCTTGAGCTTCTCTCGTGCAGCATCGATGAGTTTCAGCGTCAGTTCGAGGATCTTTCCCGGGTCTTCCTCGAAATAGAAGCCGGCGTTCACCATTTCCCACCACTTGTTTTCCATGAGGTCCTTGAGCGACTTGCTCGCACTGACCGGGGAGCCTGCGCCGAAGATGGTCGGAACGCCCGATGCGACGAGATAGGTCCCGATGGCGATTGCCTTTTCGCTCATCCATTCAGGCGCGATGCCGACAGCGGGAAGACCGCCGATGTCGTCCCCGAGGCCGCCTTCTTCCGCAATGGCGGTGGCGACGGTCAGGATGCGGGAATTGTCCACGCAGGAGCCCATGTGAAGGATCGGCGGGATGCCGATGGCCTCGCAAACCTCACGAAGGCCCTGGCCGGCGTTCTCGAGCGCGTTCTCCGGCGTCATGTATCCGGCCTTCGCCGATGCCATGGCGGAACAGCCGGTCTGGACGACCAGCACGTCGTTCTTGATCAGCTCGCGGCTCAGGAAATTATGCAAGCTGTCCTGGGTGATGCGGGGATTATTGCATCCGGCGATGCCGACGACGCCGCGAATGCGGCCGGCAATGATCGCATCGTTCAGCGGCCGGAAGGAGCCGCGGAACTGGCCGCCCTGCATGTATTCGATGTACTCGTGGGAGAAACCCGCGATCATGTCCGCAGGACGGACGTTGGCGGGAGTGACCTTCTCCTTGTTCCGGTTCGGGAAGTTGTCGATAGCAAGGCGCACGACCTTCTTTGCCAGGTCTAGAGCATGATGCTCATCATACTCGATATGGATGGCATCCTTCATTTTGCCCTTGGGCGTCGTTGTGATGACCTTCGTATGGTACTGCTTCGACAGCTCGCCGATGGCGGGCATGATACACTGGACGTCTACAACCATGGCCTCGACCATGCCCGTGAGGATGCCCAGTTCCTGCTGCAGGAATCCACCTGCCGTGGCGATGCCGTGGCGGATCAGGATCTCGTTTGCAGTGCAGCACATGCCGACGAGCTTGACACCCTTGGCGCCCTTCGATTTCGCATAAGCGACGATCTCGGGGTCTTCCGAGGCGATAACGAGCATCTCGGCAAAAGACGGTTCATGGCCGTGCACCACCAGATTCACATGGTCCTGCATGAACACATCGAGGCTTGCGTTGGACCGGACGGGCTTGGGAGTGCCGAAGAGGATGTCGGAGATATCGGTGCCCATCATGGAACCGCCCCACCCGTCGGCAAGGGAGGCGCGCATGGCGCCCAGCATGATGTTGTTCATTTCCTGGTCCACGCCCATGGTGGTCCGGTGCAGCATCTCAACGCATTCCCGGTCAATGGCGCGCGGCGCAATGCCCAGCTTCTTCCAGATCTCCTGCCGCTTCTTGGGCGCGCGGCCCAGATAGGCCAGTTCGCCCCGCTGCTGGCCGAACTGCTCGAGGAACTTGAGCGCCACTTCTTCCGCGACCTTGTTCACTGACTTGCCCTCGACATTGATGCCGAGATAGCCGGCCACGCGGTTCAGTTTCCGCACATCCTTGACCTGGAAATCCTTCGCCTCACCGCGGCCAACGGCAAGCAGCGTATTCGCGAGATCGCGGGCGTGATCGGAGTGAGCGGCCGTCCCCGCGGCAACCATGCGGGCGAAATTGCGCGCCGTCACCACCGGCAGCGTTGCGCCGCATACGCCCTCGGCTTCCTCTTCCTTGCCCACGAGCCGGCAGGGTCCCATGTGACACATCTTGCAGCAGGCGCCCTGGTGGCCGATCGGACAGGGTTTGAGCTTGTCGGCACGGTCAAAGGAAGTCTTTATGTTCTTTTCTCCGGCAACTTTGAGCAGGACCTGCGCTGCCGGATCAACGGATCTCATGTTCTCCTTCATAGTTGTTACGATCTCCTTTCGATACAGGACATGGAACAAAGCGAGACTGAATTAACCCCGTATTTCCAAACCCGATGCATTATACGGTGCTTCGGGAAATTACGCTACAGAAAGTTACGTCAGCATCATCAAGTCCTGAATGAAAAACATTTTTCAATCAAAATTTGACTCGAACCTTACCGGGAAACTGCGGTAGAAACATCGACGAGCACTTTCTTCACCGCTGATTCAGCCAGCATGCCGGCGTTCATTGCGGAAAGCATGGCCGTCGCCGATACTGCTGCTGCATTGGCGCCCTTCGCGGCAACCGGCTTGAACGAGGCTGCAGACTGTTTTCCGGCTTTCAATTTCTTAACCGCAGCCTCAACATCCTTCATTTTGAAGCCCTTGGTTTTGCTCATAACGAGGGACAACTCAGCAGCGATCTCTGCGCCGTTCTTGGCAACGCCCTCGGGATCCTTCGCAGCAGCAAAGCTCTTCTGCACGCCGTAGACGTTCGTGATCGAACCGTCCCGTTCGTACAAGGCGGTCATCGGAAGAACGACATCGGCCTTTTCCGCCAGCGGCGACATATGGCTGGTCATAACGACGAGGAAATCTGCCTTCAGATTTCCGTCGGCGAGAGGCCCGGCAACCAGAGCGGCCTTTGCTCCAACCAGCATCTCCCGGTAGCCCTGGCCGGTTTTCTTGACCTTGGCAAATCCCGGCGCGAGATCGGGATGACAACCGGCCTGCAATACGCCGAGGGCGTTCGCCTCGAGCATCAGCGGCAGCACGCCTGCACCCTTTACGAGAGCAAGGTTCAGCGCCTGCATCGAAGCGTCTTCGCTCATGCTCACCCCCGTGCCGATGACCACTA
Organism: Nitrospirota bacterium; assembly: GCA_021814615.1. Taxonomy (GTDB): domain Bacteria; phylum Nitrospirota; class UBA9217; order UBA9217; family UBA9217; genus JAKAHZ01. The sequence goes on along the minus strand of JAKAHZ010000028.1, from coordinate 19,453 downwards.
CCGGATTCTTCGCGGCAGCGTATGCTTTGGCTGCTGCGGCAATCGTGTCCGCTGCAGCTCCCGAAGCGGATGCGGCATCCGCCGCGCTGATGAGAACCTTCTTCAGGCCGTCCAGCCCCTTCGCCGACGGATCCACTCCCTCGGCGAGGACCGCGCTCATCAGCCCGGCAACGGCGACTGCATCCGTTCCCGCCTTCACCTGGAGCAGGATGGCATTCTGGTGCCCGGCAAGATCGGTCTTTTCGGTGCTGATCACGACCACCTTGGCGCCGGCCTGGGCGCGGCGCCGAATCATCACATCCACCTCTTGAAGCTTCTGCCGCTTCTGGGAAGGATCCGCACCGATCACCACCACGCAGTCGGCCGATGCAAGTTCCGACTGAGCGGCGATCCCGATACCGGCATTGCCGTGCATGGCGCGGAGAGCGGAAACGAGTCCGGCGGCGTAGGCAGATGCGTTCGTATCGATGTTCGCGCTGCCGACGACGTCGCGGGCCAGCGACTGAATGGCATAGGCTTCCTCAGTCGAGAGGGAACCGGAAGCGAGGAACGCCGCGTTCGCGCCGCCTTTCTTGAGCCCTTCAGCAGCTGCTTTGAGCGCCTCGCCCCATTCAGCTGGCGCCAACTTGCTGCCCTGGCGGATCAGGGGAGCGGTCACGCGGTTCCCCGCGTTCTGGGAATCGAATCCGAACCGGCCGATCGCGCACAGATAACCGTTGTCCTCCCTGGCGTTGACCTTGACGATTTTGCCGTTCTTCTTGCTGACCACGACGCTGCAGCCGGAGGCGCAGGCCGTGCAGACCGAATCCTTCTTTTCCAGGTCCCATTCCCGGCCGTGCTGCCAACGGTCGCGTTCCATGATCGTGTTCACGGGGCAGGCGTCGACGCAGGAGCCGCAGAATGTGCACCCCGATTCATGCAGGGGCTTGTCAAGGGCCGTCGAAACCTTGGTTGTGATGCCGCGGCCCATGAAATCCAGAACGTTCGTGCCCTGCTCCTTGCAGACGCGCACGCAGCGGCCGCAGAGAATGCAATAGTTGTTGTCGATGGTGATGAAGGGGCTCCGGTCGTTGAGCGGATAATTGAAGGTCTTCCGGCCGAAGGATGATTCCTGGATTTTGAGATCCGCCGCATACCGCTGGAGGTCGCAGGCGCCTGCCTTGGGGCAGGTCATGCAGTCCAGCGGATGGAAGGAAAGGATCAGATCGGTCACGAACTTCCTGATCTCCTCGACCTTGGCGGTCTTGGTCTGGACCTTCATTCCCTCCTTGGTCCGCGTTGTGCAGCCGGTCACGGGCGTCTTCATGCCCTCCACTTCGACCATGCACATGCGGCACGCGCCCACGCCTCGCAGTTCCTTGATATGACAGAGGTTGGGAATATGCACGCCCACCGTGGCTGCTGCGTCCACCAGCGTCATCCCCTCGGGGACCGATACGGCCTTCCCGTCAAATTCCATGTTCACCATCTTGGTCGTCATAGCATCCTCCGAAAAAACATCGATTCAATTCGTGGGATCGGTATCGTACTGCTGCAGCGCCGAGCCGGGCAGGCGCACGCTCATGTCCGTTGCGCTCGAGTATTTCCTGTGGCCTACCGGCTCGACCCGGGAAGAATCGCTTCCGCGGTATCATGGATCGAGCAGGCCGTTTCCTTGCCGGTGGCCTTGCCGCGCGTGTCGCAGGTGCAGACCAGCGTCCGCACCGGCTCTTTCTCCGCCGCGGTCTTCGATTGTTCCTTGATCACGACTGCGCCTTCCGGGCAGACCTTGATGCACTCCCCGCAATGAGTGCAGCGCTTCTGTCGGATGCGATAGGGCGTGAACCCGCCCACATAGAGTACGGCTTTCTGGCCTTCGATCGCGAAGGAGGGGCAGACCTCCCGGCACTTGTCGCACATGGTGCATTTGTTCGGCTCGATCTCGTAATGGACAAGGTAGGCGCACTCGCGATGCCGGCATACCCCTTCGATATGCCGGATCAGATCGTCCTTGTGCTGGGCAAGGAACGCGGAGAGAATGTCGGCGCGGTCCTTGCCTTTCTTGCACATGCCTCCGTCCTTCACATCGGAAGCAATGCGTTCCAACAGGGCGACATGCTTCTGCTCGCCCCGGCCCGACTGGATAGCCTCGAAGATCTTGACGGCGTCGAAGATCCCCAGCTTGCAGGGATGGCACTTGGAGCACATGCCGTCCTTGGAGTCATCATTATAGAAGAACGCCAGCTTCGCCCGCGTGGCGTCGACGGGGCACTTACTTTCCAGCTGCGACATGGGCCCCTCCCTTCTCGATCACGATCGCCTGCGTGGGGCAGACGCCGTAACATGCCTTGCACTTGGTGCAATAGTCCTGGTCGATGAAGAAGCGGTCGCGGAGTTCCACGACGGCGTCGAACGCGCAAGCCTGCTTGCAGAGTCCGCAGAGAATGCAATGCTCCGGCCTGATGCGGAAGGTGCCGAGTCCCTGACAGCGGTGGGCCCGGCAGAACTTGTCGTTCACATGCTCCTCGTACTCCTCGCGGAAGTACTTGATCGTGGACAGCACAGGATTCGGCGCGCTGTTTCCGAGGCCGCAGAGCGATCCCTTGACGATCATCTTGCCCATGTGCTCAAGCCTTTCGATGTCGCCCGGCTCTCCCCGGCCCGTGGTTATCTTCTCCATGAGTTCGTACATCTGCCACGTGCCGACCCTGCAGGGCGGGCATTTGCCGCATGATTCTGATTTGGTGAAGGAGAGGAAGAACTTGGCCACGTCCACCATGCAGTCGTCCTCGTCGAGGACCACCATGCCACCGGAGCCCATGATGGAGCCGACCTCGGCAAGGTGTTCGAAGTCCGCGGGCATATCGAGGAACTGCGCCGGAATGCAGCCGCCCGAGGGACCGCCGGTCTGGACCGCCTTGAAGGCTTTGTCCGGGTTCAGCATTCCGCCGCCGATATCGAAGATGATCTCTCGCAGCGTGATGCCCATGGGCACTTCGATGAGACCGGTGTTCTTGATCTTTCCGGTCAGGGCGAACACCTTCGTGCCCTTCGATTTTTCCGTTCCGATCTTGGTGTAGTAATCGAGTCCCTTGACGATGATCGTCGGCACATTCGCGAAGGTCTCGACGTTGTTCAGGTTCGTCGGCATCTTCCAGAGGCCGCCGGCCGCTTCGGAAAGACGGGGCGGACGGGGCCTGGGCATGCCGCGCTCGCCTTCGATGGAGGCGATGAGCGCCGTGGATTCGCCGCACACAAATGCCCCGGCGCCTTCCTTGATCTCAATATCGAACTCAAGGCCGGTTCCCAGGATGTTCTTGCCCAGGAGTCCCAGTTTCCGGGCCTGGTCGATGGCGATGCCGAGGTTTTTCACCGCCAGGGGGTACTCGTGCCGGACATAGATATAGCCGTGCTGGGCGCCGATGGCGTAAGCGTTGATGATCATGCCTTCGAGCACGGAATGGGGATCGCCCTCCATGACGGCGCGGTCCATGAACGCGCCCGGATCGCCCTCGTCGCCGTTGCAGACCACGGCCTTGATCTTGGCGCCGGACTTCTTCGTGTGCTCCCACTTGAGGCCGGCGGGGAAGCCTGCGCCTCCGCGGCCGCGGAGGCCCGATTTCTTGATGACATCGATGACATCGTCGGGCTTCATCTCGGTCAGCACCTTGGCGAGGCCAGCATACCCTTCTTCACGGATGGCATCGTAGATATTGCAGGGATCCACAAATCCGTTCCGGTGCAGGGCGAGGCGCTTCTGTTTCTTATAGAAGGGGATGTCCTGCATCTCCTCGTTCGGATCGGACAGCGCAAATTCACGATAGAGCTGTTTGCGATAGGGCTGACCGTAGAGCACCGAGGTGCTGAAGATCCCGGGGACGTCATCCACCTTCACCTTCTGGTAGAAGATCTGCTGGGGCTCCTGGATCATGACGGGACCGCGCTGGCAGAATCCCTGGCAGCCGGTCTTGACGATCTCGAGCTTCACATTTTTGGCGGCAGCCTCTTCCTCGAACTTTTTGACGACCTTGTTCGAGCCCGTGGCCTGGCAAGCGGTGCCGCAGCAGACGCGGACGCGGTGAGCGTCGCTTTCCCCCCGCTCGCGGAGCAGCCTGGCGCGCAGGTCGGCAAGGTCCTGTACCTTCTCCAGCCGCTTAAACGTGAGTTCCATGTTCGCTCCTCACTGAATGGATGATATCGTCCACCATCTTAGGCGTCAGCTCGCCGTAGAGATCCTGATCGTTCACGGTCAGGACCGGAGCAAGTGCGCAACAACCCACACAACCCACGGTCTCCAGGGTCACAGCGCGGTCCGCCGTGGTCTCGCCTTCCTTGATCCCGAGCTTGCTCTCCAGTTCCGTCAGCACCGCCTTGCCGCCGCGCACGTGGCAGGCCGTGCCCATACATACCTTCACGATCTTTTTGCCCCGCGGCTTGAAATGGAAGTGCTTGTAGAACGACGCAACACCGTAGGTCTGGGAAAGAGAAAGACCAAGCCGCTCGGCGATCATTTTCATCGCGTCCTCGGGAAGATAGCCGATCTTCTCCTGGGTCCGCTGCAGCACGGCGATCAGGATGCCCCGCTGTCCATGGGTATCGTTCAATATGTCATCGATAGACTTGATTTCCGACGGTTCGAGCACGATGAGTACCTCCCTCTCTCCTCGATTGAAAAACTATAGCAGAAACCTGTCCTAGCTGGGGTTCAGCAGAGGAGAAACGAAAAAAACTTTTGAGACACAGGCGGATTGTTAAGGATCCCGAGATGAACATCTTTAGGAAGGACGTATTCCAAATGTATGCGGCAACAGGTGTTACGATATTACCCACCGCGAAAACATGCTCATCTCAAGCAAGGTTCGAAATAGTATCAATTACAAATAAAAAAAGCAAGAATAAAGCCTATAAATATTTTTCATGTATTTATGATAAAACACAATTAGTAACAGTCCCTTTTGCAGAATGTTAACAGGGGGAACACTTTTTTGTTTGAGAAGGGAGCGCCATTCTGCATAATCCTTGTTGTGATATTCGAAAAACGCAACAAAAGGACGCTCCACGGTGACCCCGGCTGTTTCGCTTGAGACGAGGCATCAGCGATAACGAGGGGGGGGCGGAGAGACGGTTCGATACCTATTTCTTCTGCCTGTCGCCGAAAAGCTCCTTCACATTCTCCCAGAAGCCCTTGGTCATGGGTGTGCAGCTCTCGTTCGACTGGCAATCAAATTCCTTCAATAGCTCCTTCTGCTTCGCCGTCAGTTTTGTCGGCACTTCGACCGTTATTCTGCAAATCTCGTCGCCCGCACCGGAACCGCGGAGATGGGGAAAACCCTTACCCCGCAGACGGAAAAGGTGGCCCGGCTGAGTCCCTGCAGGGACCTTGATCCGCTCTCCTCCGGTCAGCGTCGGCACCTCGATCTCCGTCCCCAAAGCCGCCTGAACAAAGCTGATCGGCACATCCAGAATAATGTCCTGGCCGTCGCGCTTGAACAGCGGATGCTCCTCAACGGTCAAATAGATATAGAGATCGCCGGGGGGCCCGCCGTACTCGCCGAGTTCTCCTTCCCCGGACAGGCGGATGGTGTTGCCTGTTTCGACGCCGGCGGGAATTTTGATGGAAAGTGTTCGCTCGCGCTCGATGCGCCGTCTCCCCCGGCAGGCAGGGCAGGGGTCGGTGATGACCCGGCCTTCCCCTCCGCACTTCGAGCAGGTGCGCGTGATGCTGAAGAATCCCTGCTGCATGCGGATCTGGCCCGTTCCGCGGCAGGCTGAACAGGTCGTGACCGAATCTTTCGACCGGGCTCCGCTTCCGTCGCATTCGGGACAGCGCTCCCACCGGGGAATGCGGATCTTGGTCGACGTGCCGAAGGCTGCATCGGTGAAACTGATCGTCAGATTGTAGCGGACATCCTCGCCGGCAACGGCGCGCGACCTTCCGCGTCCGCCGCCGAAGAACTCGCCGAAAATGTCCCCGAAGATGTCGCCCATGCCCGCGCCCGCGCCGAATCCGGCCTGACCGGCGCCGGCAGCTCCCGGATCAACGCCGTATTGATCGTAATATGCACGTTTCTCGGGATCGGAAAGAACCTCGTAGGCGTGACTGACCTCCTTGAATTTCTCTTCAGCGGCCTTATCGCCGGGATTCTTGTCCGGATGGAACTGCACCGCAAGACGCCGGAAGGCGCGCTTGATCTCCGCCTCGCTTGCATTCCGGTGCACGCCGAGCAACTCGTAGAAATCTTTTGCCATATGATCGCTCGCCAATGAGTACACAGAGCAGAACGGAGAACGGGAACGACGACGTTTCCCTCCCGCTTCACTCAGTGCCGCGTTGGCTAAGGTCCTTTCACAAAAAAGAGGATAGCAGCACTACGCCGCTATCCTCCTGATACTGGTCTCCGGTTACTTCTTGTCCTTGTCCACTTCCTCGAACTCGGCGTCGACAACCTTCTCGTCCGTCTTGCCCGTTCCGCCGGATGCCGCGCCCGCGGCGCCGGCCCCTCCGGCCTGTTGCTGTTCCTTGCCCATCTTGGAGTAGATCTCCTCGGCGATCTTGTGCGAAGCCTTGGCCAGATCTGCCACGGCCTTCTTGATGGCCTCGACGTCCTGGCCGTCTTTTACGCTCTTGGCCTGCTCGATGGCCTTCTGGATATCGGAACGTTCCGTGTCGGAGAGCTTGGAGCCGTATTCGGTCATCGACTTCTCCACGGAATAGATGAGCGTATCGGCCTCGTTCCGCGCCTCGGCCACCTCTTTCTTTTTCTTGTCGTCGGCGGCGTGCGCCTCCGCGTCCTTCACCGCCTTGTCGATCTCATCCTTGCTCATGCCGGAGGACGCCGTGATCTTGATGGACTGTTCGCGGCCCGTACCCAGATCCTTGGCCATGACGTGGACGATGCCGTTCGCGTCGATATCGAAGGTCACCTCGATCTGCGGGATACCGCGCGGCGCCGGCGGGATGCCGACCAGCTCGAAGCGGCCAAGGGTCTTGTTGTCCTGCGCCATCTCGCGCTCGCCCTGCAGCACATGGATCGAGACCGCGGTCTGGTTGTCCGACGCCGTGGAGAAGACCTGACTTTTCTTGGTCGGGATCGTCGTGTTGCGCTCGATGAGCCGCGTCGTCACGCTGCCCAGGGTCTCGATGCCCAGGGAGAGCGGCGTCACGTCGAGCAGCAGCACATCCTTGACCTGGCCGGTGAGGACTGCGCCCTGGATGGCGGCGCCGATGGCAACCACCTCGTCGGGGTTCACACCGCGGTGCGGCTCCTTCTTGAAGTATTCCTTCACCGTGGAGATTACCTTGGGCATGCGGGTCATACCGCCCACGAGCACTGCCTCGTTGATCTGGCTGATGTTCTTGCCCGCGTCGTTCAGCGCCTTTTTCACCGGATCGGTGCTCCGGGTCACCAGGTCGTCGACAAGCTGCTCGAACTTCGCCCGGGAGAGCTTATAGAGCAGATGCTTCGGCCCGCTGGCGTCGGCCGTGATGAAGGGCAGGTTGATCTCCGTCTCCATGACCGTCGACAGCTCGATCTTGGCCTTCTCCGCCGCTTCCTTCAGGCGCTGCAGCGCCATTTTGTCCTTGCGCAGGTCGATTCCCTGATCCTTGTGGAACGAGTCGGCCAGCCATTTGATGACGCGCTCGTCGAAATCGTCGCCGCCCAGGAACGTGTCGCCGTTCGTGGATTTGACCTCGAACACGCCTTCCCCAAGCTCGAGGATCGAGATGTCGAAGGTGCCGCCGCCCAGGTCATAAACCGCGATCGTCTCGTCCTTCTTCTTGTCCAGGCCGTAGGCCAGCGACGCGGCCGTGGGCTCGTTGATGATCCGGAGCACGTTCAGGCCGGCGATCTTGCCCGCGTCCTTCGTTGCCTGGCGCTGGGAATCGTTGAAATAGGCCGGCACGGTGATCACGGCGTCGGTCACCTTCTCGCCGAGATAATCCTCAGCGGTCTGTTTCATTTTCTGCAGGATCATGGCAGAGATCTCCGCCGGGCTGTACACCTTGCCCCGGACCTCGACATGCGCGTCGCCGTTGGCAGCTTTCGCGACCTTGTACGGCAGGTGTTTCGTCGCTTCCTGCACCTCGCCCGATTCGAACTTCCGGCCGATGAGCCGCTTGATCGAAAAGATCGTGTTATCCGGATTGGTGATGGCCTGCCGTTTCGCGATCTGGCCGACCAGGCGCTCTCCGCTGTCGGTAATGGCGACCACCGACGGCGTCGTCCGGCTCCCCTCGGAGTTCGCGATCACGACCGGCTCGCCGCCCTCCATGACGGCGACGCAGGAGTTGGTGGTGCCCAGATCGATCCCTATGACTTTTCCCATGATGTCCTCCTTATGGTAAGCATCCTCTTCTCGTGTTCCTGTTCGAAACCGCCATCAGACGGCGTCGTTCAATCATCACAACCGGCCCGCAGGATCGCGCGCTAATCCTCCAGATCCTCATCATCTCCGCCCGGTTCAGCGCCGGCAGGAGCGCAGGGAGCGCCCGACGGCCGCTTCGAGACACCGACCTTCGCGTGGCGCAAAATCTTTTCGTGGTACCGATATCCGTCCTGCAGCACCTGCACGACCGTATTCTCCGGCGCCGAGGCATCTTCCACCTGCATCATGGCATCGTGCAGCCTCGGGTCGAAGGGCTCTCCCGCGGCTTCGAACGGTTTGACACCGTGCTTGTCCAGCACATCGCGAAGCTGTTTGTAGACCAGCTGGACCCCATCCCGGAGCCCCTGCGTGGCCTCGCCGCCTTCTTCGGCATGCCGAAGCGCCAGCCCCAGGTGGTCCACCACCGAAAGGAGGTCAAGCGCCAGCTGTTCGTTGGCATACTTCCGGAATTCCGCGAGATCGCGCTGCATCCGCTTTCGATAGTTCTCGAAATCCGCGTAGGTCCGCAGGTTTTTTTCCTTGGCCTCTTCCGCCTCCCGGGACTTCTGTTCGAGAAGACGACGCAGTTCCTCGATTTCCTTCGAAAGACGAACTCCCTCGTCACCCGCTCCCTCTGCAGGGAATTCCTGCTCGGGCGTCAGATCGGGGTCCAGTTCCCGGTCCCCGGCACGGCCTTTCCGCGATTCCGGTCCGTTTTCCCGCTTCTCGCTCATCGATCAATACCTTTCTTCAGCCTCTCATCGAGGATCCGGGACAGGAGCCGGGACGTATAGTCCACCACCTGGATCACCTGCTTGTAGTGCATGCGGACCGGCCCGATGACCCCCAGCGTCCCGATGGCGGAGCCGGCCTTGTAGCTCCCCACGACGAGGCTGCAATCCTGCATCTCGAAATAGGGATTTTCGGAGCCGATGAACACCTTGATGCCCTGGGCCGCGACACTCTTGTCCAGGAGCTTGATCAGCTTGTACTTGTCCTCAAAGGCCCGAAAGAGCGCCCGGATTTTCTCGATGTCCGTAAACTCCGGCGAATCGATGATCTGCGACGCTCCGCCGATGAATACTTTCTCCGATTCCCGCTCGCGGATCTCCTGGCTGGCCCGGTAGGCCCGCTCGAACAACTTGAGAAAGCCGGCCTTCTCCTCGCGCAGCAGTTCCAGCAGCCGCTGCCGGACCTCGGGCAGCGTCCGGTATTCGAGTTCCTCGTCCAGGTAGCCGCTGAACGCGTTCAGATCGTGCTGCGAGATCGCCTCGTCCATGTCGACGATCTTGTTCATCACAGCGCCCGTGTTCGTCACGAAGATGATCAGCACCTCGTTGCCGCGGAGACGGACAAACTCGATGTGGCGGTACAGCCCCTCCGGTTCCGCTGGCGCCACAACCACCCCGGCGTGATGGGACAGCCGGGCGAGAAACTGGCTCGCCTCCTCCATGAGCTGATGGATCTCGCCGCTCTGGAGCGCCTCCGCCTGGGCGAGTTCGCCGCTGAAACTGGGCTGCTCCCGTTCAAAGCTGATGATCGTATCGATGTAATAACGATATCCCCGGTCCGTTGGCATTCTGCCTGCCGAAGTATGGGGGTGCGTCAGATATCCCAGCTCTTCCAGCTCAGCCATGATGTTCCTGAGCGTCGCGGAACTCAGGTTGAACTCATATTTCTTCACCAGCACGGCTGAGCCCACAGGCAGTCCGGTCTCGATGTAACTGTCGATCACCGCTTGAAGGACTTTTCTTGATCGTTCGCTCAAATCCATACTGTACACCTGATTGATCGAATGTTTAGCACTCATGTTTTATGAGTGCTAATAATCTAACACAATGATTTTTTGGTGTCAAGCTTATTAATTTCCAAACTTGAGTCCCAACATATCAATCTTTTATCAGAGATTATTAATGCTCACGTCTTGGGCTTTTCACCAGCCCAAGCAATGTTTTGCAACATGCAATATGCTGATAAATAAAAGAATATGAATGGCATAGACGTTGCTAAATAATTGCCAAACCGGACATCGCAAGAAATAGACAGCTCATGGATTAGAGATTGCAAGAAGGAGAAAGACAGAGGATGAATATTCGTTTGCTCTCAGGGGTGGCTCTTTGCTGTTTACTCGCCGTACCCGCAGTTGCTCAAGAAGAATGCGGTCATCCGATTGCCTATGAGGGAAAGGGCGCCGGAATAGTCATCTTTGATGGGGCCGCTCATGTAGCGAAGGGATTGACATGCGCGACCTGTCATGAAGGAGGAGCTTTTTCCTCTGCGCTGTTCGAAATGAAAAGAGGAGCGAATCCTATCTCCATGCGCCGCATGGAACTGGGAAGGTCCTGCGGCAGCTGCCACGACGGTAAACAGGCTTTTTCCACAACCGACCAACTGAGCTGCGGCAAGTGCCATCGCAAGTAACACGAGATGCGTGCAAAAACGAGGGGCTGCCGCGTCCGTATCCGGCAGCCCCTCGGCTTTCCTTCTGCATCGGGCTCGAAACGTTACCCGCTACTTCGCCTTTTCCTGCAAATCCTCGAATGCGGTCATGGCTGCCATGGATCCCTGCGCCACTGCAACAACGATCTGTTTCATGCCGCCGGTGATGTCGCCTGCCGCATAGACCAGAGGCAGCGACGTGCGCATGGTCGTGAGATCAACCTTTACATATCCCTCCGCGTTAAGTTCGGCGCCCAGTTGCTTCGCGATCTCGACGCTCGGCACATAGCCGACAGCGATGAACACTCCGTCAACAGGCATGCCGGTCATCTGCCCGGTCTTCTTGTCCTCGATCTTGACCGAATGCACCTGCTTGTCGCCATGGATCTCACGAACCTCGCTGTTCCAGAGCACGGGGATGCCTGACTGCTTCAGGCTCTCCTTCAGCCGGTCCTCCGCCCGAAGCACGTCCTTCCAGTGAACGAGCGTCACCTTGGCTCCGATGTTGTGCAGGTACAGCGCATCGGTGACCGCCGTGTTCCCGCCGCCCACGACGATGACCCGCTTGCCGTCCTTGAAAAAGTAGCCGTCGCAGGTGGCGCAGTAGCTCACCCCGCGGCCGTAAAATTTCTGGGCCCCCGGCGCCTCAAGCGCCCGCGGCTCGACGCCCGTCGCGATAACGATCCCCCGGGTGCGGTAGATCGCATGATTCGTCTTCAGATAATAGCGGTCAGGCTCCTTTTTCGCCTCGGTCACGTACTCGCCCACATGCACTTCAGCGTACTGGACCGCCTGCTGCGTGATCAGGTCAACGAGGCTCTTGCCGCCGATGCGCATGAAACCGGGGTAGTTCTCCACCACCGGCGTGATGGCGACCTGCCCGCCGGGATTCATCTTTTCGATGACGATGCAGTCGAGCCCCGCGCGGGTCGCGTAGATCGCCGCCGTCAGGCCCGCGGGGCCGCCGCCGATGATCACCAGGTCCTTCTTGATCGGTTCCCCAGTGAACTGGGTCGAGGCGGTCGTGGGCTCCTTGAGCGTCAGGATCGATTCGATGAACCACGGTTCGGGCTGCAGCCCGGCGCCGGTGAAGGTGCCGTTGATCGTGGTCTGCGGCACGGCCGTGGATCCCAAGGCCTCGGCGAGATCCTGGTTTTCGTAGATCTCGACCGCTTCCGCTGATATGAGCTCCGGCCTCGCGACGGCCGCAGAGAACGCAGCAAGGACCTGCTGCGGACAATAGGGTCAGGTGGGACTGATATAGACCTGGATGTGCCGTTTTTCCTGGAGCGTCGCCAGCCGCTTAAGCGACGGCTCGGTGAGCGCCGATTTCCCGGTGGAGGCCATCAGCATGCCCACGATAAGCGACCGGCCTTCCTCGCCCAGGGGCGAGCCCGTGTAACGCATGCCGTACTTGTCCGGCGCGATCAGCACCGACGGCGACCGCGTCACGTTCCGCTTCACGGACTGCGCGTCCCCGATGGTGTGGAAAGAGACCTTGATCTTGTCCGAAAGGCCGGCCAGGCTCCGGATGAGCGCGGAGGTCGCCTCGTTGTACTGGTCGTTCATGCCGGCCATCGTGTACACCTCGATAGCCACATCGCTCTCGAGCGTATTGAAGAAGGTGTCCCGCAGCGACTGTTTCACATCGTCGGGGATCATTTCATCGGAACGTTCTGCCATGGAATCTCCTCTGGTCTCGATAGCATGGATGGAATCGGCATCCTTCCTCTCACAGCCGCGAAACCCCTCGCAGCCGATGAGAGCACCGTTCCCGCAACCCTACTTGATCCGCTGCGAGACCATCTTGAACTCCGGCGTTCCCGCCGCGCCCAGAAGCTGGAACAATACGGTTTCCGTGTTCGTTATCACGCCGCCGGCGTCGCGTACCAGTTCGAGGCCCGATCGCCAGTTCGCTTCGGTCCGGGAGCAGACCGCATCCTGCACCAGGTGGACATCGTAGCATTCCTTCAGCAGCCCAAGGCTGGTCTGGAGCACGCAGATGTGGGTTTCCATACCGGTGACGATGATCTTCTTCCGCCCCAGCCCCTTGATCTGCTCGCTGAAGGTCGGCTGGCCGCAGCAGTTGAAGGTCACCTTCTCGATGGGCAGATAGGCCGGGAGCGACGTCGAGATCTCCGGCAGGGTCCTGCCGAGGCCCTTGGGGTACTGCTCCGTCACGACCACCGGAATGTTCTGCGCCTTGGCAAGTTCCACGAGATGCAGCGTATTTCTGACAACCTCATCCTTCCTGTCCATCACCACAGCCAGACGCTCCTGAATGTCGATGATCAGGAGCGCTGCGTTCTTGTTATCCAGCAGAAAACGATCCAATGCCATGCACCCGCCTCCCTCTGCATGTATCGATAAAAACCGGCAGACCGCCGGTGCTAAACGCCTCAGCTGCCGCCGAAGCCGATCGTGACCTTGTCGCCTTCAACGATCACGGGAACCTTGCGCTGGCCGCCCGAAACCCTGAGCATCTCGTCGAGCTTCACCGCATCAAGCTTCACATCGAAATATATTGCCGCCTGGTAAGCCTCACGGGCTCTCTCTGTGTGCGGTCATCCTGCCTTCCCGAAGATGATCACCTTCTCCGCCATGAGTGCGAACCTCCTTATAAGGATGGTCTTTCCTGCGCAGTTTTGTTAAAATTGTAGCACAGCGCTTCGGCTTCACCAAATGAAAATCTCTTATAGGCCGATACGGCTGAACAGGAACAAATCCCCGAACCCCCATGTCCAATAGTGCAGAAATATCTCCGGCCGCGGCATTCGATGTCGATGCTCCGCTCGTCGCTGCGGCACGAGCCGGCGACCTCCAGGCGTTCGAATCCCTGGTTCTGCGCCACCAGAAGCGAATGCTGAACATCGCCTTCCGGATCATCGGAGAGTATGACGACGCCTGCGAAGTGACGCAGGACGCCTTTGTCTCGGCATGGCGGAACCTCGGCGCATTCCGGCAGGAAGCGCGATTCTCGACCTGGCTCACATCCATCACCGTGAACCTGTCGAAGAACCGGCGGAAACGCGTTACCTTGCAGCAGGCGCGCACTCCCCGCTCCCTCGACGCACCGGTCAGGACCGATGACGGCGAGGTGCTTCCCGACCCTCCGTCAGGCGAACCGACAGCGCTCGACCGGATGGAGCGGCAGGATGTGAAGAACAGGGTCCAGGACTGCATCCGGGCATTGGAGCCGGACTTCCGCGAGGTCATCGTGTTGCGCGATATGCAGGACCTTGCCTATGAAGAGATCGCGACAGCGCTGAAGCTTGCTATCGGCACGGTCAAGTCGCGCCTCTCCCGCGCCCGGGAAGCGGTGAAAGAATGTTTGAAGAAAACCATGGGAGACCGGTCATGAACCATAACGATATCCGGCACAAGCTTTCCGAATACATCGACGAATCGGTGACCGGCGCGGAGAAGGCGACCATCGAGGAACACCTCAAAACCTGCGCAGACTGTTCGGAAGCCCTGCGCGAGCTCCGGAAGACCATCGAGCAGGTAAAACAGATCGAAGAGGTAGAAGCACCAGCGTGGATGGCCTCGAAGATCATGGCCAAGGTCCGTGATGAAGAGGGCCAAAAGAAAAGCTTCTGGCAGCGGTTTCTCGTACCCCTCTTCACCTATCGCCCGGCCCAGGCCGTTGCCGTCCTGTTCATCGCGGTCATCTCCTACTATATATACACGAACCTGAATCCCGCTGCCAAATACTCGGAAGAACCGGTTGCCAAGCTCTCGCAGCGGGAAGCGCCCGTCGAAATGCCGGATAAACGCATCCCGAAACCCTCGCAGCAGCCCGAGAAGAAGATTGCGCAGGAACCTGCGTTCAGGTCCTTAGACATGAAATACGAGTACGAGAAAACCGCAGCGCCCAAACCGCGGGAAGAGCCTCCCGCCGCAGCACCCGCGCCGGCACAAGAGGAATCACGGCCGCTGAAAGATGAAATGGACAAGAACATGTTCACCGAAGCGCCAAAGGCGAAGGCTCTTCCTCCGCCGGCCATGCCGGAACAGGCAGCGCCCGCCGGAAGCACCCTCGTTCGCGGTTCTGCGGCAGCGGAGAAGGCAGAACCGCGGGCTGCAACAAAAGCCCCTGCTTCGGAAAACGATGCCGAAGCCCGACAAGCCGTGACCGAACATTTCGCGAACGTCGATCTTCCGAAAACGATGAAGGTGAAAGGTCTGAGCTTCACGACCCATGGATTACAAGCCGGCCATCCGGATCTGGAATGGATGCAAAAGACTTCCGTCTTTCTGACAAAGCAATGCGAGAAGAGATATGTCATCGATGTCGACCTCTCCGGAAGCCTGTCAAAATATCTATATTGCTACGACCATCGCCGCGTTCTTCTCCTCGGCATCTTTGAATTCAGGAACGACACCTGGTCGGAAATACCGCACCCCTGATCGGGAACTTTTCCGGAACCTCCGTTGTCCAATGGCCTGAAGCGGATGAAATCCGCAATCTCGGGCAGCGCCCGGACACCGGAGGTTCCCATGGTCAGCCGCATCGTCGCATTCCTCGCAGCAGCAGTGCTTCTCTGCAGCACCAGCATCCTCGCATCGCCCTCAAACGGCAAGCAGCACGTCGTCACCAGCACGCTCGATGATCAGCAGTCCGTCAGCCTCACCATCTACAACGTGAACCTCGGCCTGGTCAAGGACCAGCGCACACTCAGGATGCCGAAAGGCATCGGCGAGCTCCGGTTCATGGACGTTGCATCCCAGATCATCCCCACAAGCGTCTCGATCCGGTCCGTGGACCAGCCGGGCAGCCTCGCCGTGCTCGAACAGAATTACGAATACGATCTCCTGAATCCGCAGAAACTCCTGGACAAGTACATTGGCAAGGAAGCGAAGCTCCTGACCCAGAATCCCTGGACCGAGCGGGAGGAGATCGTCACGGCAACCCTGCTCTCGAACAACGGCGGCCCGATCTTCAAGATCGGAGACGAGATCACCTTCGGCCATCCCGGCAGGATCATCTTTCCCGGCGTGCCCGAGAACCTGATGGCGAAACCCACCCTCGTCTGGCTGGCGGAGAACGGCCTTCTCTCCGGCCAGAAGGTCGAAGCCTCGTACCTGACGAACGGGCTCAACTGGCGGTCCGACTATGTGGTGACGTTGAACGCGAAGGACGACCAGGCCGATCTTGCCGGCTGGGTGACCATCGACAACAGAAGCGGCGCCGCCTACCGGAACGCGAAACTCAAGCTCGTTGCCGGCGATGTGAACCGCGTAAAGGATGAACAGGAGTACGACCGTAAAATGAAATATGCTGCCGAGGTAGCAGCGAAGGCAGCTCCTGTTCAGTTCAAGGAAGAGTCCTTTTTCGAATACCACATCTACACGCTCCAGCGGCCGGCGACGGTAAAAGTGAACCAGACCAAGCAGATCAGCCTGGTCCAGGCGAGCGCGATCCCGGTGAAGAAGGAACTGCTCTTTCACGGCGCGAACTACTATTATTACAACCGCTACGGCGAAGCCATCTCGAACCAGAAGGTCGGCGTGTTCGTGGAGATCGAGAACCGTGAGCAGAACCATCTGGGCATGCCGTTGCCCAAAGGAACGGTCCGGGTCTACAAGCAGGACAACGAGGGAAGCCTGCAGTTCATCGGCGAGGACACCATCGACCATACCCCCCGGGACGAGAAGGTGCGGATCAAGCTGGGCGACGCCTTCGACGTGGTCGGCACGAGAAAGCAGACGGACTGGAAGAAGATCGCCTACGACACCTACGAAGCAGCCTTCGAGATCTCGCTCCGGAACCACAAGCAGGAAGACGTGGCCGTGAAAGTGATCGAGCCGATCCCCGGCGACTGGAAGATGCTCTCTTCGTCGCATCCCTCTTCGAAAAGCGAGGCCTTCACCGCCGAGTTCGTGGTCCCGGTAAAGAAGGACAGCGAGACCAGGCTCACCTATCGGGTGCGGATGCGGTACTAGAACCGACCACATAATTGAATCGTCAGAAAAGTCTGTCCTGCACGCGGAGGCGGTAATTTCGTTCTCTCTCTGCGCCTCTGCGCGCTCTGCGAGAAACGCCTGTGCGTTCGACTTTCAGGGCTTTGGCAGGTCCCAAAAATGATTGTTTTTCGCCCTTGCGCCGCTGGGGACCCTCTGATTTAATTGAAGTAGATATACAGGAGGGAGGTGCTCCTCTATGAAGACAACCGTTTGGAAGGAAGAACTGCAGTATCATGAACCTTATCCGGTCATTGCGCTGATCGGTTTCGGCCTCGCGGTGCTGGCCGGCCTGGCGGCCCTGCTCTCCGGCCTCGGCAGCCGGTGGGGATGGTGGTATTTCGGCACCGGGTTCATCATCCTGGGTGTTTCAGCGCTGATCGGCGCCATCTCGGCGCTTGCTGAGTTCGTGATCTCGATCAATCTCCGCGGAGCCTCGGCCCGGCACATCCTGGCCTTTGCCGTAGCGGGCATCGTCATCGGCCTCGCCGCAGCGGCGGTGCCGGCGGCATGGCTGCGAACGGCATTCCGCATGCCCCCGATCCACGATATCACCACGGACATGCAGAATCCGCCGTCCTTCGTTGCGCTCATGCCGCTCAGGACAGACGCACCCAACCCCGCGGCCTACGGAGGGCCCGCAATCGCCAGCCAGCAGCAGGCCGCTTTCCCGCAGGTGCGGCCCCTGATCCTCCCGCTGTCGCCTCCGGACGCGTTCCGGAATGCCCTTGCCGAGGCGCGCCGCATGGGCTGGACCATTGTGGATGCTAACGCAAAGGAAGGCAGGATCGAAGCCACGGCGACAACCTTCTGGTTCGGATTCACCGACGACATCGTGGTGCGGGTCAAGCCGGACGATAACGGGAGCCGCATCGACGTGCGGTCAGTCTCGCGTGTGGGCAAAGGAGACCTGGGCACGAATGCCCGGCGGGTGATGGCCTATCTGAAGACGCTCGGCATGGAATCCTAGATGGACTCGCAGGAATGCAAAACCTGCCACCGAGACACGGAGACACTGAGAAAAGCAATTTGATTATATGATGCTTTTTTTCAGTGTCCTCAGTGACTCCGTGGTGATAATCGACTTTTCACGACTTCATCAATCCTGGAAGCAGCCGGGAAGACATAGGCCCGCAGGAAAATAGCTGCAGTTTTTCGGACCGAAAGGGTGTATAGTGGTGGCTCTTACCCGTACGACATCGATGCACGGTTCATCCCTCTGACCCTGCGCCGGGACCATCGACCGGGAATTTCTAACGCGTCTTGAAGGAGGTTCCATGCCGGAACAACATGCCGCAGGTGATAATATTGCATCCTACTGCACTAAGTGCAAACTGAACCTGGACCACGCTATTGTGGCGATGCTCGGGGAAACGATCGCCAAGGTCAAGTGCAAGACCTGCGGCAGCGTTCACAAGTACAAGGACCCTTCGTCCCCGACCACTGCCCGGACGCGGACCAAGAAGGAATCTGCAGGAACGACGGCGAAGACCACGAATTGGGATGCCGCAATTGCGGAAGCGAAGGGGAAGGAAGTGGCGTACAACATGGCCGCGAAATTCCAGGTCGGCGACATCGTGAACCACGACAAGTTCGGTAAAGGCGTGGTGATGAAGATCTATCCCAACAAGTGCGATGTCCTGTTCCAGGACCGCGAACGGCTCATGGCGACCGGGAATTAGCGCGAAACGATACACTTTCTGCCACGGCGGCAGAGAACTCACCGAGAAGAGCAAAGAAAAAGCATTCGTTGTTTCCTTCAGTGGTCGACAGAGAGCCTTTCTGCCATCCCTGTTCCTTCCCCTGCGTTGACGTGAGGCTGTTCAGGATCCGGCAGCCTCACATCCACTTCTTTCGCTTGAAGAAGACATACATGGCGATGCCGATGCCCGCCATGACGATCCACGCGAGATAATAGCCGTACTTCCACTCCAGTTCGGGCATGTGCCTGAAGTTCATCCCGTAGACGCCGGCGATGAAGGTAAGCGGCATGAAGATCGTGGCAATCAGGGTCAGCACCTTCATGATCTCGTTCAGCCGGTTGCTCACCGCCGTCAGGTGCGTGCCCAGCATTTCGCTCAGGATCTCGCGGTAGATCTCGACGCTGTCCACGACCTGGATCAGGTGATCGTAGACGTCGCGGAGATAGGGCGCCGTCGTGTCGCGGATGAGCGGCGATTCCCGGCGCTGGAGCGTGGCGATCACCTCGCGCAAGGGCCAGACCGCCTTGTGCAGGAAGAGCAGCTCCCGCTTCAACCGGTAGACCTGCTCGACCGTGGACCGGTCCGACCGGCGCGCCAGCTGTTCCTCAAGCATATCGACCTTGTCGCCCAGCTTCTCCAGGATCACGAAATACCCGTCAACCACCGCATCCAGCAGCGAATAGGCCAGATAGTCCATGCCCATCTGCCGGATCCTGCCCCGTCCCTGCCGCAGCCGGTCCCGGATGGGATGAAACACGTCCCCGTGGAGCCCTTCCTGAAAGGAGAGCAGGAAGTTCCTTCCCACGACGAGACTCACCTGCTCCGGCACGACCCGCGCATCCTTCTCGTCATAGCTCATCATCTTAAGCACCACATAGAGGTAATCGCCGTAATCCTCCACCTTCGGCCGCTGGACCACGTTCAGAATGTCCTCGGCAACGAGCCGGTGCAGGCCGAAGCACTCCCCCAGATGGCCGATCAGGGCAGGATCGCTCACGCGG
>JAKAHZ010000027.1 GCA_021814615.1 Nitrospirota bacterium | reverse complement strand
ATCACCAGATCGGTCCCTTCCTTCACCACCTCCGCCTTGCCGATCTCGAGCGCCCGCAGTTCCTGGTCCATGGGCACGCCGAGCCCGGTGCCGCGGGGATAACGGAGCGCCGTCGGGCCGTTGTGCTCGACGGCGGTCTTGATCATGTGCTGCAGCTCGTTCTCGTCCTTGGGCGCCATGATCACCATGTTCGGCAGATGGCGCAGGAAGGCGATGTCGAAGACGCCGTGGTGCGTCGGTCCGTCCTCGCCCACCAGCCCCGCGCGGTCCATGGCGATGGTGACCGGCAGGTTCTGGAGGCAGAGGTCATGCACCACCTGGTCGTAGGCGCGCTGCATGAACGTCGAATAGATGGCCGCCACGGGATGCAGTCCCTCCACCGCGAGGCCGCAGGCGAAGGTGATGCCGTGGGACTCGGCGATGCCCACATCGAAGAACCGCCCCGGGAACTGGGCGGCGAACTTGTCCAGCCCCGTGCCGTCGGACATGGCTGCGGAGATGGCGACGACGCGGTCGTTGTCCTCGGCGAGCTTGATCATCGTCTGGCCGAAGACCTCGGTGTAGCTCATGACCTTGGACTTCTTCGACGCCGTCTTGCCGGTCTCGGGATCGAAGGGCGACACGCCGTGGTACTGCGAGGGCCTGCACTCCGCAAAGTCACACCCTTTCCCTTTCTTGGTGATCACATGCACCAGCACCGGCCAGGTGAAGTCCTTGATGTTCCGGAAGGTCTCGATCAACGTGGGCAGATCGTGGCCGTCGATGGGCCCCACGTACTGGAATCCCAGCTCCTCGAAGATGATGCCCGGCGCCACGAACATCTTGATGGACTCCTCGGCCTTCTTCGCAAGATGGAACATGGACTCGCCGACCCGCGGGATGCCCTGCAGGAACTGCTTTGTCTCCTGGCGCAGTTTGGTGTAGAAGTTCCCGGTCATCATCTTGCCGAGATAGGAGGACAGGGCGCCCACGTTGGGTGAAATGGACATCTCGTTGTCGTTCAGGATGACGATCATCCGTTTCTTCAGATGTCCCGCCTGGTTCAGCCCTTCGAAGGCAAGGCCGGCGGAGATGGAGCCGTCGCCGATCACGGCGACGACGCGGAAATCCTCTTCTTTGATGTCGCGCGCAGCCACCATGCCGAGGGCGGCGGAGATGGAGGTGCTGGCATGGCCCACATTGAAGTGGTCGCAGGGGCTCTCCTCGCGCTTCGGGAAGCCGCTGATGCCGCCGTACTGGCGCAGCGTGGCGAACTGGTCGCGCCTGCCCGTCACGAGCTTGTGGGCATAGGCCTGATGCCCCACGTCCCAGATGATCCGGTCCTTCGGCGTGTCGAAGGCATAGTGCAAGGCCAGCGTCAGTTCCACCACGCCGAGGCTCGGCGCAAGGTGGCCGCCGGTCCTCGACACCGTGGAGAGGATCGTCTCACGCACTTCTTCGGCAAGCGCGGGAAGTTCCTGTTCGGCAAGCGCTCTCAGGTCAGCGGGCTGGTTGATCTTTTCGAGAAACATGGGTGCACCTCGGATGAAAATACGCTGCGAATCAGCGGCAGTCCAATACCAGATCAGAACCCTCACCGCAAAGGCGCAAAGTTCGCGAAGAAAATCAGAGGACGTTCTTCGAATTCCTTGGCGTGCTTCGCGTCTTCGCGGTGAACGTGCCTGTCCACTCTTTAATTCCAGATATTAATTCACTCTTGTTACAATATAGCGTGCCAGATCGCGGAGCGGGTCCGCTTTCCGGTCGAAACCCTCGAGCGCCGCCACCGCCTTGTCCGACACCTCATGGGCCCTGCGGCGCGACTCTTCGAGCCCGTAGAAGGCAGGGAAGGTCTTTTTCCCCTTGCGGAGATCGCTGCCCACGTCCTTGCCGATCTCTTCCTGCGTGCCGGTGATGTCCAGGATGTCGTCGGCGATCTGGAAGGCCAGCCCCACGAACTCGCCGTACCGCGTGAGCTGCTTAAGCCGTTTCTCGCTCGCCCGCCCGTAAAGCGCGCCGACTCGCACCGACGCCCGGATCAATGCGCCGGTCTTGTGCGTATGAATGTACTCAAGGGTCGGAAAATCGATCTCCTTGCCTTCCGATTCCATGTCCACGACCTGGCCGCCGACCATGCCGAAGCATCCCGAAGCGCGGGCAATTTCGCGGGTGATCGCCACCAGCCGGGCGGGGGGCAGCGTTTTCGTCCGTTTCGGATCGGACAGCACCTCGAAGGCCAGGTTCAAAAGTCCGTCTCCGGCTAGGATCGCCATGGCTTCGCCGTAGACCTTGTGGCACGTGGGCCGGCCCCGCCGGAAATCGTCATTGTCCATGGCGGGCAGATCGTCATGGATGAGCGAATAGGTGTGGATCAGTTCGAGCGACGCCGCGAGCGGCAGCAGTCCCGCCGTGTTCGCGCCCAGGGCCTCGGCGGAGGCGATCGCCAGGATCGGCCGGACACGCTTGCCTCCGGCAAAAAGGCTGTAACGCATGGCCTCGAAGACCGTGGACGGAACCGTGTCCGCAGCCGGAACAAGCGACTCGAGCGCGCGGTCGACAACGGTCTTCTTCTTGTTCAGGTAGGCTTTGATATCCATGGGTTAATCTGTAGCAAGGGCAAGCGAGAGGTGGACCTTCGGTTCGCAGTAATAAACTCCTCTCCACTCACACTCTCCCTTTTCACCGGTCATCCTCTTCCTCTTCGAATGCCTGCTTCACGAGGTTGCCGTCCTTGTCCTTCAACAGGATCTCGACTTTCCGCTCCGCCTCTTCGAGACGCGTCGAGCAGATGCGGGCGAGCTTCACGCCTTCCTCGAAGAGCTTGAGCGATTGTTCGAGCGGCAGATCGCCCTGTTCGAGCTGGGCAACGATCTCTTCGAGCCGGTTCAGCGCTGTTTCGAATTTTTTTTCAGCCATGCGGAGAAACTCTCATTGATCGCCGGTTGCGGCAAATGATCGCAACTGTCGGCGATAGCGTTGATTATAAACAGGATTCCCGGGGGAAATCAAGGTAAAATGCGCCGCTCCACGCGGGATTCCACTTCCCCGGCATGCAGCCGCGTCACGAGACGGTCGCCTTCCTTCACTGCCGCTGCGTCCTTCACGATCTCGCCCGACGGCAGCTTGCGCGTGATGCTGTACCCGCGGGAGAGAATGCCGAGGGGATTCAGATGGTCAAGCGCCGAGGCAAGCGATCCCAGGCGGGTCCGGTTCTGCCGGAGGCTGTGGCGAAGGCCCAGTGCAAGCCGTTTCTCAAGCTCATCGACCCGTTGACCGATCTCCCCGAGCCTCCGGCGCGGATCCCGGAGGAGCCGGACTGCATGACGAATGACCGCGCCGATCCGGTCAAGTTCCGTCCGCAGGGAATTGGTCAGCCGTAGCCGCAGCGAGGCGACGGCCTCCCGCAGGTGCGCCTCGCTCTCCACGACCATTTCCGCCGCAGCTGAGGGTGTTGGCGCCCGCAGATCGGCCACGAAATCCGCGATCGTGTAGTCCGTCTCGTGCCCCACAGCGGAGATGACCGGCAGGTCCGAAGCCGCAATGGCCCTGGCGACGGCCTCTTCATTGAACGCCCAGAGATCCTCCAGCGATCCGCCGCCGCGCCCCACGATCAGCACATCGGCGTTCTGTTCGCGGTTGAAATACTCGATTGCCTGGACGATGGCCGGCGCTGCTTCGGCCCCCTGCACGGGAACGGGATAGATCAGGATCTCCATGCGCGGATGCCTGCGGTTGATCACGCGAAGCATGTCCCGTATGGCCGCGCCGGTCGGCGAGGTGATGATGCCGATCTTCCGCGGCAGGAAGGGCAGCGGCTTTTTGCGAGCGTGGTCAAAGAGGCCTTCCCGCTCGAGCCGGGCTTTCAGCTGCTCGAAGGCCAGTTGGAGAGCGCCGGCGCCCTTGGGTTCGAGGTAATCGACGATGAGCTGGTACTCGCCGCGGGGCTCGTAGACGCTCACGCGGGCGCGGGAGATCACCTGCATGCCGTGCTGGAGCGTGAATTTCATGTTACGCTGGGAAGAACGGAAGAGGACGGCGCGGACCTGGGCCTGTTCGTCCTTGAGGGTGAAGTAGATGTGGCCGGACTGGGGAGCGGTGAGGTTCGAGATCTCCCCTTCGACCCACACGTCGGGGAAGCTGCCTTCGAGGAGCCCTCGGATCTGGTGGGTCAGCTGCGTGACCGTGAGGATGCGGGATTGCATGAGCAAGTGTCCTCAGTGTCTCCGTGGTCACAACCGACTTTTTGCGACTTTCACCTGTGCCATCAGGTCCTGATCTTGACCCGTTCGATCGATTTGGCTTTGCCCGATTTTGCGTCGATGTCGATCACCGCGGCGTCGAGGTGCACCGGCCCTTTGGGGATCTCGAACTTGTGCGGCCGCTGCGTGAGGAAGCGGCTGATGGCGTCCTCTTTCTTGACGCCGATCACCGAGTCCGTCGGCCCGGTCATGCCGGCGTCGGTCAGGAACGCCGTGCCGCCAGGCAGGACCCGTTCATCGGCGGTCTGTACGTGGGTATGGGTGCCGAGCACGGCGCTCACCTTCCCGTCGAGGTGCCAGGCGAGGGCGGCTTTTTCCGACGTTGCCTCGGCGTGAAAATCGATGACGATCACCGCCGTTTCCTTGCGCAGCTTTTCGATCTCCCGTTCGGCGGCGCGGAAGGGATCCTCAACATTGGACATGAAGACCCGGCCTTCGAGGTTCAGCACCGCCGCTTTGCCGCAGTCCGTGGACACGACGATGCTGCCGACGCCCGGCGCTCCTGCGGGATAATTGGCCGGCCGGATCAAACGGTCCTGCTTCGACAGATAGGGTTCGATCTCTTTCTTGTCCCACACATGGTTGCCCGACGTGAGGACGTGGATGCCCATGCCGAAGAGCTCCTCGGCAATATCCGATGTGATGCCGAACCCCCCTGCCGCGTTCTCGCCGTTGGCGATCACGAGGTCCGGCACATGTGCCTGCAGCAGTTTCGGCAGCCATTGCTTCACCGCCTTCCTGCCCGGCTCGCCCACGATGTCGCCGATGAAGAGGACCTTCAAAAAGCCTCCAGAATGCAGAAGTCAGAAACCAGCAGTCAGGAGGAAAGGCCTCGCTCCTGTATTCTGGCTCCTGACCCCTCGTTCCTCGTTCCTGCTATTTTGCGTATTCCACGTACCTGCTCTCGCGCACCACCGTCACCTTGATCTGGCCGGGGTAGGACAGTTCGGCTTCGATCTTCTTGGCGATGTCGCGGGAGAGCTGGGCCGCGTGGGCGTCGGACAGGTCCTCGGGCTTTACGATGATGCGGATCTCGCGGCCCGCCTGGATGGCATAGGACTTTTCCACGCCCTTGAAGGCATTCGCCGTCGACTCGAGCGCCTCAAGCCGCTTCAGGTAGCTTTCGAGCGTCTCGCGACGCACGCCCGGCCTGCCGGCAGAGAGCGCGTCTGCCGCGGCGACCAGGACCGATTCCACGCAATTCGGCTCGCCGTCGCCGTGGTGGGTCATGATGGCGTTGATCACCTTGGGATTTTCGCCGTACTTCTTGGCCAGGTCGCCGCCGATCTGCGGGTGGGTCCCTTCCACCTCGTGGTCGATGGCCTTGCCGAGGTCGTGGAGCAGGCCGGAGCGGCGCGCCAGTTTCTGGTCGCAGCCGAGCTCAGCGGCCAGCATGCCGGCGAAATAGGCCACTTCACGGGAATGCATCAGCATGTTCTGGCCGTAGCTCGTCCGGTACTTGAGCCTCCCCACGAGCTTGATCACGTCGGGATGGAGGTTGTGAATGCCCAGGTCGAAGGCCGCCCGCTCCCCTTCCTCCTTCATCGAGACGTCCAGGTCCTTCTTCACCTTCTCGGCGATCTCCTCGATGCGCGCGGGATGGATGCGTCCGTCCTGGATCAGCCGCTCGATGGTGAGCTTGGCGATCTCGCGGCGGTAGGGATCGTAGCACGACAGGATCACCGCCTCGGGCGTGTCGTCGATGATCAGGTCGATGCCCGTTGCCGCTTCGATGGCCCGGATGTTCCGTCCCTCGCGCCCGATGATCCGCCCCTTCATCTCGTCGTTCGGCAGGTTCAGGACCGAGACCGTCGCCTCGGCCACATAGTCGCTGGAATACCGCTGGATGGCCGCGCTGATGATGTGCTTGGCCTTCTTGTCCGCCTCGTCCTTGGCCTCGTCCTCGATGCGTTTGACCGTCTTGGCGGCCTCGAACTTCGCCTCGTCCTCCATGGCCATCATGAGCTGGCGCTTCGCCTCTTCGGCGGTCATGCTCGCGATCTTCTCAAGCATCTGGCGCTGCTCGCGCAGGCCCTTTTCGAACCGTTCTTCCTTTTCCTGGGCGACCTTCTCCCGGTTTCCCAGCTCTTTCTCGCGCCGGATCGTCTCGTTTTCCCGCTTGTCGACGGAGTCGACTTTCTTCTCCAGGTTCTCTTCCTTCTGCGTCAGCCGGCGTTCCTGGTTCTGCAGTTCCTGCCGTTTCTCCTTGGTCTCCTTCTCGAAGTCCATCCGGGCCTGATAGATCTTATCCTTCGCTTCGAGCGCCGCTTCCTTGCGCTTCGTCTCCGCCTCGCGCTCGGCATTGGCGATGATCTTCCCCGCCTCCGCCTGCGCCTCCGCCACCTTGCCTTCGGCGGCCTTGCTCTTCACCATGAACATGACGCCGCCGCCCAGGGCGACGCCCACGATCACCAATACAATGTACTCAATCATGATTGTCCTGCTCCTTCCTTTATTTTTTCAGCCCGGCAAGGCGGTCCTTGATGCGCTTCTCCTCGCCCTGCTCCGTCGGCCGGTAGAAAACCCGCCGCTGCGGAAGATACTCCTGCTGCACATGATGGCCGGGATAGTCGTGGGGATACCTGTACCCCTTCCCCCGCCCCAGCCGCGCTGCTCCTTTGTACGATGCGTCCTTCAAATGGTCCGGGACCGGCATGACCTGCCCCTGCTCGATTTCCCGCATCGCCTCCTTGATCGCGAGGTAGGAGGCGTTGCTCTTCGGCGCCGCGGCGACGTATACCGCAGCCTGGCCCAGGGGAATGATCCCTTCCGGCATGCCGATGCGCTCCACGGCCTGATAGGCTGCTGTGGCGATCATGAGGGCGCGGGGATCGGCGTTCCCCACATCCTCGCTCGCGGCGATCACGATCCTGCGCGCGATGAACAGCGGGTCCTCCCCGGCGCTCGCCATCTTGGCGAGCCAGTAGACCGCCGCATCGGGATCGCTGCCGCGCATGCTCTTGATGAACGCCGAGATGGTGTCGTAATGTTCGTCCTCGTCGTAGGTCAGCGCTTTCCTCTGGATCGATTCCTCGGCAACGGCAAGATCGATGATGGTCGAGCCGTCCGGGCCTGCCGGGGTGGACAGGACCGCCAGCTCCAGCGCGTTCAGGGAACGCCGGCCGTCGCCGCCCGACCGGGCGACAAGGAACTCCTTCGCCTCGTCGGTTACCGTGATGTTCCTGCCGCCCAGCCCCCGATCAGTGTCCGCGAGGGCGTGGTCGATGATCAACCGGATATCCTCGCTGCGGAGCGGTTTGAATTCGAAGATCTGCGAGCGGGACGACAATGCGGGTATGATGGCGAAAAAGGGATTCTGCGTGGAAGCGCCGATGAGGGTGATCATGCCCCGCTCCACGTCGGGCAGCAGGGCATCCTGCTGCACACGCGTGAACCGGTGGATCTCGTCGATGAACACGACGGTCCTCTTCTCTCTCTGCGTCCGCTCCTCTGCGGCCTCCTGCACGATCCGCCGGATGTCCGCCACGCCGGCGGTCACGGCATTAAGCGAAACGAAATGCGCCCGGCTGCGTTCGGCAATGATGTGGGCAAGAGCCGTCTTGCCGCACCCCGGGGGGCCGTAGAGGATGAGCGACATGAACCGGTCGGCTTCGATGGCCCGGCGAAGCAGCTTCCCCGGGCCGAGGATATGCTCCTGCCCGACAAACTCCTCCAGCGTCCGAGGCCTCATGCGCCATGCGAGCGGCGACTGGGCGGACGATTCGAAGGCGTTCAGGGATTGGACATGGGATTGCTTCTTACTGGCCAAGAGATGCTTCGGGAAGGCAAAGCGGCAAGTGACAGTGGCAGGCTACAACTCGATCACACCCGGATTGACGCAGGATCAGGAAATATTCTGCCGATAAGGGTGCCGCGATCCCCTTCCGATATCGAAATTCGGAAAGAGAACAACGCAGGCCTGCACCTTACCGTGCCGGTGATGCTGCAGAACGGCCTGTTTCCCTTGTCGGTTGGTATGGAAGAATATTCCCATGAAGTTCATGCGTTTGTTGCGGGTGTTCTCAAGTTCGTGCGGATCCGGTCATTTCGGCGATGTCACGAGAATCACGGTACCGCTGGTGCTTTGACACTATCAAGAGCGCCGGAGCCTTCCTTACTTGCTCCTTTTGCGCTGATATACTATCTGTTTATGGTTTCGCCGTGTGGGGAAACCACGATGCAATGGCACATAAAAACCCCTGCTTTTGCCGTGCTGATGACTTGGACCTGGCGGTTACCAGGTGGGTGCCGTGGGAGAAATTTAGGCTACCCAGTTTTGCCTGGGCATGCACACCCTTTCCCCGACTCAGCTCCCGTTTAAATTTTTTACGAGGTACAAGTTAAATCAGTCACGTGCAAAGCAGGGGGCTTTGGACTTGTGTTATATATACCAAAAAGCGTTCGAAATGGCAAGGTCAAAGTAAACAGGGTTTGGCGGGAGGAGGAGAAATATGCATGATAATTCGTCCAGTTATCGAACATTGCACCAAAGGAATTCTCCCGATCGATGCAATAAAACAGCGCCATGTGTCGCTTTCCGGAAGGTGAAGAGGCCGGGGACAACGGAGGATCGGCGCGAACCGATCCTGTGAAGGGAGGGAAAAGGCGGATTGAAGATCAACGATGCTGTGTGTCTGCGGTAAGTTCCATGATCCGGTCAATCCCGTTCGAGACGGTCTTTTGCGTGGAATCCTGCTGGGCCCTGATCCGATAAAGTTCATCGGCGATATTGAGCGCCGTAAGGATGGCGATCCGGAACCCGTCCGCCGTGCCCGTCCCTTTCTGCACTTCCTTCATGCGGCCGTCTACAAAGGCCGCCAGTTCCCTGACATATCTGCCGTCGGACGACCCGCCCTTGAGAGAATACTTCTGGCCGAAAATCTCGACCTGAATCGTTTCCATGGATGCCTCCGTATCAGGATGCGCTACAGCAGCGCATCAACGAATTCATTCGGGGCAAACTCCCTGAGGTCGTCGATCCCTT
This sequence comes from Nitrospirota bacterium, assembly GCA_021814615.1. Taxonomy (GTDB): domain Bacteria; phylum Nitrospirota; class UBA9217; order UBA9217; family UBA9217; genus JAKAHZ01. Next base: position 19,301 of record JAKAHZ010000027.1, on the reverse strand, counting down.
CGCCGATGCCGATAAACTTGACGGGGAGCGAAAGTTCCCGGGTAATGGCGAAAACCATCCCGCCCTTGGGCGTGCCGTCGAGTTTCGTCAGCACGATGCCGCTCACGCCGACGGCTTCGTTAAAGGTCTTTGCCTGGACAAGGGCGTTCTGGCCCGTCGTCGCATCGAGCACCAGCAGAGTCTCGTGGGGAGCTCCCGGAAGCTCGCGGCTCAGGATTTTCTGGACCTTCTTGAGCTCATCCATGAGGTTCGATTTGGTGTGCAGCCGGCCTGCAGTGTCGACGATCAGGACCTCGATGCCGCGCGCCTTTGCGGCCGCCACGGCATCGAAGACCACGGCGCCGGGATCCGCCCCTTCCCTGTGCTTGATCACCGGCACGCCGTTCCGCTCTCCCCAGATGGAGAGCTGTTCCGAAGCAGCCGCTCGAAAGGTGTCTGCGGCAGCGAGCATGACTTTCCTGCCTTCCTGTCTCAGACGGTTCGCCAGCTTGCCGATGGTCGTCGTTTTGCCGGTGCCGTTCACCCCCACCATCAGGATCACGAAGGGACTGGCCGTTATCGCCAGCCCCGCCTTCTTCGACGAAAGGATCTCCGTAAGCACCTGTTTGAGGCGCTGTTCCACCTGCTCCCGCGTGGAGAGCTCCTTGCGTTTGAAGCGGTCCTTGAGATCGGCGAGAACCAGCGCCGTGGTCTGGGAGCCCACGTCCGCGGAGATCAGCGCCGTTTCGAGATCATCCAGGAACGCTTCGTCGATCTTCTCCCCGAGGACCAGCGTGCCGATCTTGTCGGCCAGGCTCTTTCTGGTCTTTGCCAGGCCGTCGCGCAAAGAACGAATGACATTAAGCATGTTCGATATCGAAGAGAGCAGGCGCCGAAACGGCGATGCCCTGCGTCCCTTTCCTTTCTAAATATCCAGCGGCAGGCGCCCGGTCCCTTCCGGATCTGCCGGTGATTTCTTCCCCTGCTTGGGGGCTTCTCCCGCTTTTGTCGGGGATGCCGCATCATCCGGATAGCCTGCCTGCCGGTAGAGGTAACGCTCATGCATCTTGCTGTACCCCGTCCAATCGCCTTCCGCAACGCCTTCTTTCTTCAGAACCGTCCGGAAATTGCTGATCTTCGCCGCCAGGTCGTCGAGGTAATTGATGATGATCGCTTCCTGGATCTTCGGGCGTTTGGGCGAGCCGAACTCGTATTCGCCGTGATGGGACAGCATGATGTGTTTCAGGAGCATGGTGAGTTCTTCCGGGAAGGACGGGATTGCCGCGATCTTCTGCGCCAGCATCTCGTACCCCAGGGTGATATGGCCCAACAGCCTGCCTTCAGTCGTATATTCAATGGATTTCCGGACCGAGAGCTCGCGCACCTTGCCGATATCGTGCAGAAACGCACCGACGATAACGAGATCGCCGTCCACGCCGGGAAAATGCCTCGCCACGTCGCGGCAAAGCGCGATCAGCTCCACTACGTGCTCCAGGAGCCCGCCGATGTAATTGTGATGCAGCGTCTTGGCAGCGGGAATCCTCCGGAACGAATCCATGAAGGGCTTGTCGGCAAGAAAGGACTGCATGAGCTTCCGCAGATACCCGTTCTTGAGCCCTGCGGCAGCTTCCGTCAGTTCCCTCACCATCTCATCGGGATTCCGGGGCGAGGCCTCCAGGAAGTTCGCCAGGTCCACCTTCCCGTCGTCGACCTTCTCAAGCCCTTTCATCTTCACCTGCATCTGGCCCTGATAGTTCGCCGCGACGCCTTTGATGCGGACGAAGTCCTCCCGCTCGAACCGCTTGGCGACCTCCTCGGCATTGTCCCAGAGCTTGCCGTCGATCTCCCCGGTCTTGTCCGCGAGCTTCACCGAAAGGTAGGTCACGCCGTTCTTCGCGATCGAGACCGTCTTCCCCACGACGAGGTACGTTTCGTCAACCCAATCGCCTTCTTTGAATGATGAAATGGTCTGCATGGGCATCCTTATGTACGGCTGATATTAAACTATCCCCACGATGTTGTCAAACAGGAAGGCGTTGAAATTCAAGCCATTGCGGGCATTCGCCACGGCAGTGCCTATTGAAGCAGCGCGGAAAAGAAGGGGGAGATCTTCTTGAGCATTTTGTCTGCGGCAAGCGGAACCATCTTCGCAAAGGCATCGAGATTTACGAGCGCGTTGATGTTCACGTCGCTCCGCGACGCACCGACGAGGCGCTCTGCAAAATCCCTGTTCACCTTGGCCACTTCTGCGTAAATCTTCGTCAGCCCTTCGAGACTCCACTCCGCCGGTTTGCCTTCGCTCTTGCGGAGATACTGCGCGACAAGATGCATGGACACCATGCGGAAGATCGTTTCCTCGAGACTCGCAAAAGGCAGGTGGAACCGCACCATGGGTTTCAGCTGTTCGAGAATGGGACAGCCGCTGGTGGTCATGATGATCCCCAGGAGCGGGCTGAGCCCCATCTGGATCGTCGTATTCTTCGTATACGTCCGCTCTTCCACGATCACGGCAACGCTCACCCGGTCATGGGAGGTGAAGGAGGTGAATTTCTCCGAGATCTCAGAAAAATTCGCCGCAATGGGACAGCGGATCACGGCATTCCGGTCGAGAGGACAGTTCGCGCACTGACTGTAGCCGAGAAGGGTCCATTCCGGCAGATCTTCCCGCTTTCCCGGCTGGAGGGCGAGTGTTGTGCCGTCCATGACCAGATCAAAGCGAATGGTCGATGAGTCGCCGAATTTGTACGCATATACTATTTTGAAAGATTCTGTCATAAGCATTGTTTCCCAAAGGGTGATGAATGATAGTGGTTGCTTCCCTTTCTGTCAAGCGCAATTGCCGCCTTCCAGCGCATCCTTTTTCTCTCGCCGAGTCGATTCGCCCGCAACGCATTTTTCAAATCGAACGTTGGATTTATGAAAAAAAAGGCCCATCCTTGTACAGGATGGGCCGATGGGAATCGCGCGAAAAGCTGATTAATGTTCGATCTCGACCCCTGCAGTCTGCTCGCGAACCGTGATCGCGATCTTGTACAGGAAGGTGAGCACCAGGAAGCCGACCGCCCAGACGCCGATGGTGATCATGGTCTCGGGATAGGTCGGCAAGTAGGGATTCACTTCCTCGAAGGGGTTCGGCACGAAGCCGCCGATGATCAGCCCGAATCCCTTGTCGATCCAGAGCGAGACGAACAGCATGATGCAGGCGAGAACAAGCAGGCCTTCCTTCCGCCGGATCGCCGGGACCCAGAGCATCACCAGAGAAATCGCCGCGAAGACCGATGACGTCCACATGAGCGGAACGATCTCGGCGTGCATCTGGCCGTCGATGCCTATCATCCCCTTGTACAGGTACACGAACGGATGCTGATGGCCCGGGATGCCGCTGTAGAAGGCCGTGAAGAACTCCAGTCCGAGCAGGAAGACGTTGGCGAACATGGCGTAGGCCACGATGCGGCTCACCGCCTGGATCACGTCCTTGCCCGCATCGAACTTGCTGACCTTGCGCACGATCAGCGCCAGAATGATCAGGAGCGCAGGACCGCCGGCGAACGCAGAGGCCAGAAAGCGTGCAGCCATCACGGCCGTAAGCCAGAAGTGGCGGCCCGGGACGCCGGAATAAAGGAACGCCGTCACCGTGTGGATGCTGATGGCCCAGGGGATCGAGAGATAGATCCAGGGCTTGATCCACTTCGGCGGCGGCACGCCCTTGCGGTCGGAGCTCAGGGTCACCCAGCCGACCAGCAGGTTGATGAACAGATAGCCGGACAGCACCACCGAGTCCCAGAACATGACCGATCCCGGCGTAGGATGCAGGATCACGTTCATGATGCGCATAGGCTGGCCCATGTCCACGAAGATGAAGAGAATGCACATGGTCACGGCCGAGATAGCCAGGAACTCGCCGAGAATCACGATCTTGCCGAACTTTTTGAAGTCGTGCAGATAGTACGGGATCACGAGCATCACTGCCGAAGCCGCGACGCCGACGAGGAACGTGAACTGGCCGATATAGAGCCCCCAGGAAACGTCGCGGTGCAGGCCCGTGAGGCCCAGTCCTTCATTGAACTGGCGGATATACCAGTAGGTGCCGGTCAGGGCGAAGATGCCGAGGAAGAACACCCAGGCCCAGTATTTCTTGCTCCCCTCAAGCGCTTTCTCAAGCATGTTCGCCACCTCCGATCAGATAGTAGATCGCCGGACCGGTGCCGAGCTCCGGCTTCCTGCGGATCGTGAGCTTCTCTCCGATGATCTTGCGGATCTCGGAGTTGGGATCCTCCAGGTCGCCGAAGAGCAGCGCGCCCTGAGGCGCGGCCTCGACACAGGCGGGAATCTTGCCCACGGCCAGCCGCTCGGTGCAGAAGGTGCATTTTTCCACGACACCCTTGGTGCGCGTCGGATATTCCGGATTCACCTTGCCGCCCTTTGCGGGATCGAGGTTCGCCGCCCTGCGGGGGTCGATCCAGTTGAAGCTGCGCGCGCCGTAGGGACAGGCGGCCATGCAGAACCGGCAGCCGATGCAGCGGTGCATATCCTGCATTGTGACGCCGTCCGGCAGTTTGTAGGTCGCCTTGGTCGGGCAGACCCGAACGCACGCGGGGTTGGTGCAGTGGTTGCAGAGCACCATGAAGGGCATGTCCTTCAGATGTTCCCCCTGGTACTGGTTCTCCATGCCGGGGAATGCCTTCTCGTAGTTCGTCTGCCAGATCCACTTGACCTCGAACTTCTTGTCCACGCTGCCGTCGGGCTTCCGGAAATCGGGAACGTTGTGGATCGTGTGGCAGGCGGTGATCGTCTTCTGAAAGTCCTCGTCGGTCTTGAACTTGCTCATATCCACGACCATCGCCCAGCGCTTGGCGCGGAGCGCGTCTTTGTTCATTTCAACCTGCGGCGGAAGCAGCTGCTTACCCGTGATCAGGTTCGTCGCCGATGCGACGGTTGCGCCGAACCCCAGGATGGAGGAGATGCCGGCCACCTTCAGGAAATCTCTCCTGTCCATGCTCATGACTTTACCTCCTCCTTCTCCGCGGGCTGGATGTGGCAATCCCAGCAGTACGGTTTCACCGACAGATAGTTGTGACACTCATCGCAGAACTTCTTCTTGTTCGAGTGGCACTTCATGCAGCCGTTCTGGAGGCTCATGTTCCAGCGCTGGTGGTTCGTGTTGCTGATATATCCCCGGTTGTCGTCACGGACGACGGAATCGCGCCACTGGTTCAGGAGCTGCATGTGCTCGCCGCGCATCCACTCCTTTGACTCGACGCACTCCTTCTTGCCGCCATGCTCCTGAGCGTATTGCATGATCTCGGGCGTATCGGTTTTGGGGTCCGGTTTGGCAGCCACCCTGCCGCCCTGCACCAGGAAAGGGAACAAGGCGATGGCCGCAAAGACCAGGATGAGTGAGAACACCAGTCCTTTATTGTAGATCTTCATCAGGCCTTCTCCTCCTTCGCTTGGACATTCGGAAGGGGTTCGCCGCGAAGATCGGTCGTGCGCTCCTTCTCCCCTTTCATGATCATCGCATTCGCCACCAGTTCATGCAGGCCGCAGACGTTCACCCCGGGGACCCAGTAGTCCATCAGGGGTTTCAGCGTCGCGCGGTCGATGGCGCAGACGTTGGCGAGCATGTTCACGCCGTAATGCTCATGAACGAATTTAGCCGCGTTGGCCCGAGGAAAGCCGCCTTTCATGCGCAATTCCATGTCTTCCGACGCGTTCAGGCCCGTGCCGCTTCCGCAGCAGAAGGTCTTCTCGCGAATCGTGTCCTCGGGCATCTCGACGAAGTTGTTCACCACATTCCGAAGGACGTACCGCGGCTCCTCGAGCATGCCCATGCCGCGGGACACGTTACAGGAGTCGTGCCAGGTCACGGTGAGATGATCGTTCCGCTTCGGGTCCAGCTTCAGCTTGTTGTTCTTGATCAGGTCCGCCGTGAACTCGGCGATGTGGACCATTTTCATGGACTTGGCGTTCTCGAAGACCGTGCCGGTGATCGGCGATTTCGGCACTTCGAGGAAATCGGCCGGACCGTTCCAGGTGTCCATGTACTGGGAAAGCACGCGCCACATGTGGCCGCACTCGCCGCCGAGGATCCATTTCACGCCGAGCCGCTTGGCTTCAGCGTAGATCTTCGAATTGAGCCGTTTGCCCATCTCGTTCGAAGTAAAGAAGCCGAAGTTGCCGCCTTCCGATGCGTAGGTGCTCCAGGTATAGTCGAGGCCCAGTTCCTCGAAGAGCATGAGGTAGCCCATGCAGGTATACGTTCCCGGATCGGCAAAGAGGTCGCCGGAGGGGGTCACGAAAAGGATCTCCGCGCCCTTCCGGTTGAAGCTGGGCTTGATCCGCTTGCCCGTCACCGTTTCAATGTCGTCGAGCATGTACTCCAGGTTGCCCACGATCGTGTGCGGCTCCAACCCCAGGTGGTTGCCCTTCATATAGCAGTTCGAAACCGGGCCTGCGATCCACTCGATGTTCAAGCCCAGAAGATTCAGCAGCTCGCGGCCGATGATCGTGATCTCCGCCTGGTCGATGCCGTAGGGACAGAAAACCGAACAGCGGCGGCACTCCGTGCACTGGTAGAAGTAGTACCACCACTCCTTCAGCACATCGAGGGTCAGGTCACGTGCGCCGGCCATGCGGCCAAGGATCTTGCCCGCGGTCGTGAACTCCTTGCGGTACACCGAACGGATCAGCTCGGCGCGGAGCACCGGCATGTTCTTCGGATCGCCGGTGCCGATGAAGAAATGGCACTTGTCGGCGCAGGCGCCGCAGCGTACGCAGATGTCCATAAAAAGCCGGAAGGAACGGTATTTCTTCAGGCGGTCCGCGATGCCTTCGATCAGGATCTCTTTCCAGTTCTCCGGCAGCTTCCAGTCCGCGTCAGCCGGCCGCCAATCGCGCGGATTCGGGAAACCGACGATCTCCAGGCTCTTGGGTTTCGAGCCATGGCAGTACATGCCGGGCTTGAACTCGACAGGCGTATCCATCCAGTCCGTAGCCGGATTGTTGTATGACACTTTCGCCAGTTCAGCTGGTTTCGGAAGTTTTGACATGGCTACTCCTTTTCTACCGGAAGCCCGGCTTCTTTCATCTTATCCCGGAAATCGTTCTCATACTCTTCGTAGGTGTGCACATGGACCGGATAGTTCCAGGGATTGATGTGACGCTTTTCACGGCTGGTATTCGCCATGTTCCGCGTGGGGCTCATGAACACGCCGCCCATATGGACCAGTTTGCTGAAGGGGAAGTAGGCGAACAGGACCGAAAGCAGGAAGACATGGGTATAGAACATGGCGCCGATCGTCTCGGGCACGGCCGGATTGAAACTGATCAGCCCCATGGCCAGCGTCTTCACGCCCACGATGTCGGTCTTGGTGAAGTACCGCATGAGGACGCCGGTCGCACCGATGGCGAAGATCAGAAAGAGCGGGAAATAGTCTGCGATAAGGGAGATGTACTTTACCTGGGGAAGTGCGACCCTGCGGATGAACAGATAAGTCACCGCCCCCAGGAGCGCCACATCGGTCAGATAGAGGAGCGGAGCGCCGATCTGCAGGAAACTGTCGAGGCTTTCAACCAACTGGATCGGATAAGGTACCTTTTCGAGGAAGAAACGGAGATGGCGGAACAGGATAATGGCGAAGGAATAGTGGAAGGCCAGGCCGGCCATCCAAAGCCACTTGGCCTCGCCGTAGGCGAGCCTGCCGCCCTCATGCAGCTGGGTCTTCAGGTTCCGGAAGAGCGACCGGAAGACCAGAACTTCGAGCGCCATGCGGATGACGACGCCGAAGACCGAGGAGGGATTCTCGATCTTGCTGTCCTTGATCCAGGGCAGCGTTTTCTGCTGACCTGCAGTCGTGGGAATGCGAAACGGCACCGGCGAGCTGGCCCACTTCAGGATGCGCACGATCATGAACACGACGAAGATCGCGAACGCCGAGTACGGAGCAACCACGCCGAAGAGAAACCGCGACGTGCTCCCCGCACTCCCCCCCATGTAGCCGATCGCCACCAGCAGGAGCACTGCAACGAATGATACGATGGCTTTCATAGCGTTACCTCGTTTCGTTAGAGATAAAGGTGCTGCCGTCGTGACTTGCCTGTTTATTCCTTATCCGCGATCGATTGTGCTTTCTGGAGCAGCCGATAAGTCTGGCTGCGCGCTTCCTGTGCTTTGATATCGTAAATCTTCTCCCTGCACTGCATGTACAGATCGAAGGCATAGAGCATCAGGTCGTCGGCAGCCGCATCGAACGCCGCCAGATCGGTCCGCACACCGGGAGCGTCGAGGCGTTCCCGCCCCAGTTCGTCGCGAACGATCTGTTTGATCCGGATGAGAAATGCGAGAGCTTCCGAAGGTGCAAAATCCTGAACAGCGCGGAGCCTGACGGTCATATCAAGGAAGGTCGCCACCGAGTCGGTGATCACCCCTTCCAGCAATGCATCGAAGAGGCCGTCCAGCCCCTGGGCAAGGTTGAACCCCGCGGGGTTCGTGAACTGCGCCTTGGTCTGCCGCAATGCTCCCTGGGCATCCTTGTGATAGGATGCCAGGGCGGCATCAATCCATTTCTGAACGATTGCGGACTTCTTTTCTTTGAGTTCTTCCTTCAGCGTCATTGCGAATAAACCGCTCTAGAAGAACAGGAGATGCTTAACCGATTCCATTTCCTTCTGGATATCGGCGAAGGAAACAAATTTCGTCGAGATTTCAGCTCCGCCCATATCCTCGGCATCCGAGACAATCTGGTCCTCTTTGAGGCCAAGGCGCTCCATGTCCTCTTTGCAGACCCAAATCGGAACATCCGTCATGAGACAGCCTTTGATGTGACTTTCCGTGCTCGTCACGCCGTAGGTTTTCATCGCCTGCTGGCTCTTGACAGCGTTCAATACGCCATCTCCCACAAACACAACCGTGGGGACAACGGAATCGCCATCATCCATGTAGATTTCCGCGGTCTGGCTTGCCAGTGCATGGGTGAGCGCAAGGCGGGGATTCTCGCTCTTGTAGGGAGGCCTCTGAACGATAAACAATAATCTGACTGCAGCCATTACTCACCTCCTATGTGGAGAAGCCGGTCGGTCTTGACCGTCTTCGCCAGGTACCAGTCCATGCTGGCGCGCTTCATCCCCTGCGGCACATCTTCCTTGTGATACCCTCTCGCCTCGGCGCAGGCCTCGCACACGGTGATCTCCATTCCTTTGCCGATGAGCTCCATCATCTTCTTTTCATTATGGGAATAATCCTTGAATGCCTTCTGCCCCTTTTTGGCCATCATCACGGCATTGCCGGACAGCCACATATTCACCTTATGTCCCTTGGCCATCGCGGCATCCGCGAGCCGAAACGAGAAATCAAGCGACATGGAACCGACGAGGGACGAGAACACACCGATCGTAAGTTCAGCCATTTGGTCCTCCCTATCCTGAAATGAGTATCCCCTGAGGAATTACAGCCACGCGGTCTTTTCGTATTCGTTCGTGATGAGATCGACGATATCGGCATAGCTAACGACTTTTACCTTCGAGTGCACGTTTGCGGCGGTGTATCCGCGCGTATCGAGGTCGTCGGAAAGGGCATAGAAAACGGCGCCTGCCTTCGACAGCACCGGCGACTCCTTCCCGCCTTCCTTCACCACTGCATGGTAGATCCCGTTCCCGACGAGAATCACGCCTAATTTGTCTGCCTTGATCCGTTCAAGCGTGTCTTCCGTCCTTCTCCAATCACTCAAGAAAGCGGCCAGCTTCATCGAATCACCTCCCTGCAGTATTGTAGTAAGAAAAAAAGAGGGGATAATTTCATCAACTATCCCCTTCGTTCATGCTGTGTTTCTGTTTACATCTCTTGCACCGTGATGCACTGCTGCGGGCAGTTCTCCACGCAGGTCTGGCAATTGATGCACTCGGACATATTGACCGGCTCCGCCTTGCCGCCCTCGAGCTTGAAGACCTGCTGGGGACAGACATTGACGCAGGTGCCGTCGCCGTCGCACTTGTTCTTGTCAACCGTTACCATGATCATGCTGCAAGTTCCTCCTCACCGTATGTTTCATCCTGATAGCCCGCACCGCGGCGGCAATGACGCACGACGATCGTCCGGGGAACTCCCCCGGAGGCCGCGGGGAACATGCTTCCCGGTGCAGACGGTTCGTGACTACACGCAGCCGGTCGGCTTGGGAAGTCCGGCGATCTTGCAGGCCTGCTTTGCCGGTCCGCCCGGATAGAGTTCATAAAGGTACTTGGTGTTGCCCTTGTCCGGACCGAGCTTCTTGCCGATTTCCTTCACGAGAATCTTGATCATCGGAGCGATCTGATACTGCTTGTAGTAGTCGCGCAGGAAGTTCACCACTTCCCAGTGCTGCTCGGTCATGTTGATGCCCTCCACCTCGGCGAAGTAGTTGGCAACGTCCATGTTCCAGTCGTCCAGATTGGCCAAAAAGCCGTCCTCATCCACTTCGATCGACTTGCCCTTCACAGTAATTGTAGCCATGTGTCTTGTCCCCTTTCTCAAATGTCACGGACGCATCGAAGTGCGTCTCTGTGTCGAATCAGGAATTCTGTCCCTGCAAAGAACAGATGCCTATTGTATCCAACTGAAATGGCTTTTACAAGCCCTTGTTACTGTTTTCGCCCTTTCAGCCTGATGATATACAGCCGTCCGTACCCGTCCATGAAGCTATCGGTCTTTCCCGGCGATCGGTGGAACCGCACATCATAACTCAGAACGGCGTCGTCATAATCTTCACCGGGCGTCAAGTCCGTAAAGTTCTTTCCCAACCGGTCCGCAGTCACAATAAGCGCCTCGGACATGATGGTTCCGACGTCTTTTCCCGTAGGATCCACTAGGTAAAAGGCGCCGCAGGTACAGGTGCCGCCGAGAAGCCCCGTTGCAGGGCTTTCCACCGGCCGGTGCAGTTCCGCCCCGCAGAACGGACATTCCGGAGCAGTGATCTTTCCGCGATCCCGCATCAGGCCACCCCCGCCTTGCGGCTGCTCCGATAGGTGCGCGCTGCGCTCACTATCCCTGCAGCCCACTGCGGTGTGCCCGTTGCCATCACATGCGTATACGTCCCGACCACGTTCTTGAACAGGATGCCGTCACTGCGGCCGTCGATGCCGCGGCCCCGCTGCATGGTGTAGATCATCGGCAGATCGCCGTCGATCCGCACGATGTGGGAATAATGAAACTCGTGCCCCCGCAGGATCGTACCGATAGGGAAAAAAGGATTGCCCCCCCCAGTCTCCACGATCGTATATCCGTGCGCCTGCGGCCGTTGTTCAAGGACAAAATCCGCAGGGATCACCGACGCCATGGGGTAGCTCCGTTCCCCCATGCGGAGGGAACGACCCAGGTAGATCAAGCCGCCGCACTCTGCATAGAACGGAAGGCCTTTTTCCGCCCTGTCCCGAAGAGATCGGCAGAACGAGGCATTCGCCGCTAGCTCGGCCGCCTGAGTCTCCGGGAAACCGCCGCCGATGTACAGGCAGTCGATATCCGGAAGTTCCCTATCCGTCAGGGCATTCAGTTCCCGGATCGTTGCACCGTGCTGTTCCAGCGCTTCCAGATTATCCGGATAATAGAACTGGAATGCCCGGTCCCGAATAATACCGATGACCGGACGGTCGGAAAAGCTTCCGGCTCTCTCCGGAGCCTGAGTGTCCGGGTCAAAGCCCGGCAGATCCGGAGCGCCTGCGGCAACATCGAATATGGCGTCCAGGTCGAGAAACTGCTCGGCGACAGCAACCGCCGATTCGACGGCTCGCTGCACGTCCGGATGCTCCTGGAGCGGCGTCAATCCCATGTGCCGTTCGGGGAATTCTCCATGTTTCAAGCGCGGCACGGCGCCGACGATCGGGATCCCGGCAAACCGTCCGATAGCTTGCCGGATCACCTTCTCCTGGCGGTTTGACGCAACGTTGTTCAGAATCACCCCGCCGATCTGTACGTCCGGATCGAGTTGTTTGCAGCCCAGAACGACTGCCGCTGCGGTGCTCGTCGTTTTCGTGCAATCGACGATCAGAATGACCGGCGCCCTCAGCATGCGCGCGAGCCGCGCCGTGCTATAGGTGCCAGATTCGTCAACTCCGTCGTACAATCCCCGGTTCCCCTCGATCACCGTCCCGTCAAAGGACGCACTATGTCGAAGGAAGGACCTGAGGATTTGCTCTTCCTCCATGAGGAAGAGATCAAGGTTGTAACATGCCGTTCCCGAGGCAGCGCCGAGCCAGCCGGCGTCGATGAAATCCGGCCCCTTCTTGAACGGTGCGATCCGTTTTCCCCGCTTGCGCCACGCGCCGATGATCCCCAGGGAGAAGGTGGTCTTGCCCAGCCCGCCGCGGACGGCGGAAACGACCAGCCTCGGAAGCGACAGCATTACGGATTCGCGGAACCTTCCTTATGCGGAACCTCGATGAAGCTGCCGCCGAAGTAGGAGTACACCAGTTTGCCGCCGTCAACGAGTTCGCGAAGCGCCGTTTTGAACTCTTCTTCCGTGGCGCCTTCGGCAACCATTGCTTTTTTCAGATCGCCGGCCTTCATCTTTTTCTTGCCCATGTTCGTTTCAACCAGCGCATATATTTTCTTCTGCAATTCTGCAGCATCCATGGTCGTCACCTCCCGTAGAGTTAACATCTGACATCCACCGGCCCCGGATATGGATCCGGGGCCGGTGGATGCTTATACCGGTTCAGCTATTCCCACTTGAACGTCGGGGTCATGCGGAACGTGTCGCGTGCAAAGGTGAAATCGTCGATGTGCTGGTAGGTGAAGGAGATGCCGGTGAGCTTGAAGAAACGCTCCCAGCCAATGCGCTCGATCCACTCGCCCATGCGCTCGTGCTTCTTCGCATTCGCGGCATAGACCTCGACGAGATGCTTCACCGCCTTGACCGTTTCGGGCCAGCGCGGCGGATTGTTCGGGAGATACGGGATGACCAGCTTGGACATGCGCGCCGGGCCGCGGGCATTGGACACCTTGCCGCCCACATAGATGGAAATGCCGTCGCCCGAGCCGTCGGCGATCGGGAGCGAGGGGCACATGGTGTAGCAGTTGCCGCAGTACATGCAGCGCTCTTCCTTGATCTTCACCGACTTGGTCGCCGGGTTCGGGCTGATGGCGCCCGTGGGGCAGGAAGCGATGGTCGTCGGGATCTCGCACTGGTTGCCCAGCGTGGCTTCGTTCACCTTCGGGGGCTTGCGGTGAATGCCCAGGATTGCGATGTCGGAGCAGTGCACGGCGCCGCACATGTTCAGGCAGCAGGCGAGCGCGATGCGCACGCGGGCCGGCAGGCGCTTGGTCGTGAAGTACTCATGGAGTTCATCCATGACCGCCTTCACCACGCCCGAGGCGTCCGTGGCGGGCGTGTGGCAGTGGATCCAGCCCTGGGTATGCACCACGTTGCTGATGCCGTACCCGATGCCGCCCACGAGGTGGCCGCGCTTCTTGAGCTCGGCCTTGAGGGCATCGACCTTGTCCTTCGCCGGGAAGAACTCCACGTTGTGGCGCGTGGTCCAGCGGAGATGGCCGCCGCTGAACTTCTCGGCCAGATCGCACATCTCGCGGATGAAGTCGGTGCTCACGAGGCGGGGGGTTGCGATACGAACCGTGTAGAGCTCGTCGCCCGTCTCGGAGACGTGCTTCATCGTGCCGTGATCCATCACTTCATGATACTTCCACTTCCCGTAGTTCTTGGCGATCACGGGCGGAAGGAACTTATGATAATCGGGTGAACCAAGGTCAGTTATTCTCTTCGGTTTGTCAGCCATTATAGGAAATCCTCCTTGGAATTATTCGCGTTGGTTATCCGTTACTTCACTTCGCCCGGAGCCCAGAACACGTAGGGGTTGGTTCTCGGCGCCTTCACCATCTGCGGCACCGGCGGCAGGCCGGTAGCTTCCAGGAACGAACGCATGCCGAGGCGGTCGACGAGTTCACCGATACGTTCGCGGTTCTTCCCGTTATCATCCCACCATTCCCACATCTTGCGGATGAGGGCTTCCAGATTGTCATAGGGGGCTTCCAGCTTCATGAAGGGAACGATGACCCAGCTCATGAGTGCGCCGGTCACGATCGGGGCCTTGCCGCCGAGCATGATCGTGGCGCCTTTCTCCTTGCCGGGGCGGAGCGCCTTCGGCATCTGGTTGATGCAGTGCATGCAGCGGTTGCAATCCTTGTCGTTGATCTTGAGGCTGCCGCCGTCGAAGCTCATGCACTTGGTCGGGCACATGCCGACGATCTCTTCCTGGATATTCATCTTGGACGAGTAGTTCTTCACCTCGGCCTGGTCGATACGGATATTGTCCTTCCAGGTGCCGATGATGGACATGTCGGCGCGGGCAATGGCGGCGGTGCAGTCGTTGGCGCAGCCCGAAACCTTGATCTTGAACTTGTAGGGGAATGCGGGACGATGGAGCTCGTCCTGGAACTTGTGGGTCATGGTGTGGCAGATCGACATGGTGTCGATGTTCGCGAATTCGCAGCGGGACATGCCCACGCAGGCGCTGGGGGTACGGAGGCAGGAGCCGGAGCCGCCCAGGTCCCAGCCCTTGGCCGTGATCTCGGCGAATATGGGCTCGAGCTTGTCGGTCTGCGTGCCGAGCCAGACCAGGTCGCCCGTGGAGCCGTGCATGTTCGTCATGCCGCTGCCGTACTTGTCCCAGATGTCGCACAGCTCTTTGAGAGCGCTGGAGGTATAGTAGAATGCCGACGGCGGATTGATACGAACGGTATGAAAGTGCGCAACGCCAGGGAATTCCTCGGGGAGATCGCAGTAACGGCCGATAACGCCGCCGCCGTAACCCAGCACGCCGACGATGCCGCCGTGCTTCCAATGGGTAACCTTGTCCCGGTAGGATCTTTCAAGGATGCCGAGCAGGTCCTTCGCGGTGTTGGTCCTCTTTGCTGCGGTCTTGATTTCTTTTACGAAACTGGGCCACGCGCCTTTTTCCAGATCATCAAGCATCGGTGTCTTTCCATCATAGCTCATGTGGAACCCTCCTTAAGGATTTTTTCTGGACTGGTATTCGGGGTGATGCTCGGCAAAAGCCGTTACAGCACTGATTGTGTTCTGAATGTGCGCAAAAGGTGCGTCACACCTTCACGTGTGCGTGGTTTGGAGTCCTCCTTTCGGCAAAATCGTCTGACGAGGAGCATACCCGTTCCGGAAACATCTCAGGTGCGAGACACGGAACGGGAAGCGAATATATTAACGAGTATGTGGCGTGAAGCGATTGCCCTCATCCGATGGCATTGCGTTGGCTGAGGGATATTTCGAGAGTGATAGAATATTCAGCAAAACAGCACTTTTGTCAAATAAGAAAAATTAATTATCACATAAGCTAATAATCAAGAATTGTTTGCGTAACTATTTGTAATACCTAAATTTGAATTTACGCCATCCAGGCGTGATATGTTTGCAATTGAGTTGCCATGAAATATTAAAATTGTAGTTTTTATTCTGCTGATTTATCATAGTATTAATAATGACATTTTGATGACGATCAGTGTGTTTCTTGGGCAAGAATACCATAAACTATCAACTCACTGTTAATACTCGTTGATAAATATAGTTTATTTAAAATGATCGCCACACAACCACGTTTTGGTAATATTACCAATACAGTAAGTACAGAAACCACTACAGGGAAGAGCTTTCATCGGCTCAATAACAATTCAGGAGGAATAAGGAATGATCGTTGAATCGAAGGTGCGACTCGTACAAGACATGCAGTTCGAAGGCTCAGCAACCTCCGGACATCAACTCATCATGGATGCTGATGATGCCTCGGGCGGGCAGAACAAAGGTTTCCGTCCCATGGAATTGCTCCTCGTTGGATTTGGAGGATGCACCGGCATGGACGTCATATCGATCCTCAGAAAGAAACGCCAGAATGTCTCCAGCCTGGAAATGAACATCCAGGGCGAGAAAACGGATGACTATCCCAAAATTTACAAGCAGGTCCGGATCGAATATGTGGTTCGCGGCAGGGATATCCAGAAGGAAGCGGTGGAGAGGGCGATTGAGCTCTCGTTACACAAATACTGCTCGGTAGGAGCGACGCTGGCAAAGGCCGGGACGATCGAGCATCGGTACCGCATCGTAGAGGAAGGATAGGCGGAGGCCCTACCCTTTTGTCCCTCTGCGCGCTTCCAATTCCTGTTTCAGAGCGTCGATCTGAACCTGCAGATCGATCAGTTTGTCGGCAATGGGATCGGGAATGTGGATGTGGTCCAGGAGCGCTTCGTCGGGGACCCGCTCGTCCTTGATGCGCACGATCCTTCCCGGTATGCCAACGACCGTAGAATGATCGGGCACATCCTGGAGCACCACGGAATTCGCCCCGATCTTGACGTAATTGCCGATCGAAATGGGACCGAGCACCTTTGCGCCCGCGCCGACGACGACGTGACTCCCGATCGTGGGATGGCGTTTGCCGCGGTGTTTCCCCGTGCCTCCCAGCGTCACGCCCTGAAAGAGCGTTACATTATCGCCGATCTCCGTCGTTTCTCCGATCACCACGCCCATGCCGTGATCGATGAAGAGGCCCGAGCCGATGGCAGCGCCGGGATGGATCTCGATTCCCGTCAGGAAACGGGCGAATTGCGAGAGCGCCCGGGGGAAGAAGGGAATGCGCCTCTTGAAGAGCCAATGGGCGAGCCGGTAGGCGAGGAGTGCATGGAAGCCCGCATAGGTAAGCGCGACCTCCAGTTTGCTGGTCGCCGCCGGGTCCATGGCAAGGGCTGCACGAAAATCCCTCGATATTTTTCTGATCGTATCCATCATGTTGTTCACATGCATTCGGAGGAAGACAATCCCCAGGAGCCTACTGAACCTCCGAAAGCCAGCCCGGCGGGATCCCGGCGCGCCTGGCCTCGTCGGGGATCACATTCTCAACCTGATCGCGGGCGTCGGCCTCCTCCTTGCGTGCCAGGTCCAGGTCCTTCCGTACGGCCTCCAGTGCATCAACAGACTCTCCCGGCCGGTTAAAACGGTTCGGTGCATTCCATTGAGACAGAATGTCGCTTTCCCGCTGCTCGAGCTTGTGAAGTTCAACTTCCGCCCGGGCCAGCCGCTCTTTGGCCAGGTGCATCCGGTTCTGCCACTCGGCCTTTGTCGCCTGCTCCTCCAGAAGGGCTCGTTCCGATTCTTCGTCCACAGGCGCTTCGGGAGCTGATTTCTCGATATTTGCGTCGCTGCCGACGGAAGCGGGATCCACCTTTTCCGCGCCTGCACGGTACTGCCTGGGCACTTTTTCGAGGCTGTCAGTCACGTGCGTGGTGCCGAGATTGTCCTTCCACCGGTACCACGAGGCGTCTTTCTCTTCCGCAAATGCAGGCAGCGCCATGAAGAGCAGCGCGATCAGAAGTACGTACCAGCCTGTCCGCATACCGACCATCTCCTTCCCCTTCGATACTCCATTATCCACCATCCGCAGTTTCACCGCTCCGTTATCGTGCAGACCGCGTATGCAGCGATCCCCTCTCCCCTGCCGGCGAAGCCCAGGCCTTCCGTCGTCGTCGCCTTCACATTCACCGATGCAGGCTCCGCGCCGACGGCCCGAGCGATGTTCGCAACCATGGTGCCGATATGCGGCGCCATCTTCGGCCGCTCCGCCACAATCGTCGCGTCGATGTTGTTCGCCCGGAATCCCCTCTCGCCCAGCAGGCGCGCCACGTCGGAAAGAAGCGAAAGACTTGAAATCCCCTTGTACCGGGGATCGGTGTCCGGAAAATGCTTCCCGATGTCGCCCAGGCCTGCCGCGCCCAGGAGCGCGTCGCAGATCGCGTGCAGCAGCACGTCAGCGTCCGAGTGGCCGAGCAGTCCTTTTTCCCAGGGGATCTCCACGCCGCCCATGAAGAGTTCTCGTCCCTCCACCAGCCGGTGGACATCGTAGCCGAAACCGATCCGCACCTTCATCGCCCTTTCAGGATCTCTTCCGCCAGGATCAGGTCCTCCGGCGTTGTGATCTTGATGTTCTCGTAACTGCCCATGATTACCTTGACCGTCGCGCCGGTTCGCTCGACCAATGTTGCGTCATCCGTTCCCGCATGGCCGTTCCGGGCTGCATCGGCATAAGCCTGCATGAGCACAGCCGCGGGAAAGGCCTGCGGCGTCTGGATCGCCCAGAGGCTGCTCCGCGAGAGGGTCCTTACGACCCGGCCTTTCCCGTCGATCTCCTTGATTGTGTCCTTCACGGGTACGCCGATTGTCACGCACTCCCCGTTTTTCGCCCGGCAAACGCAGTCGGCGATCATCGCGGGGGTAACGAACGGCCGGACTCCGTCATGGACCAGCACGACCGAGGCGTCCTGCCCGATCTTCTTCATGCCGTTCGCCACGGAATCCAGCCGTTCCTTCCCGCCGGCAACGAGCGTACGGACCTTGGTTATAGCATAGGCCTCGACAATGTCGCGGAGGCACATTTCCATGTCTTCGGGAGAAAGGATCGGGATGATTTCGTCGATCTCGGGGGCCTGCTGAAAGACCAGGAGAGTGCGAGCCAGCATGGGCTTGCCGCCCAGGGGAAGGAACTGTTTTGCGACCACCCGTCCCATCCGCTTGCCCATTCCCGCTGCGGGGATCAATGCGAAGACCTTCGACATAGGGGCCTTTCGGCGGCCAGGGTGCGGCCGTATATACGCTTACTCCCTGCGGAATCCTTTGACCGTCACCTTGAAGCGCTTTGCCGCCGGTGCAGCGGAGTCGATCGTCACGCGAAGCTGGTACTGCTCCCTGCCGTTCTTGATCTGAAGCTCGAAGGGAAGAACGATCTGTCCGTCCTCCATGACCGCTTTGCCCAGGTCCACGCGCACTCCCCGCTCCACGGTCTTTTCCAGCGCAGCCATGGCCGGCTTGGCCTCGGCAAGAGGTGCGTCGGGCAAGGCCGGTTCCATGCTGCGGGTCGCGGTACGGAGCGGCGGCGCCGCCAGCGGCTCCTCGGATTTCGCGGCAATGTCCCCTGCCGAGAAATTGTGCCGCTCAGGATTTTTCTGCATGTCCTGCAGAACCAGTTTGGAACTGGCCGCAAAGGTCTTGAGCACACCGTCGCCGTTCATGGCAACCGCTTCGTAGTACGGCACTTTCAGGAGATTCAGCTTCGCGTTCAGCTCAGGCACAGACATGATGTCCGGCAAATCGCGCTTATTGTACTGGATCACCATGGGGAAGTCGGACAGGTCGATCCCCATGTCCGCGAAATTTTCCTTCAGGTTCCCCAGGCTTTCCAGGTTGGCCTCGAGCATGGCGCGCTGGGAGTCGGCGACAAAGATGACCCCGTCGGCGCCCTTGAGGACGAGCTTTCGCGTAGCGTTGTAGAAGACCTAGATCGGA
>JAKAHZ010000001.1 GCA_021814615.1 Nitrospirota bacterium | reverse complement strand
ACTGGCGGACGCTTTTCGGACCGTGGATCTTAATGCGCGGATCGATGCGGATTACCCGTGGTGCTCGCTGTTTCAGCCTCTTCCGGGCACGGAACTGTGGGACCGCTGCATCGCGGAGAATCTGTTCGAGGGGGGGGTGCCACTGCTGCAGCCGTCGTTTTTCAAGGACTCGCCGATTCGCCTGACAAACAAGAACGAGATCGTGAACCTTCAGAAGCTCTTCTATTTCGCCGTCAAGTTCCCCGGCCTTCGCCGCCTGATTCGCCGGGCCATCCGGCTGCGGCCGAACGCAGGCTTCGATTTTCTGTTTCTGCTCTCCCATGCCTGGATTTATGCCCGGAGCGAATCCCTGTCCCTGGTCGACCTGGTCCAGATCGGATCCCGGAATCTCGGCCGCTACCTTCCGCGTTCGGCGGCGAGGCGCGGAAAGGGCGGTCCTAGCGGCCCTTGAGAAGCCCGGTCTTCCTGAAATAGCCATAGAGGAGACCTGCCGCATGGCTGCTCGCATTCTCGTCGGGATGGACGTCTCCCGGGAGCATCATGGATGCCCACCCTTCCGGCGCCCCGTCCAGCGTGTCGATACGCGCCGCCGTCAGTTCCCGGAAGTCGTCGAAGTCCTCCTCGGTCCACCGCCAGTTGAGCAGCACAAAAGCGATGCCGCGTTCCCTGCAGTACCGGTCCATTTCCCGGATCAGCGCTTTGGTGAGGTCGACGGGATAGGGCGGCTGAAGATCCAGTGCGTACTCGATCTTCATCCTGAGCAGATCGTAGAGGTAGGAGTTCCGGTACTCCGGGTACCGAAGAGGCTTCCGGGCGAGCCGTAGGGCACCGTCGCGATCGAGGACAAAAAGGGGTTTGGTCCCTAGGATCTTCGCCTCGGGATAAAGATATCGACGGTCGTAGTTGCCGTTCCGGGTGATATGATCCTCGATGAAGGTATATACGACGACGCGAGTATTGAACTGAGGCGCGATACGTTTAAGTGTCAGCAATGCCTGATCGGTTCCATAGGCTTGTACACCTGCATTGATCATCTGATAGCTGTTGCCGACACGCTTTCCGAATTTCCCCACGAAGCTTTCCTCATAGTTCAACCCGTGTCCCATGGTGTAGGAGCAGCCGATGAAAAGGACGGACGGCGCGGTGGGGGAGAGGAGGGTCTCTGCAGCGGGGACCCGGATCCCGTTCCGGTCGAAGGCGATCCTGATGGATCCTGTGCCTGCGGAGATCTCCCGGGACAGGCCGGGGATATAGGACCAGCCGGTCTCGTCATCGAACCGCGCGAGGGCATTCTCCGACGGCGTGAAATCCTCGCGGTAAGGGATGTGCAAGGCCCGCAAGGTGAACTCCGTCACGGCAAGCAGAAGGGCGAGAAGGGCGATGTTCACGAGGGCGATCAGCAGGGCTTTTTTCATCACGGGCTCCCGCCGGGTATACCACGCTGCGCATACCGGCTCGTTTATAGTAACCGCTCTTCCGCCCCCGTTCCAGTTGTTTTTGCCCGCTGATGTTCGATTTTCCATCCACGATATGGTAATATGGCGTGGTACGGAAAGCGGCCGCAGGTTTCCGGAAAACCCCTTCCCTCGGCGCTGAAATCCATGAACACATCTGACGCCTCCCGGTCTCAGCAAAAACGAATTGTCATCGCAGCCATCCTCGCTGCTATCGTGACGTTCATCGTCTATCTGCCGGCCCTGCAGAACGACTTCGTGAACTGGGATGATGATGTGAACGTGTACCAGAACGTGCACCTCCGCCGGTTCGACGGGGCCTTCCTGCGCTGGGCCTTCACGGACATGACGATCAGCTACTGGCAGCCCGTGATCTGGTTTTCCCATGCCCTGGATTATGCCCTCTGGGGACTCAAGCCCCCCGGCCATCACCTGACAAACATTCTTCTGCACGCGCTCAATACTTTTCTGGTGGTTCTGCTTGCCGGAATGCTTCTGTACCGATACGGACCGAGCAATGAAACCGGGCCACCGGGGGATCGACGGTTCCTTATTGCCGCAACAGCGACGGGTCTGCTCTTCGGGCTGCATCCGCTCCATGTGGAGTCGGTCGCCTGGATCAGCGAACGGAAAGACCTGCTTTCGACGCTCTTCTTTCTCCTGAGCGTGCTGGCCTATATCCGCTATGCTTCCTTCCGGAAGGGGAAGGGCGGCGCGACGGACATTCCTTTTTTCCGGCGCAGGAGCTACTGGTTCTCGCTGGCCTGCTTCCTACTTGCGCTGGCCAGCAAACCGATGACGGTTACCCTGCCTGCGGTGCTTCTGCTCCTGGACTGGTATCCTTTCCGGCGCCTTCGGACCCGCAACGACGCTGGGCCGCTGATCAGGGAAAAGGTTCCGTACCTGGCAATGAGCCTGATCATCTCGATCGCCACGGTGCTCGCTCATGCGCGTGAAGGCATGGTCAGATCGCTCAATGACCTTCCGTTCCTTGCCCGGGTTCTTGCCGCGGCCAAGGCGACGGTGTTGTATCTTGCCAAGATGACCCTGCCGGTGGGCCTGTCGCCCTATTACCCGGACCCGAAGGAGATATCTCTCGGGTCGCCCGCCTATGGAATCTCCGTCCTTCTTGTCATTGCGATCACGGCAGCTGCGTTCTTCGCTGCGAGACGAACAAGGCTCTTTGCCGCGGTTTGGGGATACTATATCATCACGCTCCTGCCGGTGCTTGGGCTGGTCAAGACGGCTGCAGTGACCGAAGCGGAGCGCTTCACCTATCTCCCGAGCATAGCTCCGTTTCTGCTCGCGGGTATCGGCGCAGCGGGGATCGCCGCCTGGATGAGCAAGCGGAGCCCTTCCGGCTACGCCCGGGCGGCGGCGCTGCTTGCGGCCGGCGCTGCCGTGTTCGCGCCGCTGGTGATCAAGACGGAGCGGCAGATCGGCGTCTGGAAGGACGGTGTGGTCTTTTGGAGCACAGTGATCGGTCAGGTGCCGTCCGAAGCGCCCTTCGTTTACGAGAGCCGGGCGCAGGCCTATGTCAATGCAGGCCGGCTCAATCTTGCCGTCGCGGACTATTCGGCCGCCATATCGCTCGACAAGACGCAGCCGAACTTCTACATCGGACGCGGGATTCTCTGGAAAACTATGGGGGAAATCGATCGGGCCATTGCAGACCACACCACGGCGATCGGCCTCAATCCCCGCCTGCCCGATGGCTATTATCATCGTGGCATCGACTATTGGCGGGCAGGACAGTTGGACCATGCCCGGAACGATATTGACCGGGCAATTGAAATCGATCCGACCTATGTGGACGCCTACGTGGGCCGCGGTCTCTTGTCCGAGCAGGCGGGTAGACCCGAAGATGCGCTGAAGGATTACGCGAAGGCCATTGCGCTGGACCCGCAGCAGATCGCCGCGTATGTGCAGCGGGGCAGGCTGCTTCTGGAGCGCGGGGAGACGGATCGCGCGGAGGCGGATTTCTCCGCGGCCATCCGGATGGATCCTCTGTTGATCAATGCCTATGTCGATCGCGGTTCGGTGTTCGAACGGGCGGGCCGGCTGGAACAGGCCATCGGGGACTATTCCGCCGCGATCCGCATGGATCCCGCATCGCCAGCGGCCTACATCAACCGCGGTTTCGTATTCGAGCGCCAGGGCAGGTACGAACAGGCTTTGGAAGACTTGAACCGGGCTATCGAACTCGACCCGTCGAATGCAGATGCATACAACAACCGCGGCCTGGTGTTCGAATCATTGGGAAGGTTCGAGCAGGCGATCGGGGATTACGACAACGCAATTGAAATATCGCCCGGGGATGCTCTTGGTTTCAATAACCGGGGGATCGCACTCCGGAAACTGGGACGTTTCGAGGAAGCTCTGCGGGATCATACGAAGGCGCTGTCCCTGAATCCGGATTTCAGCGCTGCGTACGTCGATCGCGGCGACTGCTACCGGGAATCGGGCAGGTCCGCCCTCGCCCGCGCGGACTATCGCCGGGCCTGCGACCGGGGCGATGAAGCGGGATGCGAGGCCCTTCGGGTTTACGGGGGCCATTGATGCAGCAGCGTGTGCGCACTGAACCCGGACTCCCAATGAAAATCCTCACAAACCGATACGCGCTGGCGACGGCCGCAGCGCTGGTGGCCATCGCCCTCTATCTTCCGGCCTTGGGAAACGGATTCGTCTGGGATGACCACCAGTACATCGTCGACAACCAGCATATCCGGTCGCTGAACGGAGCCTTTTTCTCCTGGGCCATGGGCGGCGGCAACGAAGCCGGGGTCTGGCAGCCGCTCACCTGGCTGTCCCACGCCCTGGACTATGCGTTCTGGGGGCTGAACGCGGCCGGTCACCATCTGACGAGCATCCTGCTGCACGGGCTGAACACGTTCCTCGTATTTTTCCTGGCCGCGGCGCTCCTGGAGGCTTCGGCAGGGAACGGAAGGCAGGAAGACCATCGCGGCGTTCTGATCGCATCCGGCGTCACTGCCGCGCTTTTCGGCCTGCACCCGCTGGGGGTGGAATCGGTCGCCTGGATCGCCGAGCGGAAAGACCTGCTGTTCTGCCTGTTCTATCTCCTGGCCGTCCTCGTCTATGTGAAAGCGGCAGCCTTGCCGTCCGTCCGTCAAGCGTCGGGACCCGCAGCATGGTTCCGGAACCGGCGGTTGCTACTGGTCGTTGCTTTGTCCGGCCTTTCCCTCATGAGCAAACCCATGGCTGTCACTCTTCCGGCGGTTCTCCTGCTCCTGGACTGGCATCCGCTGGGACGCATCGGGTCCCGCGGCGATCTCCTGCGGAAAACCTGGGAAAAAGCGCCGCTCTTCCTCATGAGCGCGCTGGTGTCCCTCGTCACGATTATCATGCAGAAGGACGCCGGCGCCGTGATGCCTCTCGATGCGCTGCCCGTTGCCGACCGCATCCTCGTGGCCTTTCGTTCGCTGGGCCGGTATGTCGGTCATCTGCTGCTGCCCGTCGGCCTGGAACCGCTCTATCTGCATTCCCGGGTGGTGTCGATTCTCCAGCCGGCATACTTCGTCCCCCTGATCCTCGTAGCTGCGCTTACGGTCGTCGTCCTGTACCGGGCGCGAAGACATCCTGCCGGAGCCGCGGTGTGGATCTTTTTTCTCGTTACGCTCCTGCCGGTGCTGGGGCTGGTCCAGGCCGGATCGCAGGAGACGGCGGAC
The DNA here is from genome assembly GCA_021814615.1 of Nitrospirota bacterium. GTDB lineage: Bacteria > Nitrospirota > UBA9217 > UBA9217 > UBA9217 > JAKAHZ01. The sequence continues at coordinate 104,495 of JAKAHZ010000001.1, read as the reverse complement.
CGGTTCACCTGCCTCCCGGCGCTCGGTCCCTTCCTTGTTGCCGGCGCGGCCTCTGCATCGGCGTGGCGGAGAGCCAGCAGCCTTGCGCACCGGCGATCGGCTGCGCGGTTCCTTCTTGGAACCGTTGCTCTGCTTCTGTTCGCTGCATTGGCAGCCGGCACGATCCGGCAGATCGGCGTGTGGAAGAACGGGATCGAGCTCTGGAATCACATCATCGAGAACGAACCGTCGCGTTTTCCCCTTGCCTACATCAACCGGGGCAACGCCCTTCTGGCGGCCGGCCTGGCGGATCAGGCCGAGAGGGACTACGCGACGGCAATCGAACAGGATCCTTCCGGGCCCGTCGCCTATCTCGCCTACATGAACCGCGGCATCCTGTACCGGCAAGAGGACCAGCTCGATCGGGCGCTGGCGGATCTGGAACGGGCCGTCATCCTGCGGCCCGGCCATGCCCTTTCCCTGCTTAATCGCGGCATCGTCTTTCTCGACGGAGGGGCGTACGATCGGGCTGTAGCGGACTTCTCAGAAGCGATCAGGCTCGATCCGTCCCTGGCGCCGGCATTTCTCAACCGCGGTATGGCCGAGCGGATGCAGGGGCGCCTGGACGATGCCGTGAGGGATCTGCAGCAGGTTCTCCGTCTCGATCCGAGCAGTGTCGGAGCCCATGTCGAGCTCGGGATCACCTTCAAGATGGCAGGACAGTTCGAAACCGCCATCGAACAGTATTCCGCGGCGCTGGCGATCGACCCCGGGAGCGTGGAAGCCTTGAATAACCGCGGCGTCGTGTACAAATATCTGGGCCAGCTCGACCAGGCGATCGCCGATTTCAGCTACGCGCTTTCGCTGCAGCCATCCTATGCGCTGGCCTACTGCAACCGGGGCATCGTCTTCGGCATGATGGGCAAGGACAGCCAGGCAATCGAGGACTACAGCGCTGCGATCAGGGTCGATCCGGACCTGGTGAAAGCCTATCTTGACCGGGCGGAACTGTACCGGAAGCGCGGGGACCCCGACCTCGCCCTGATCGATTTTCGGGAGGCCTGCTCGCGGGGAAGCAGGGAAGGATGCGCTGCCGCGCGGAACTATGGACGGAGTAAAACAGCCCGATAGAACGCCGGCGGACCGTGCCGGATTCGCTGCGGCACTCGTGGTTTGCCTGCTGATGCTCCTGTCGTTCCTGCGGAACGCGGTCTGGACCAGCGACCTCGCGGTCTGGGGCGATTCCTTCCGCAGGGGGACCGCGACGGTGCGGGTGCTCGATAACCTCGGATGCGCTTACACTACCGCAGGGCGGCATGACGAGGCCATCGCGCTCTTTACCCGCGCGCTCGAGCGGGACAGCGGCGATGCGGAGGCGCATTACAACCGCGGCATTGCCTTCCGCGAAACAGGACAGAGCAGCCTGGCAATGGAGGACTTCAGCGCTGCGATCCGCCTGGCGCCGGATCGGGCCGACCCCTACAACAACCGCGGCCTTCTGCTGAAGGACCTGGGGCTCCTGCAGGAGGCGGTCACGGATTTCAGCGCCGCCATCAGGATCGACCCCGATGATGCGCGGTATTACAATAATCGCGGCATTGCCTGGAAGGAATGGGGCAGGCCCGGCCGGGCAGTCGAGGACTTCACCGAGGCGATCCGGATCGATCCCCGGTATGCGAACGCTTACAACAACCGCGGCATTGCTTTCGGCGCCCTGGGACGAAATGACCTCGCTGCCGCTGATTTTTCGGCCGCCATCGAGCTCGATCCCTCCTTTGCCAATGCCTACAACAACCGCGGCATCGCCTTTCGCCTGCTGGGACAGTATGGCCGGGCCATGGACGACTGGAACAGGGCCGTCCTGCTCGATCCTTCCGCCCGAGAGGCGTTCCTGAACCGCGGAGTGCTCCTTGAGGAGCAGGAACAGTATGACCGGGCCCTGGATGATTACTCGCGGGCGCTCGCACTCGAACCCGATGCATCCGACGTGCTGCTTCGTCGCGCGCTGCTGTACCGGAAAGCGGGAAAGAAGAATCTCGCGGGAGCCGACCTCCGGCGCGCCTGCGGTTTGGGGAACCGGACAGCATGCAGACTGCTTCCCGGCGGCCGGTGAGGACAATGGAACCTGTCAGCCGGAATCGACATGCGGTGACCGCGCACCTCACGCCGCGCCTGGTTCTGTCCTGCGTGGTCCTCTTTCTCTTGACAGGGGTTTCCCTTCAGCGAAATGACCTCTACCGGACAGAGGAACGGCTTCTCGCGGACATGGCGCAAAAAAGCCCCGGAAAGCCCCGGGCCTTCTACAATCTCGGCTGCCTGGAGTACGAGCAGGGGAAATATGACGACGCGATCCGGAATCTCTCGCGGTCTCTGGAGCTGTACCAGAACCGGAAGAGCGACGATAAGCGAGCCACGGGATTCTTCGCACATGCCCATGCCGTACGGGGGTCCGTCTATCTCAAGCTGTCCCGGGTCGACCGTGCGCTCGACGATCTGAACACAGCCATAGCCCTCGATCCTTTTTCCGCTGACGCTTATCGCCGCCGCAGTGTTGCGCTTCGCGAGGCGCGGTGGTTCAGCGAGGCGATCGAGGACCTGAACGTCGTGATCCAGCTGGACCCGGCGGATGCCGCGAGCTACCGAGAACGGGGCGTCTTGTTCGAACGGACAAGCGATCCGGTGCGCGCGATCGAAGACCTGACGGAAGCGGTCTCCCTCGACCCTGCGGATGCGGAAGCATACCTGGAGCGCGCCAAGGCTTACGGGAAGCAGGGAGACCGGAGCCTGGAGCTGAAGGATTATGAGAAGGCCTGCGAGCTGGGCGTGAAGGCGGGGTGCGAGGCAGCACGGAAATGACCGCGAAAGGCAACGAGTGTGCCTGAAGAGGGCGTTGCGAGAGGCAACAGTCCGGCTTGTGCAAAAAAGGCCATGAGATGCGGCGATTTTGTGTTACTATGCAGAACTGCCGTGGCAGGCGTCGAATGACGGCTTGTGCTGCGGCGGCGGGCAGGGGAGTGCAGTGAAAAGAGGCAGGTTGTTTACAGCGATCATCGCGTGTGCGCTGGCAGCGCTGCACTGCGGCGCACCTGCGTTTGCAGCCGATCGGGCGACGCCCTTTGGAGCTGCGAAAACGCAGGTGGTGCTGCTCGGCACCGGCAATCCCCAGCCGGACCCCGACCGGTCAGGTCCGGCGACTGCGGTGGTGGTGAACGGGAGCGCCTATCTCGTCGATTTCGGACCCGGCGTGGTTCGCCGCGCCAACGCTGCGGCGCTGGACAAGGGCGTCCAGGCGCTCGTGCCCACCAACATCAAGATTGCCTTCGTCACGCACCTCCATTCCGATCATACCGCAGGCTATCCCGACCTGATCCTGACGCCCTGGGTCATGGGACGGCAGGCGCCCCTGGAAGTCTACGGCCCTCCCGGGATCAAGGCCATGACCGAGCATATCCTCGCCGCGTACCAGGAGGATATCAAGATCAGGACGGAAGGCATGGAGCATGCTTCGCCGCACGGCTGGAAGGTGAATGCCCACGAGGTCGTTGCCGGTGTGGTGTACAAAGATGGGAACGTGACGGTAACCGCCTTTCCGACGAAGCACGGCGACTGGAAGGAATCCTTCGGCTATCGTTTCGACACGCCGGACCGGAGCGTCGTGATCACCGGAGACACCACGCCGACGCAGGCCACCATCGACGCCTGCCATGGCTGCGATGTTCTGGTCCATGAAGCGCTGACCCTGAAGTTCCTCGCGAACAACAGGCGGCCGAATCCCCAGGGCATCGACTTCCACGCTTACGCGGCAAAGTATCATACCACGACGGCCCAGCTTGCCGAGCTGGCGAACAAGGCCAAACCGGGGCTCCTGATCCTGGTGCACAATCCGATCACGCTCCGGCCAAACAAGCGGCCCGGCGCCTCGACGCCCGAGGACCTGCTGCAGGAGATGCAGGAGGCCGGGTACCGGGGCAAGGTCGTGGTGGGCCGGGACCTGGATGTGTACTGACATGAGCAACAGAACCGTAAAGCGTACGGCGGTTTCTCGCTGAGACGCAGAGAGCGCAGAGAAAACGAGGACAAGAACAAGGCAAATCGATTTCGCGCAAGGCGATTCAGGCGAGCGGAGCCGGTTAATCGGATGGTATCCGTGTTAATCCGTGTCCATAGAGATCTTTTTGATTTCCGTTTTTCATAAGAGATTCATTCCATTTCGAGGAGGAACAAGGATGAAACGGCTCACCCGCATCAGCATCATGAAGTTCGCACTTGTACTGCTTGCGTTGACAGGGATCGGAGCGATCCTTGCCGGCCGGGGCACGGCGGAGCCGGCAAAGCCGGCAGCCATGCCGCTCAAGTTCAAGGATTACAATGTCGTGTTCGTGAGCTTCGACGCGCTCCAGGCGGCGCATGTGCATTCTCTCGGCTATTCCCGGGACATCACGCCGACCATCGACGCCATGGCAGCACAGGGGTACAACTTCACGAACGACATCTCCGTGTCCTCCTGGACCGTGCCCGCGTCCATGACCTGGTTCACCGGCGTCTATCCGTCGGAGCACAAGCTGACGAACAAGTTCGCGGTCTACGAGCCGCCGGTGACGAAGCTCTCGAACCTGAAGGAACTGGCGCCGAACATCGTGACCCTGGCGGAAGTGCTGAAGCAGAACGGGTACGCGACCGGAGGGTTCACGGGCAATGCGGGCGTAAACGGCTTCTTCGGGTTCGCCCAGGGATTCGACGTGTATTTTTACGAGAAGGGCAAGTTCGGGAGCATGGGCGTGAGCATTCCGAAGGCCCTCGAATGGCTCGCGGCGAACAAAGGAAAGAAGTTCTTCCTCTTCCTGCACGGATACGACATCCACGGCCAGAACGTGCCCGCCGAAGGGTTCGATTACCGATTCGTGGACAAGGGATACGACAAGAAATACACGGGGTCGGCGAAGGAGCAGGAGGACCTGCGGGAGGAGGGCCTGGAGAAGGGGCAGCTCACGCTGCGCGACGAGGACGTGAAGTTCTGGCGCGCCATCTATGACGAGAAGATCAATCGGACCGACGAAAAATTCAAGCAGTTCCTGCAAGCCTTCGAAAAACTGGGCCTGATGAACAAGACGATCTTCGTCCTCACCTCGGACCACGGCACGGAATTCTATGAACACCGCCACTTCGACCACGGCTTCAGCCTCTATCAGGACCTGGTCCACGTCCCGTTGATCATCAAACTCCCCGGCGTTGTCGCCGGCAAGGTTGTGACGGACCAGGTGAGCAGCATCGACGTGATGCCCACGATCCTCGATCTTCTGGACGTCCGGATGCCCGAGGCGGCGAAACATCAGCTGCGCGGATCGAGCCTCGTGCCCGCCTTCCGGGGCGAGAGCGTTGCCAAGGATGTGTACTCCGAGACCGACTACCGGCTCTATACCTTCAAGAGGTCGGTGACGACCAAGGACGGGTGGAAGTTCATCTACACGCTGGAAAACAAGACCCGCGAGCTCTACAACCTGAAGAGCGATCCGGACGAGACAACGAACCTCGTGGACAAGGAACCGAAGATCGCCTATGAGCTTGAGCAGAAGGTCTTTGCCCACTTTAAATCCATCGGTTCGGACCTGACGGCGCGGCCCTGGGTGACGGGATTGAATCCCGTGTACGACTCCCAGGCCAAGGGAGCCAAGAAACCGTGATGTTCCGATCCATTCTCCGGTCAGCGGTGCATACCGTCCTTGCGGCGGCATGCACCGCCGGCTTCTGTTCAACGGGGATCGCTGCGTCAGCCCCGGCCCCGACGGCGCCCGCCCTCCGGCACGAAGAGATGAATGTGATCGTCATCTCGCTGCAGTGCCTCCGTCAGGACCATCTGGGGACGTACGGATACCAGCGGGATACGAGCAGGAACATCGACGCCCTTGCCTCCCGCTCCGTGCTCTTCGAGAACGCCATTGCCCAGGCGAACTTCACGCCCGTGGCACAGATGAGCATTTTCACCTCCCAGTACGCGCGCATGCACGGCATGGTGTCCTTCGAGATTTCGAAGGACACGGTGACCCAGCGCACCCTGCCGGAGATTCTCAAATACTACGGATACGCCACGGCGGCCTTCGCGAGCTCGCCGGAGTTCTTCGTCCGCTTCGACACGTCGTCGGGCGCCACGATAAACACCGCAGACGTCTATGCGCGCTCCTTCGATGCCTTCGAGAGCACGCGGCGCGGCCTGGGCCCCAAGCACGTCCGGAAGATTCCCGATGAATCGCTGGAGTGGATCCGCGAGAACAAGGACCGGAAGTTCTTCCTCTGGATCGCCAGCGGACTCCTGCACATGCCCTATGCGGCCGCCGTTCCCGTTGAGGAACAGACGCGCTACGACGACCGGTCGTACACGCCCTTCTGGAAGCGGCTGACCCAGCTGCCCGCCGAGGTCGCCGCCGACGAGGACCCGTCCTACGACGTGCTGTCCCGCGTTTCCCGCGGGGATTTTTACTGGGGATTCCAACCGGTCCATCATCTCTCTCCCGCCGATGTGCAGTATGTCATCAATCGCTATGACGCTGGCGTGCACTACACCGACCAGTTCATCGGCGAGCTCATGCGGCTCCTCGATTCCCTCCACCTCACGGAAAAGACGCTGATCGTCCTCCATTCGAGCCATGGAGACGACCTGGGAGAGCGCAGCGATTTTTTCCATTATGATGTTTCCGACGGCGTCGTGCGCGACGCGCTGATCATCCGGTTCCCGCTGGGCGAGTTCGGCGGCAAGCGCATCGCCCCGCAGGTCCAGAGCATCGATATCATGCCCACGGTGCTGGAGTATCTGCAGGTGCCGGTGCCGCACGAGGCTCAGGGCAAAAGCCTCCTTCCCCTGATCCGCGGAGACAAGGGCGCTTCGGGGAGCGAGTACGCTTTCATCGATCGCATCCCCTGGTGGGAATATACCTTGAGCAAGTGGTACCTCGAATTCCAGGGAAACCGCGGCGCTCATTTTGCCGCATCGGAACAGGCCCGGCTCAAGGAATACCGCGACCTCCTGCGGCAGGAGTTTGATCGTCTCGACTACCCGCCCGGCGACATTGCCGTCCGGACGAAGGAGTGGAAACTGGTGCTCCGGAAGAACCCGTCGCTGCTGAACAGGGTATCGTGGTGGAACTTCATCACCGGCACGGCGCACGCAGTGGATGAGACGGCGCTCTACGACCTTGCGAAGGACCCGCAGGAGACGATGAACGTCGCCGCAAAGCACCCTGAGGTCGTCAACCGGCTGAAGGAGAAGCTCCTCGCCTGGGACCGGTCGATGGAATCGAGGAAAACGGTCTTCCGGAAATTCGACAAGCGCCTGATCATTCCCTATCCCTGATGCCGAGAATGCACATGGCACCCGATCGCCGCAGCATATTGTTCCTGCTCTTCGCCTGTTCCGGTTTTTCTGGCCTCATCTACGAGTCCCTCTGGACGCATTACCTCAAGCTCTTCCTCGGCCATGCGGCCTACGCCCAGGTGCTGGTCCTCGCGATCTTCATGGCAGGCCTTGCGCTGGGATCGTGGATCAGCAGCAGGTATTCCGGCGCTTGGCGGAACCTTCTCGCCGGGTATGCTCTGACCGAACTGGCCATCGGGGCTGCGGCGCTGCTCTTTCATCCGCTCTTCGACAGCGCCGTGCGGATCTCTCAGGAGCGGATCATTCCTTCCCTCGGCAGCCCGCTTGCCGTTACGCTCTACACCTGGACGCTGTCCGCCCTTCTGATCCTGCCGCAAACGATCCTGCTCGGCATGACCTTTCCGCTCATGACCGCCGGATTTCTGCGCCGCTTTCCCGAAGGGAGCGGGAGATCCCTTTCCCTGCTCTATTTCTCGAACAGCCTGGGCGGCGCCGTCGGCGTCATGGCAAGCGGATTTGCTCTCATCCGATTCTTCGGCCTTCCGGGCGCCGGCATGCTGGCCGGCGCGGTCAATCTCGGCGTCGGGGCGGCTGCCTGGCAGATCGCGAGGGGGGGGCTCATCCCGGATCCGTCACCGGCATCTGTGCAGCAGAGCAAGGGATCGGGTGGGGACCGCCGGTATCCGCTCCTGCTTGCCGCCTCCTGCATCACCGGCATTGCTTCGTTCTTCTACGAGATCGGCTGGACCCGGATGCTGAGCCTTGTGCTCGGCGGCTCGACGCACGCTTTTGAGCTCATGCTTGCCGCGTTCATTCTCGGGCTGGCGGCGGGCGGATTTTGGGTGCGCTCCCGCATCGATCGCGCCGCAGACCCGGTCCGCATGCTGGCATACGTGCAGGTCGCCATGGGCGCGCTCGCGCTGCTCTCCCTGCCGCTCTACGGCACGACGTTCCCGACCATGGCATGGCTCGTCAACGCCTTGCCGAAAACCGACGCCGGCTATCTGCTCTTCAATATGGCGAGCGGCGGGCTCTCCCTGTATCTGATGTTCCCCGCCGCCTTCTGCGCAGGCACAACCCTGCCCTTGATCACCCATGCCCTGCTCAGCCGGGGAGCGGGCGAAGGGAGCATCGGCGCTGTCTATGCTGCGAACACGGTCGGGGCCATCGTCGGCGTGGTCATCGCCGTGCAGATCGCCCTGCCGGTTCTGGACCTCAAGGGCCTGATCATGCTCGGCGCCGGCCTGGACCTGGCGCTGGGAATTGCGCTGGCAGCAACGGGCCTTGAGAACGGAAGGCGAACGGCCGCGGTCGCCGCGGCAATCGCCGTTGCCGCGCTTCTGACGGTCGGCGGCCTCGTCGACCTGGACGGGTACAAGATGGGATCGGGTGTCTACCGCTTCGGTTCGCTGGTCTCGCCGGCAGAGCAGCAGCTCGTGTATCACCGGGACGGCAAGACCGCGACGGTCAGCGTCTTTGCCGCGGGGACGGCGGTCAGCATCAGGACGAACGGCAAGACCGATGCAATGGCGGAGACGGACCCGAATGCGCCGCCGTCGAGCGACGAGCCCACAATGGTGCTTCTGGGAGCGCTTCCGATGGCCTTCCGTCCCGATGCACGAACAGCGGCCAATATCGGGTTCGGTTCGGGCATGACATCGGCCCTGCTCCTGCGCAATGACCGGATCGCTTCGGTCGATACGATCGAGATCGAGCCCGCCATGGTCGAGGGCGCTCGCCACTTCGGCGCCCTGAACGCCGCTGTGTACCGCGACCCGCGCAGCCGTATCATCCTGGAGGATGCGCGGACCTATTTTACCTCGTCGAGGAACAAGTACGACATCATCGTTTCCGAGCCTTCCAATCCCTGGGTGAGCGGCGTTGCGAGCCTCTTTTCGGCGGAGTTCTACCGGCTCCTGAGCCGCCATCTGAACGAAGGCGGGGTGTTCTGCCAGTGGCTTCAGCTCTACGAGATCGACACGAACCAGGTGCTGTCGGTGCTGAAGGCGCTTTCGGCGTCTTTCGACGACTTCGAGATTTACGCAGCCACCATGAACGACGTGATCATCATCGCCCGGAACCACGCTCCGCTCGCGGGGCCCGATCGCGAGTTCCTCGAATCGCCAGCCCTGCGCCCCCTCCTGAGCCGGATCGATGTCAATGGCCCCCGTGACCTGGCGCTTCGCAGGATCGGGAACAAAGCCTTCTTCCGTCCGTTGCTGGATTCCTTCACGGGACGGGAGAACAGGGACTACGATCCGGTGGTAGATCAGAACGCCGCACGCACGCGGTTTCTCGGCTCCTCGGCAACTGAGCTGATCACGTTCGGCAAGCGCCCCTTGCCGCTTGCCGAACTGCTCTTCGGCTCCCGCCGGCCGGAAGAGCGCGGAACGGTCAGTCCGGCCGAGGATTACAATATCTCCTATGAAGCCTATGCCGCCGAAGTCGTGCGCGGCTTCGTGATGGGGGGGGCGCTCCGGGACGATGAGGAGATGCTGCCGGAAGGAATGAAAGCGGATGCCGAGGAGCTTGTCCGCCGTTTCCGGCAGGACTGCCGGAGCGGCGCTGACGATCGAATTCTCGCTTCCTATCACACGGTCGGCATCGGAATGACGCCCTTTCTGACGAGCAGGGAGATGGCGGATGTCTGGCGCAGGCTGGAGGCCGGCGCCTGTTTCCCGGTCCTCTCGCCGAAAGAGCGCGGCTGGATTCGCCTGTTGAAGGCGATCGGGAACCGTGACGGCCGCGGGATGGAGGAATCGGCTCTTGCGATCCTTGAGGAGGACCGCGATCTTCCGAAGGAACCCTTGAGCTATGTTGTCGCGGCGGGTATGACGGGCAGGCTGATGCAGGGAAAGAAGCAGGCCGCGTCCGATCTCTGGGGACGCTACCGTTCGCAGCTCTACGGCCAAGACAAGCCGTCGCTCTTTTTCCGCTATCTCGTCGCCGCCAGCAGGGAGTGAGATCCCCGTAACGGCATGCACTCCGTTGCCGCGCTCTTCCTGCGGGGCAACTAAAAAAGGCGCCCTCTCGGGCGCCCATATTCTCATCCGTTCCTGTTCCCCTTGCCGCTATCGGTTCTTCCGTTCCAGTCCCTTCGTCTCTCCCACCTTGTGCACCTTCATCATATTCGTGCTGCCTGCCACGCCGATGGGAACGCCGGCGGTCAGCACGATCAGGTCGTGCTTTCGCACGAGCCCTTTGCGGAGCATGATGGCCTCGATGCCCGCAAGCATGTCGTCCGTCGTCCGCCGGGGCTTCAGGATCACGGGGATCACACCCCAGTAGAGCGAGACCCTGCGGGCCACGCGCTCGAAGGGCGTGGGCGCGATGATGTCCGCCGACGGCCGGTGCTTGGACACGAGGAGCGCGGTACTGCCCGATTGGGTGAAGGTGACGATGGCCCGGACCTGCTGCTCCTGGGCCGCGCGGCAGGCGGCGTGGGCGATGCTCTCGTCGATGCCGCCGATGTGCTGGTCCGGCGGGCGCGGCGCCAGCTGGGTTTCGGCGCTCGCGGCGATGCGCGCCATCACCTCCACGGCCTGCACCGGGAACTTGCCGACCGCGGTCTCGCCCGAGAGCATGACGCAGTCCGTGCCGTCCAGGATCGCGTTCGCCACGTCCGACGCCTCGGCCCGCGTGGGCTGCGGATTCTCGATCATGCTCTCGAGCATCTGCGTCGCCGTGATCACGGGCTTCTCCGCCTCGTTGCAGGCCCTGATGATCCGCTTCTGGAGCAGGGGGACCTGCTCCGGCGACATCTCCACGCCCAGGTCGCCGCGGGCGACCATGATGCCGTCGGCAGCCGCGATGATCTCGTCGAGGTTCTCGATGGCCTCGGGCTTTTCGATCTTGGCGATGATCGGGATCTTCGCGCCCGCTTTCGCGACGAAGGACCGCGTTGTTTCGATGTCCCGTGCCGTCCTGACGAAGGAGAGGGCGATGTAATCCACGCCCTGGTCGATGCCGAAGAGCAGGTCCTGCCGGTCCTTGACGGAGAGGGACGGGAGGGAGAGCTTCGCGCCCGGCAGGTTCACACCCTTGTGGCTCTTGAGCACGCCGCCGCGCACGACCTTGGCCGTGAGGTTGCCGCCTTTCCTGCCGGTGACCACGACCGATAGCCTGCCGTCGTCGAACAGGACGGCATCGCCGGCCGCGAGGTCCTGCAGAAGGCGGGGATAGGTGATCGAGATCAGACTGGCCGTGCCGGCGGCTTTCTTCGCCGTGAGCGTTACCGTATCGCCCTTTCGCAGGGTCACGCCGTCGTTCTGCATGCTCCCGACCCGGAGCTTCGGCCCCTGGAGGTCCTGGACCACGGCGACATGCTTTCCCGCGCGTGCCGATTCCCTGCGGATCATCCGAAGGCGTTCGACATGGTCCTTTCGTTCGCCGTGGGAGAAGTTCAGGCGCGCGAGGTCCATGCCGGCCCTTATGAGGCGTCTGATGATTTCCGGGGAACTGGAAGCCGGGCCGATGGTGGCGAGGATCTTGGTGCGTTTCACGAATGCCTCCGCTGACAAGGCGACAAGCTTGCAAGATCACATTATGGTTCTATGGTAATCAGCTCGTACTGCTTCGAGCCCAGGCCCAGCCGCTCGCACGCGTCGATCTGGAGCTGCAGGGGCCGGGGATTCAATGAGGAGAGTATATCATTTCCGGGTGGGACTTTTGCGTCCGCTGCGGCGGACTGGGGGAGGGGAGATGCCTTTCGCAGCATGTCGACCGACGCCTGCTCGATAGCCACGAGGTCGTCGGAGACCATGATGCCCTGGTCCTGGATCACCGGCACGTCTGCCACGGGCATGCAGTCGCATTCCGGCTGGATCTGGAAGAGGAAATTGACATAGACAACCTTGCCGGGCCGGAAGGTGGAGAGCACCGCTGCCGCGGATTCAGCCATGGTTTTCATGAAGGTCTCGTCGTCCTGGGGCAGGGTGAGCGCGCCCTCCTGGCAGACCCTGCTGCACCTGCCGCAGTGCCAGCAAGTGTCCGCGTCGTAGGCGAACCTGCCGTCCTTGAATTCGATGGAATCGAGCGGGCAGATCTCCGCGCACTGGCCGCAGAAGGTGCAGACCTCGGGGTCCCACTGCAGGCCCTTCTCTCCGTGGCAATGCATGGAGCCGCGGCCCTTCTGCCAGCCGTGGTCGCGGTGGCGTCCGCTCACGCAGCCCATCGCCAGGTTCTTGATCGCGCCGGCATAGCCGGAATTGATGTGGCCCTTGGTGTGCGAACAGACGATCATGGCCGGAGCGTCGTGGATCACCGAAGCCACGGCGATGGCGCCCAGCAGCGGACCTGCCTTGACGAGAATGCTGTCCTTGCCGTAGAGTCCGTCGGCAAGCACGAGGGGTGCGCCGCAGGAAAGGTGATTCAGGCCGTTTTGGTTCGCCACTTCGAGATAGTCCAGGCCCTTGATCCTGACCGTGTCGGTCACGAAGGGCTTGGCTCCGGTTTTTCCCACGGCGTCAACGACCTTCCGGAGCATGGCGGCGGGAATGATGCGGAAGGCGCCGGGGGACCCCCAATGGGTCTTGACCGCGACCCAGTCGTCCTTGGCGAAGCGCTTCGCGAGATCCAGCTTCTCCAGGAGCGCTTCCAGCTTGCCCGGGACGCTGTGCAGGTAGTTCCACCTGAGCGTGCGGGCTGAGGAGAAATAGACCGTTGCCATCGCTATCCTTTGCGGAGTTCCTTGACCTTGTTCAGCACTGCCTTCAGGATGTCGGCGCGGGTAATGATGCCCAGGAGCTTCTGTTTGTCGTCCACCACGGTCAGCCGCCGGATCTTCTTGTCGTCCATGAGCTGGATCGCTTCGGCGATGTTCGCATCCGCCTTGATCGTCACCGCCGGCGTGGTCATGATGTCGCCGACCGTATCGCCCAGCTTCTTGCCCGGCAGCGGTTCGCCGAGCATGTACTTGAGCAGGTCCTTGAACGTATGATCCCTGCCCACGCCCACCATGGACAGGATGTCCGCCTGGGTGATGATCCCCACGACCTTGTTGTCCTTGTCCACCACCGGCAGGCCGCTGATGTTCCTTTCCTGCAGGATGTCCGCGACCGTGACGATGCTCTCGAATTTCGTGATCGTGATGACACCCTTGGTCATCACGTCCTTGACCTTCAGCTCAACGCCCATGCTCGATTTGATGTGTCCCGACATATTCGTCTCCATTCATGAAAAGAAATGCTGCATCAGTATGCGGCAACAGGAATAGTACCCTGTTTGGGTGTATTCGGACAGAAAAAAGATCGCTGAATGTTGATGATATCGTAAAAAAGTCGATTATCACCACGGAGACACTGAGGACACTGAAACATCATCATGTATGCAAATTGCTTTTCTCTGTGTCTCCGTGTCTCAGTAGTAGGTTTTGAATTCTTACGAGTCCATCACGTTTATAGCTTTAAACTTTCCTTGTATATCTCCTTCTTCGGCAGCCCCAGCTCCTCGGTTGCAGCTGCAATGGCCTCTTTCTTGGTCATTCCCCGGTGGAGCATCAGGTTCTTCAAGTGTTCCGCGATGTCGATATCCTGCTGTGCCGGCTCGTCGGTTTTGCCATGCACCACGAGGGTGAACTCGCCTTTATCCGAACCGGTCCGGAGCTGTTCCCTGATGGAAGAAAGCGTTCCGCGGAGCGCCTGTTCATGGATCTTGGTCAGTTCGCGCATGACAACCGCTTTCCGGTCACCCAGGACCGAGAGCATGTCCTCAAGCGCCTGGTGGATCCGGTGCGGCGCCTCGTACAGGACCAGCGTGCGTGTTTCCGGTTTGAGCAGCTCCAGCCGCTTCAGCCTGGCCTGATGCTTGCCCGGCAGGAATCCTTCGAACACGAAGCTGTCCGTTGGCAGGCCGGAGACGGAGAGCGCGGCAATTGCTGCTGTGGCACCGGGGATGGGGACCACGGGAATCTGCTGATCCACGGCGAGATTGATCAGGAAGTAGCCGGGGTCCGAGATGCCGGGCGTGCCGGCATCGGACACGAGCGCAACGTTCTTGCCTTCGAGCAGGCGGCTGACGAGGACCGGCCCTTTTTCTTCCTTGTTGTGATCGTGGTAGCTCGTGAGCGGCGTATGGATGTCGTATTTGGACAGGAGCTTCTGGGTGTGGCGCGTGTCCTCGGCAGCGATCACGTCCGCTTCCTTCAATATCCGCAGCGCCCGGAGGGTGATGTCCTCGAGGTTGCCGATGGGCGTGGAGACGATGTAGAGAGTACCGGGAGTCATAGGAGAATAACCCATTACCGCCAAGACGCGAAGGACGCCAAGAAATCAGGTTAATTCAACGCTGATCGACGCCGAGGACTTATGAAGAATCCTAATATTGATTTATCGGCGAACAGCATAGATCTGCTCATAGCTTTTTCAGCGTTTAATTGTATCCTTCTGTCCTTTGCGCTCTTAGCGTGCTTTGCGCGAAATCACATTGCTTTAGAATTGTCTTTCTCTGCGTCTCTGTGCGAGAATGATTCCCGTATTGAATCTATTTCTCCGCGTTCTTGGCGCTTTCGCGGTGAGAACGTTGACTTAGTAGCTTCTGTACCTGTTCGTGATCGGGAAGCGCCGATCCTTGCCCAGGCCGCGCGGCGTGATCTTGACGCCCGGAGGGGCCTGGCGGCGCTTGTATTCGCTCGTGTCCACGAGCCGGATCACGCGCTCCACGGTCTTCCGGTCGAAGCCCATCTTGAGCATCTCGCCGAACTCCCGGTCATCCTCCACGTAGGCCTTCAGGATCGGGTCAAGCACCGGATAAATCGGCAGGGAATCGCTGTCCTTCTGATTCGGCCGGAGCTCGGCGGTCGGCGCCTTGGTCATGACGCGCCTCGGGACGATCGTCCTTCCCGCCAGCCGGTTCACGCACCGGCAGATGTCATAGACCATGGTCTTGGGCACATCCTTGATCACGGCGAAGCCGCCGGCCATGTCGCCGTAGAGCGTCGCGTAGCCCGCGGACATCTCGCTCTTGTTCCCCGTGGTCAGGACGAGCCAGCCGAACTTGTTCGAGAGCGCCATGAGCAGGTTTCCGCGGATCCTCGCCTGGAGGTTCTCCTCGGTCACGTCCTGACGAGTCTTGGCGAAGATCCCGCGGAGCGTCCTGAGGTAGGATTCGAAGGTGTCCTTGATCGGGATCTCGTGGATCCTGATGCCGAGGTTCTTTGCCAGGCCGAAGGCGTCTTCGCGGCTTTCGCGGGAGCTGAACTGGGAAGGCATGAACACGCCGACTACGTGTTCTTTGCCGAGCGCTTCGGTTGCGATGGCCGCGACGAGGGCCGAATCCACGCCGCCGGAGAGCCCGATCACGGCGGTGGAGAATCCGGTCTTGCGCAGGTAATCCCGCGTGCCGAGCACCAGCGCGCGGTAAACCTCCTCGCACTGGCTCAAGGGTTTCTCGATCTTCCGGAGCGGGGGCAGGGGTTTCTTTTTCGGCCCCGGGCTGTCGGACAGCACGACGCGATCGACGGATACAAACCGGCTTTCTTCGGCCACTGTCTTCACCCGGTCCGGCAGCCTGAGGTCAACAGTCAGGAGTTCTTCCTCGAACTGCTTTGCCATGGCCATGAGCCTGCCGGTGCGGTCGATCACCATGCTCTGGCCGTCGAAGACTAGCTCGTCCTGGCCGCCGACCGTATTGGTGTACGAGATGACCACGTCGTTCTCGCGCGCCCGCTCGGTCAGCATCAGGTGGCGCTCCATGCCCTTGGACTTGTGGTACGGCGACGCGTTGATGTTCACGATCACTTCCGCGCCTGCCAGCGCCTGGGAACGCGTTGGCCCCTCCCGGAACCAGATGTCCTCGCAGATATTCACACCGACGACCACTCCCCGCACCGTTACGAGCGGGTAGCGGCCGCCGGGACGGAAATAGCGGTATTCGTCGAAGACGCCGTAGTTCGGCAGCATGATCTTGTGATAGACGTATGCTTTCGTTCCCTTGTACAGGACCGCCGCGGCGTTGTACAGGAATTCCTGCCGGTCCACGAAGCCGACGACGGCGACGATGTCCGGCGTGGCCTTCTGGATCTCGCGCAGCGTCCGGAGGTTGTCCTTCACGAACTGCGGCTTGAGCAGCAGGTCCTCGGACGGATACCCGGTCACCGCCATCTCGGGGAAGGCGACGATGTCCGCTCCGAGCTTCTTCGCTTTGCGGATGCCGTCGATGATCTTGTCGCGGTTGCCTGCCAGATCGCCCACGGTTGGGTTGATCTGGGCCTTGGAAATGCGGAGCGTTCTCATAGTCATTCTCTCAATATATGACCAAGGTACAAAGCGGTTTCTCGCAAAGATGAAAAGAAAAGACAATTCCTGTCTCTCGCAGAGCCGCAGAGAGCCCAGAGTTAAATGCCATTGGCAATGCGCTTTACGTTGTCGATGACTTGCTTGAGTGGTATCTGTTTCTCCTCTGCGATCTTTTTGCAGTCCTCGTACTCCGGTGTTATGGTCAGGACCTCGCTGCCTTTCCTGCTGATCTTGACCCGGACCGGACCATAGGGCGTTTCCACGGTCGTGATCTCGCGCGAGAGCTTTTTCCTGCCCACCTCGCTGATGCGCACGCCGATGCTGGTGGTTTCCCGGAAGAGGATGTCCAGAAGCGCGTCCTCTTTCCTGGTGTCCGTGAGCACCGACAGGAGGATGCCGGGCCGGCCTTTTTTCATGATCACCGGGCTGAGATAGGCGTCATGCGCTCCGGCGGCGAGCAGCCTGCTGATCACGTGGTCGTAGATCTGGGGATTCATGTCGTCGATGTTCGTTTCGATCAGGACCGACCTGTCCTCTTCATAGGTGGCCGCATGCTCGCCGATGAACAGGCGGAGCACGTTCGGATGGCCGGGAAAATCCGAGTCTCCCGCGCCGTAGGCGATCGTGTCGGTCCGCATCTGCGGCAGTTGGCCGAAGGACGTTGCCAGGGTGCTGATGATCGCCGCGCCCGTGGGCGTGGTCAATTCGAAATTCGTGGACGAGGAATAGAAGGGGATGCCCTTCAGGAGTTCGGCGGTGGCGGGAGCGGGCACCGGCAGGATGCCGTGTGCGGTCTTGACGCTGCCCGAGCCCACGTTTAACGGCGACGCGACGATCTCGGTGATGCCGAGGCGCTCCATGCCGATCACGGATCCGACGATATCGATCATGGCGTCCACGGCGCCGATCTCGTGGAAATGGACAGCCTCGATCGTGGAACCATGCACCTTCGCCTCCACTTCAGCGAGGCGCTGGAAGATGCGGAGGCTCTTCTCCTTGACTGCAGAAGCAAGGCCGGAAGAGTCGATGATCTTGCGGATGTCGCCGAGCCTGCGGGCCGGCTGCTTTTGGTCGTCCAACTGCACATTCACCTTGGTCGCGGCAAGCCCGGAGCGGCGGACCTTCTCGGCCGTGATGCGGTAGCCGGAGAGCCCGAGCTTTTCCAGCTCCGAGCGCAGATGGTCGAAGGGAACGCCCGCGTCCACCAGGGCTCCCAGGGTCATGTCGCCGGAGATGCCGGAGAATATGTCGAAGTAGGCGAGAGGCATGGTCATTCAAAAGTCAGAATCGAAAATCAACTACGAGATTGCTTCGTCGCAAAGAACACTCCTCGCAATGACAAATAAAAGATGACAAATCAGGCGATTCGGCGTGAACAAAAGGCTGTCATTGCGAGCGAAGCGAAGCAATCTCGTAGTTAGAGTGTTTCGTAGAGGTCGTTCCACTTGGGATTCATCGCCTCGACGAGTGCGATCTTCTTCGCTCGGGAACCGCCTTTGATTTGCTTCTCGCGTAGGATGGCGCTTTTCACGTCCGGAGTTGTTTCAAAGAAAACAAGTTTGTTGAGATTATATCTTTCGGTAAATCCCGGGACCGTTTTTTCTTTATGCTGGAAAACGCGTTTCTGAAGATCATTTGTCACACCCGTGTACAGAACAGTTCGCGTCGGATTCGTCATGATGTAAACGTAATAGTGTCTTTCCATAATCAACTACGAGATTGCTTCGTCGCTTACGCTCCTCGCAATGACAGCCAATCTCACGTCTCCCCCAGCATATTGATCTTGTGCGCCAGCATGCCCGCGCCGAAGCCGTTGTCGATGTTCATGACCGCGACGCCGGAGGCGCAGGAATTTAGCATGGTCAGGAGCGGGGCCAGGCCCTGGAACCCCGCGCCGTAGCCAACGCTGGTCGGCACGGCGATCACCGGTTTGTCCACAAGCCCTCCCACGACCGACGGCAAGGCGCCGTCCATGCCGGCGACGACCACGATCACTCGCGCTTCGTCCAGCATCTGCCGCTTGCTTAAGATGCGGTGGATCCCGGCAACGCCCACGTCATAGACCGTTCGGACCGTGCTGCCCAGCGTTGCCGCCGTGACGGCCGCTTCCTCGGCAACGGGGATGTCCGACGTGCCTGCGGTCAGCACCAGGACGATGCCTGTTGTCGGCTTCTTTGCCTTCTGGGTGATCACGATGGCCCGCGATGCCTCGTGCCAGACCGCCCGCTTGTCGAGTTTCTTCACCGCCTGGAAGACTTTAACGTTCGCCCGCGTGGCGAGGATGTCCGAGTCTGCCTTGAGCATGCGTTTCACGATGCCCGTGATCTGTGCGGTCGTCTTGCCTTCGCAGTAGATCACCTCGGGAGCGCCGTGGCGCAGGCTGCGGTGATGATCGATGTGCGCGTAGACCACGTCCTCGAAGGGCAGGTGCTTGAGGCGATCGAGCGCGGCCTTGACGCTGGTCTTGCCGGACTGGACGCTTTCGAGGAGCCGGGCGAGGTCTGAGGAATTCATGTGGTCATCCTAAGTAATATCTCGGACTGAAGCAAAACCATTAACCACGAAGGACACGAAGCGCACGAAGCACATCTTGGATAAAACATAATATCGCCGGAATTACGATCTTTGAACCACGAAGGACGCGAAGGGCACGAAGAAAATCCCGCAAGCGAGGAATATCTCATTCCGTCGTGTTCTTCGTGGTGAGCAAGGCCTTTCTTACGGCCGGGAATGTTTTCGGGCCCTCCGCTCGGGCGGGAAATCGCCGCACTTCTCCACGATCTCCCGGGCCTTGGGCTTGAGCGCGTTGATGCGCGGCTTGTCGATCCGTTTGGTGTACATCAGGAACCGTTTCATGTATCCCGACGCCAGGCGGCAGTTGCCGTTCGCCTTGTGCGTGAGCCCCAGCTGGAAGAGCAGGTTCGGCTGGTTGGGCCGCTTCTGTTCCATGACCCGGAATTCCTTCAAGGCCTCGGTATTTCTTCCCTGCTCCCGCAGCACGATGCCGAGCCGGAGATGCAGAAAGGGATTGCCGGGGTTGCGGCTGATTGCCGAGCGCAGGACTTCTTCGGCACGCTTCCGGTCGTCCTTCTGTTCATAAAGGGCGGAAAGCAGCACCGCTGACTGCACGTTCCCCGGGTTCGTCTGCACTGTCTGTTCGAGCGCATCGGCGGAATCTTCCAGGTCGGCGAGCTTGACGCCGCGGTTCACTTCGCTCCCGCTGTAGAGGTCAACCTGGCTGGCGGTTCGTGCCCAGGCGCGGTTCGTCTGTTCGCCCGTTTCTTCACTCGTGAGGACGTTCGCAAGTTTCTTCTGCGTCTCAGCTGCCTTGGCCTTGTCTTTTTCCGCTGCAAGCTGCCGTACCAGTTCGTCCCGCTCCTTCTTGAGCTCAGCCTGCTGTTTCGCGGCATCCTCGATCTGGTCCCGGAGCTCCTCGTTTTCCCGGTATTGATCGATCTGCGCCAGGAGCACGGCAGTGTCGATCTTGCAGCGTACCTTAATATAGAGCTCGGGCTTTGACGCTGATCCCCGCGACTCGTCGGCAATAATGTCTGTTTCCAGAATGCCCGCGGTATAAGCCGTCACCTCATCCTTCGTGAGCCGGTATTCCTTCACCTGGGTGAGGCTGGCAACGTAAGTTCCCGCCTGCTCCAGGGCCTTGCGCTTCGCCTCCTGCGTCGCGATCCTCCGGGCATCCACCTTGCTGTCGTTGTCGCCCATGGCATAGGCAGCATCCGCCTCGATGACCTTGATCTCGGCACGGGCGGCTGTCGCGAACAATAGGAGGCAAGCGGAGATGCAGAGGGCAGTCCAGGAGAGAGGACTCTTGAACTCTGAACTTTGAACTTTGAACTTCATCGTTATTATTCTTCCTTCAGCGTTCTGCTCATCAGGTCCCGGAGGGCGAGGCGCGGATCCTTGCCTTCATAGAGGATGCGGTAGACCTCATCCACCACCGGCATGTCAACGCGGTGCTTTTTCGCCAGCTCCTTCGCAGCCTTGGCGGTTTTTACGCCTTCGGCAACGGTCTTCATACCTTTCATGATGTCATCGAACTTCTCGCCTTTGCCGAGGCGCACGCCCAGGGTGCGGTTGCGCGAGAGGCCGCCGGTGCAGGTGAGCACCAGGTCTCCCATGCCGGCCAAGCCTGCGAAGGTCCGCTGGTCCGCGCCCATTGCCGCGCCCAGGCGGGACATCTCTGCGAGGCCCCGCGTGATCAGGGCTGCCATGGTGTTATGGCCGAACCCCAGGCCTTCGAGCACGCCCGCGGCAATGGCGATCACGTTCTTGATCGAGCCGCCGAGTTCCACGCCGATCACATCCTGGTTGGTGTAGACGCGGAAATAGGAGGTGCTCAGGAGCTGTTGCGCCGCCTTGCCCGCCCTTGCGTCATAGGCAGCCAGGGCCACGGCGGTGGGCATCTTCTGCGCCACCTCCTTGGCAAAGCTCGGGCCGGAAAGGAAGCAGAGGTTTCGGTGGAATTCCTTCGGCAATGTGTCTTTGAACACCTCGGCCAGGGGCTTGAGCGTGTCGATCTCGATGCCCTTCGAGGCGTTGATGATCACGGCGCCGGGGGAAAGGAAGGGAGCGAAGGCCGTGGAAACCGCGCGCACCGTATGGGACGGTGCGACAGCGAGAAGATATTTTCTACCGCTGACGGCCTCTTCCAGGGACGAGGTGACGGTGAGGTTCGGGGGGAGGGCGACGCCGGGAAGATAGACGCGGTTCTCCCGGGTCCGGTTCGCCTCTTCGGCAAGGTCCTTTTCGTACATCCAGAGTGTAACGGGATGGCCCTTGTCCGCGAGCAGGAGCGCCAGGGCGGTGCCCCAGGCGCCCGCGCCGATCACGCCAATAGGTTCGGTCATAGGTGTTGATTATAAAGAGAACGGGAAAGGCTGTCAAAACAATTGTATCCGCTCAGACAGCTCTCTTCCGCTTGAACGAGGACCAAAATAGTTTTGCAAAAAGCACCCCTCTGTGATAGATTTATCCCACCTGAGAACTATCTGTTTATCCGCGCATTTTCATCTTGGATGGCAGTGTTCCGGATGAACAGCGGAGGCTGTTATGGAACCGATCATGTGCCCGTTCTGCGGAGGAACGAACCTCTTCCAGGACGATGATTTCGGGCTCGAACTGGAGACCGAGTACTGGACCATTCACCACTGGGAATGCATGGACTGCGCCCAGTCGTTCGACAAGATCGATGTCCTGCCTGCCACGGACACGTTTGAGGAAATGAATGAGAGCACCATCCACTGAGGGAACGGACGCCTGTTCGTCCCCAGCCGGCGCTTCCTCATCGCCGGCCGGCCGGCCCACGGCCGCGAGGATCGACCTGACCGCCCTGGCTCACAACCTCGGTCAGGTCGTTTCGCGTATCGGAGGCAGGAAGGTGCTGGCGGTGGTAAAGGCGCAGGCCTACGGCCACGGCGCCGTTCCCGTGGCGAAGCGGTTGGTGGAACTGGGTGTTCCGATGCTTGGCGTTGCGCTCGTGGAGGAAGGGCGTGAGCTCCGCGCGAGCGGCATACCCGCGCCGGTGCTGATCATGGGGCCGATCTTCCCGGAGCAGGCGCCCGCGGTTGTGGACACGGGCCTGACGCCTGTGGTCTTCTCCCTGCCCGTTGCGCGGGCGTTATCCGAAGCAGCCCAGGACGCGGGCAAGAAGATCGCGGTCCATGTAAAAATCGATACGGGCATGGGCAGGATCGGGCTCGTTCCCGAGGAAGCGGTGGAGTTCATAAGCGGGCTTGCGAATCTCCCCGGCATCGCCGTCGAAGGGCTGATGACCCATTTTGCCGATGCCGATCTCCGGGACAAGGAGTTCGCCGGACGGCAACTCGAGCGGTTCTCGTCCCTGATCGCCGCCCTCGAACGCCGGGGGATCGCCGTGCCGCTTCGGCACGCGGCCAACAGCGCGGCAGTGCTCGATTACGACCGGGCGCACCTGACCATGGTGCGGCCCGGCCTTATGTTGTACGGGTATAATCCCCTGGAAGGCGGAAGCGCAGCCGAGCTCCGGCCCGTGCTTTCGCTGGCAACACGGATCGCGCATGTGAAACGCGTACCGGCGGGGGTGCCGATCAGCTACGGCAGGACCTTCGTAACGAGGCGGGAGAGCCTGATCGCCACGATCCCCATCGGTTATGCCGACGGGTTCAACCGGCTGCTCTCGAACACAGGCCGTGCCCTGGTACGGGGCAGGCGCGTTTCTGTTGCCGGCAGGGTCTGCATGGACATGACCATGCTCGATGTGACGGACGTGCCGGGCGTTTCAGCAGGCGACGACGTCGTGCTGATCGGGAGCCAGGGCGCGGAACGCATCACCGCGCAGGACATCGCCGAAACAACCGGCACGATCCCCTACGAAGTGCTCTGCGCCATCTCGGCGAGGGTGCCGAGGATCGTAAATTAAGTACCAAGTACCAAGTACCAAGTACCAAGTACCAAGTACCAAGTACCAAGTACCAAGTACCAAAAACCCGGACTAGGAGATATGATTTTGATTACACTCTGTACTCTGTACTTTGTACTCAGTACTGATCTTTATGACTACCTGGCTTGAACTGATCGGTCGGAAGGCGGGGAACTTCATCCGGGAGATGGGGGCTGTCCTCCTTTTTTTCGGCCAGACGCTCCGCTGGACCGTCAGCAGTCCCTTCTATCTCAAGAACCTGCTGAAGCAGATGGAGCAGATCGGCGTGAACTCCGTCCCCGTGGTGCTCACCACCGCCATCTCCACGGGCATGGTGCTCGCGCTCCAGAGCTACACGGGATTCAAGCGTTTCGGCGCCCAGTCCCTGATCGGCGCGGTGGTGTCGCTCTCCATGACCCGGGAACTCGGGCCGGTGCTCACGGGCCTTATGGTGGCGGGCAGGGCGGGAGCGGCCATGGCCGCCGAGCTGGGCACCATGCGCGTGACCGAGCAGATCGACGCGCTCTATACGCTGGCCACGAATCCCATGAAGTACCTCGTGGTCCCGCGGTTCCTGGCGAGCACGATCATGATGTTCTTTCTGTCGGCCACGGGCATGTTCGTCGGCATCGCGGGCGGCTACTTCGTGGGCGTCAAGGTGCTGGGCACGAATCCCGTCACCTACATGAACCAGAGCATCAACAATACCGAAGTGCAGGACATCTGGTACGGCCTGATCAAGTCCCTGGTCTTCGGCGCCGTGGTCGGCCTGATCGGCTGCTACAAGGGGTTCAACACCGAAGGCGGCGCCGAGGGCGTGGGCAAGGCCACGACGGGCGCGGTCGTCGTTTCGTGCATGCTGATCCTGATCCTGGACTATTTCCTGTCCGCGCTCCTGTGGTGAGGCCATGCCCGAGACGATGATCGAGATAACGGACCTCTTCAAGAGCTTCGGGAGCCTGCAGGTGCTGCGCGGCGTGAATCTCGCGGTCAGCAAGGGCGAGAGCGTGACCGTGATCGGCGGTAGCGGCAGCGGCAAGAGCGTGCTGATCAAGCACATCATCGGGCTGCTCTTTCCCGACCGGGGCCAGGTGAAGGTCGCCGGCCAGGTGCTGAACAACCTGGACGCCCAGCAGTTGAACGAGGTGCGGAAGAAGTTCGGCATGCTCTTCCAGATGGCCGCGCTCTTCGATTCGCTCCCGGTCTGGGAGAATGTGGGCTTCGGACTGAAGCAGCATACGAAGCTGTCGGACCGGGAGATACGGAAGATCGCGACCGAGAAACTGGCGCTCGTGGGCCTGAAGAACGTTGAGGACAAGATGCCCGTGGACCTGTCGGGCGGCATGCGGAAGCGCGTGGGCCTGGCGCGGGCCATCGCCATGGATGCGGAGATTATCCTCTACGACGAGCCCACCACGGGCCTGGACCCGATCACGGCCGACGCGATCAACGATCTGATCGTCGATCTCCGGAAGAAACTGGGCGTCACGTCCGTTGCCATCACCCACGACATGCACAGCGCCTACAAGATCTCGGACCGGATCGCCATGCTGTACAAGGGCGAGATCCTCGAGACGGGGACGCCCGACGATATAAAGAATACGACGAACCCGATTGTGAAGCAGTTCATCACCGGCAGCGCGGTGGGGCCGATTACGGCGGAATGAAGAACAGTACTGAGTACAACGTACCGAGTACAAAGAACCAGTCTTAGTTGACGGAGAGTTCATGGCGAAGCTAACTGCGGAAGCAAAGGTCGGCCTGCTGGTCCTGGGCAGTTCCGTCATCCTGCTCTGGATGACCATGGTGGTAGGCAAGTTCGAGTTCGGGCAGGCGAAGGGATACCGCTTGACCGCGGTCTTCGATTCCGTCGCCGGCCTCGATGCCAAGGCCGCGGTGCGTATGGCGGGCGTGCAGATCGGCACGGTGGAGGCGGTGACGCTCGACGACAGCCGGGCGAAACTCGTGCTCCGGATCAATCCCGACGTGAAGATCCTGCGCGGGTCCGAGGCCGCGGTCAAGACCATGGGCCTTCTGGGCGACAAGTACGTGGACATCGTCCCGGCAACGCAGCTCACGACCCGCGAAGGCGCTCCGGCGGCAGCGGGAAAACAGGGATTCTACCGAGACGGCGACCGCATGGAGCAGACCCTGGCTGCCAGCGACGCGGACCAGCTGATCAGCAAGCTCTCGTCGATCGCCGACGACATCAAGCAGGTGACCACGTCGCTCCGGAACGTTTTCGGCAGCCAGAAGGGCGAACGCTCGCTCGAGGACATCCTGGCTGACCTGCGCCAGACCACGTCGAACATCCGGGAGTTCTCCTACGCGCTGCGCGGCGACGGCAGCGAGCTCGTTACGCGGCTGAACGAGCTGGCGCTGAACCTGAATGCCGTGGTGGAGGACAACCGGGACAACCTGAAGATGACGCTGGAGAACGTGCGCGAGGCGTCGAAGAACGCCGAGCTGGCGCTGGCGTCCATCGAGAACGTGACGAAGCGGATCGATCGCGGCGAGGGCACGATCGGCAAGCTCGTATCCGACGACAGCATGTACAACAACATCGATTCCGCGGCCAAGGGCCTGAGCGACTATGTCGGCCGGGTGGAGCGGCTGAAGACGACCATTGCCTTCCGGAGCGAATATATGTTCCCCGACTCGAAGAGCTACTTCACGCTGGAGTTGAAGCCCCGGCCCGACCAGTACTACATCGCGGAGATCGTCTCCGATCCCTTCGCCAAGTACAAGCGCGTCGAGACGGTGACCACGCCGCCGGGCGGAACGGTCGTGACCGAGTCCTACGAGGACAAGCTGCTCTTCAGCCTCGAATTCGCCAAGCGCTGGGGCAACCTGGCGCTCCGCATGGGCCTGATCGAGTCCCAGGGCGGCGTCGGCACCGACTTCTATGCCTTCGACGACCGGGTGAAGTTCAGCGTCGACGCCTGGAACTTCAACAGCAAGGAGCCGAGGAACGAGCACGCCCACGCGAAGGCCACGGCGACGTGGAGCATCAACAAGCTGTTCTTCGTGAACGCGGGCTACGATAACATCCTGAACGTGGACCGGCGCGCGGCCTTTATCGGCGCGGGCCTCAAGTTCGACGACGACGACCTGAAGTACCTGCTCGGCAGCGTGCCGATGCCGAAGTAATCGCCGCGGCTTTTTTGCCGCAAAGACTCGAAGGCGTGAAGACATGGAATGCAGGCATCCCTTCGTGCCTTAGCGCCCTCGTGGCAGGTTTTGTTCTGATCATTGACTTTTACCACCTGTTTCCCTAGAATACGCATCCGGAGGAACGGCCTTTGAAGAAGGAAATCACGAAAGCGGTCTTTCCCGCAGCGGGCCTTGGCACGCGGTTCCTGCCGGCGACCAAGGCATCGCCCAAGGAGATGCTGCCCCTGGTGGACAAGCCGCTGATCCAGTACGTGGTGGAGGAGGCGGTCTCGTCGGGCATTGGCGAGGTGGTGCTGGTCACGGGCCGCGGCAAGCGGGCGATCGAGGACCATTTCGATGTGGCCTTCGAACTCGAAGAAGAGCTGAAGGCGAAGGGCAAGCACAAGATGCTCTCCGAGGTCCAGCGCATCGCCGACATGGTGACCTTTTGCTACATCCGCCAGAAGAAGGCGCTCGGCCTGGGCCACGCGGTGCTCACGACCAAGCGCGTGGTGGGCAACGATCCCTTTGCCGTGCTCCTGGGCGACGACATCATCGACGGCAAGGTCCCCGCGCTCCGTCAGATGATGGACGTGTACAAGCGGTATCCCGCCACGATCCTGGCGATCCAGAAGGTGCCGCGGTCCCAAACCCAGCATTACGGAATCATCGACGGCAAGAAGATCGAGAAGGGCGTCTATCTCGTGAAGGACATGGTGGAGAAGCCCGCTCCCGACGAAGCGCCGTCAAACCTGGCCATCATCGGCCGGTACATCCTGACGCCGGAGATCTTCGATGCCTTGGAGCGCACGCGGCCGGGCAAGGGCGGCGAAATCCAGCTGACCGACGGTCTCCGGATCCTGATGGAAGACCAGCCGATCTACGCCTACGAGTTCCAGGGAACGCGGTACGACGCCGGCGACAAACTCGGCTTTCTCAAGGCCACGGTGGAGTTCGGGCTCAAGAATCCCGAGTTCGGCGGCGAGTTCCGCGAGTATCTCCGGAAATTGAAGGTTTGACGGCAGTGGAGTGGTTTCATCGATTGATGAAAATCGTAATACGTCAAGAGCTGCCACAGAGCGCACAGAGAGCACAGAGGTAGATCTTTAGAGATTGAAATTGTTTCTCTGAGTTCTCTGTGACCTCTGTGGCTAAATAGATTTTTTTTGCGAGTCTATTATCGAGCAGTTCGTTCTCCCTGTATGATCCCCGGCCGCGCCGAGAGCGGCAAAAGGAGTCCTGAGTGGCAAAATCAGAGGTCAAAACCGCCGAGGTCGAGCAGACCATCGAGATCCCGAAGAAGATCCCGCTGCTTCCCATCCGCGACATCGTCGTGTTCCCGAGCATGGTCCTTCCCCTTTTCGTGGGCAGGGACATGTCGATCAAGGCGATCGAGGTCGCCCTGGAAGGGAACCGCATGATTTTCCTGTCCTCCCAGAAGGACATCAGCGTCGAGAACCCGGCGCCGTCGGACCTCTATTCCATGGGCACCGTCGGCGTGATCATGCGCATGCTGAAGCTCCCCGACGGCAGGATCAAGATCCTGGTCCAGGGCGTGTCGCGGGCCAAGACCGTCAAGTTCCTCCAGAAGGAACCGTACTATCTCGTCGAGATCAAGACCCATCCCGACGCGCCGATCGCCGTAACGCTGGAGCTCGAAGCGCTCATGCGGAACGTGAAGGAGCAGATCGAGAAGCTTGTCTCCTTCGGCAAGGTGATCCTGCCGGACATCATGGTCGTGATCGAGAACGTGGACGATCCGGGCAAACTGGCCGACCTGGCCGTGGCCAACATGGGCCTGAAGGTCGAGCAGGCGCAGGAAGTGCTCGAGATCACCGACCCCATCAGCCGCATCAAGCGGATCAACGAGCTTCTGGGCAAGGAGATCGAGCTTCTGTCCATGCAGCAGAAGATCCAGCAGGACGTGCGGGGCGAGATCGACAAGACGCAGCGCGAGTACTTCCTGCGCGAACAGCTTAAGGCCATTCAGCGCGAGCTGGGCGAGACCGACGACCGCGGCGAGGAAATGCGCGAGCTCAAGGACAAGATCAAGGCCGCCAAGATGCCCGACAAGGCCGACAAAGAGGCGGAAAAGCAGCTGCGCCGGCTGGAGCGGATGCATCCCGACGCCGCCGAGGCGTCGATGACGCGCACCTACATCGAATGGCTGTCCGAGCTGCCCTGGAGCAAAGCGACGAAGGACAACCTGGACCTGAAAGCGGCGCAGAAGATCCTCGAAGAAGACCACTACGACCTGGAAAAGGTGAAGGAGCGCATTCTCGAGTACCTTGCGGTCCGCAAGCTCAAAGATAAGATGAAGGGCCCGATCCTCTGTTTCGTCGGCCCTCCGGGCGTGGGCAAGACCTCGCTCGGCAAGTCCATCGCGCGCAGCCTGGGCCGCGAGTTCGTGCGCATCTCCCTGGGCGGCGTGCGCGACGAAGCGGAGATCCGCGGCCACCGCAGGACCTACGTGGGCGCGCTCCCCGGCAGGATCATCCAGGGCATCAAAAGCGCCGGCTCGAACAACCCCGTGTTCATGCTCGACGAGATCGACAAGATCGGCGCGGATTTCCGCGGCGACCCGTCGGCGGCGCTTCTGGAGGTGCTGGACCCGGAGCAGAACAATTCCTTCAGCGACCACTACATCGGGCTGCCCTTCGACCTGTCGAACGTCATGTTCATCACCACGGCGAAC
Organism: Nitrospirota bacterium; assembly: GCA_021814615.1. Classification (GTDB taxonomy): domain Bacteria; phylum Nitrospirota; class UBA9217; order UBA9217; family UBA9217; genus JAKAHZ01. The sequence goes on along the minus strand of JAKAHZ010000001.1, from coordinate 75,654 downwards.
ATGACCGATCCGATTCCCGGGCCGCTCAAGGACCGCATGGAGATCCTCCGGCTGTCGGGGTATGCGGAGCACGAGAAGCTGGGCATCGCCACGCACTACCTGGTGCCGCGCCAGCTGAAGGAGCACGGCATCACGGAAAAGCAGATCGCCATCCCGGACAAGACGCTCCTCAAGATCATCGGGGAGTATACGCGCGAGGCAGGCGTCCGGAACCTGGAGCGCGAGATCGGGCACCTCTGCCGCAAGGTTGCGCGCAAGATCGCCGAGGGAGAAACGGGCCTCTTCACGATCACCACCGCCAACGTGCATACCTACCTGGGCGCGCCCAAGTTCCTGCCCGAGGAGGAGCGGAAGAAGGACGAAGTGGGCGTGGTCACCGGGCTTGCCTGGACGGAAACGGGCGGCGACGTGCTGTACATCGAGGCCACGACCATGAAGGGCAAGGGCACGCTGACCTTGACCGGCCAGTTGGGCGACGTGATGAAGGAGTCGGCCCACGCGGCGTTGACCTACATCCGGTCACGCGCCTCCTCCCTGGGCATCAACACGGAGCAGTTCGCCAAGACCGATGTGCATATCCATGTGCCGGCGGGCGCCATCCCCAAGGACGGACCATCTGCCGGCGTGACCATGGCCACGGCTCTGGCGTCGGTCTTCACGAAAGCGCCGGTGCGCAAGGACTTGGCCATGACCGGCGAAGTGACGCTTCGCGGCCGGGTGTTGCCCATCGGCGGCCTGAAGGAGAAGACCCTGGCCGCCCGGCGCGCAGGCATCACCACCGTCATTGTGCCGAAGCAGAACGAGAAGGACCTGGAGGAGATCCCGAAGGAGATCAAGAAAGGCATGCACTTCGTCTTTGCCGAGACCATGGACGACGTGCTCGGGACGGCTTTCGGGAAAAAGAGGGCCGGGAACGTGGTGCGCAAGACCAGGAAACCCGGCCGGTCGCGGGCGACGCATTAAGAAGCACAGAACACAGGAGACAGAAGTCAGTAGACAGGAGTAAGAAAGCTGCACAATTAAGACCGGCCGCCAAGGCACTAAGACACGAAGGAATACTTCGAACGCTTAGTGCCTTTGTGTCTTTGCGGTCGCGACGATACTATGAAGATATCCGATATCGGTGAGTTCGGTCTCATCAAACGCATCAGGAAAACAGCGGGTCGCATAAGAAAAGGTGTCCAGATCGGTATCGGCGATGACGCAGCGGTGTTGCGATGTTCACCCGGCGCAGAGCTGCTTGCCACGACGGATATGTTGCTCGAAGGTGTACACTTTGACCTACGGACGACGGACTTCCGATCGCTGGGGTGGAAGTCAGCTGCAGTGAATCTGAGCGACATCGCCGCCATGGGCGGCACGCCGCGGTTCTGTTTGGCAACATTGGCAATTCCACGTCACGTCACTGTCGAGAACATCTCTGCTTTCTATCGAGGGCTTAATGCACTGCTAAAGAGACATAAAGTGTCGCTTGTGGGTGGCGATACCTGTGGCTCTCTGCGGGATCTAATTGTAAACATAGTTATTTTGGGTGAGGTTCCAGCAAGGCAAGTACTTAAACGTTCAGGTGCTCAGATGGGCGATATTATCTTCGTGACCGGTACATTAGGAGATTCTGCGGCCGGATTGGAGCTCTTGAAAGCAGAGGCTAAAGGACAAGTAGCGCATCGCACGAGTACTTTCAAAAAACTGATCGAGAAACATTTGCGGCCAAGGCCGCGAGTTGACGAAGGGCGGAAACTCGCACTTGCAGGTATAGCGTCGGCGATGATCGATGTAAGCGATGGTCTCTCCTCCGACTTGGAGCATATTTGCGAAGAAAGCGGTGTAGGCGCGCTTGTTCTCGCCAAGAATGTGCCGCTTTCACGAAGTTTATGTTCTGTGTCTACTTTGCGACGATCGCCGCTGGAATATGCCCTGTCGGGAGGAGAGGATTACGAGCTTCTTTTTACTGTTCCGCGTGAGAAATGGAGAAGGGTTAAAAAGCTTCCAATCGATGCAACGGCGATAGGGTTCCTGACCAGGAGAAGGACAATAATCCTTTCCGGAATCGATGGCAAGAGAACAGTTCTCCGTCCGTCAGGGTACGATCATTTTGGCGCGACATCGCGCTATGCAAGGAGACGGGGCAGGTGAGGAAGTATATACGGGACCGCTTTCACGGGATCCTGAAGCTCAATGATCCACCGCACAAGCTGGCGCTTGCCGCGGCCATCGGCGTGTTCATCGCCTTCAGCCCCTGGCTGGGGCTGCATATCGTTTCCTGCATTTTCTTCGCCTGGATATTCAGGGTGAGCAAGGTCGTGGTCCTGACCGCAACCTTCGTCAACAATCCCTGGACCATGGTGCCCATGTACGCCTTCAATCTCTGGCTCGGCGTCAAGCTCACGGGCTCGGACATGGTGATCCCCGAGATCTCCTGGAGGGAGATTGGGTTCCGCGAGCTCTTCACGATCCTGAAGCCCTTCCTCTGGCCCTTTGTGGCCGGATCGCTCGTCGCCGGCCTTGTTGCCGGCCTGGCTTCGTATTTCCTTTTCTTCTGGGCCGTGACCCGGTACCGCAAGGCGGACTCGGCCTAGCGAGAGGGCCGGCGACCGGCGCGGGGCGCCGGCCCCCCGGGATCTTCCAAATCGAACAAACATGCAAAAGCCGCGGCGGCCAGGAGCTCGATCACCGGCAGCGTGGTACGGCCGGCGCTCGTGCCGAGATGCCAGTTCAGGTCGGCGTTCGTCGTCAGGTAGATCCAGAACATCGCGGTCCCGTAGAGGGCGGCGGTAAGGAGCAGGAACCATGCCGCGACGGGAACCCGCCGCTTCACGGTCAATGCCGCGACGATCGAGACGGCAGCGATCCCGGCTGCCTTTGCCCCCTCTGCTTTGACGAACAGCGCCGTGGCGATGGCGCCCGCAGCTCCCTGGCCCAGCCTTTCCGCGATCAGATGAAGATCGGTGGGTGAAGAAGGCATGTCCCCGGGAAGGTGCCACAGCTTCTTGATCGCCATCCAGGCGATCGGGCCGAGGAAGGCGGATGCGGCGAGGGACCAGGTTCTGCCGGAGATCAGGTTCGCGAGCGGGCGCAGCGATCGATCGCGGAGAAGAACGATCACCGCCAGGCTGATCAGCGCGACAAGGATCACGAGGTCGCCTTCGTTCTTGAGCGAGGCGGTAACGGCCAGGCCGGCGATTCCCGCGATCCCGTCGCGGCGATCATTGCCCGTGATCCACCGTCCGAGGAACAGGCAGGCCACGGCGGCATAGAGCGCCAGATACCCGTCCATATATCCGTTCCAGAGCCATCCCCCCAGAAAGAAGACCGTCATGATCAACAGGTAGACGCCGCTGGTTCCGGGTTTGCGGACGAAGGCGAAAAGGCCGATCACCGCGGGCAGCAGGAGCGCCAGCAAACCGGCTTTCGGGAAATATTCGTTCCAGAATCCGGCAAGTGTCGCGAATTGCGCGAACAGGATCGGTCCCAGCTCGGGATAGCCGGTGTGGGAAAAACTGGCAAAGGGCTGGTCCCATCCCCCCGCGAGGTTCAGTGCACGGTCGTTGAAAAAGATCATTTTCCCGTGAAAGAGCCAGATCGACCTGGCATCCCATTCGGCGGCGGGAAGGAAAAGCATCAACAGTGCGAAGAGCACCGCCAGAACAAGGAGGACGACCCAGGCCAGCCGTCCGAGGCCGAGGACGGCCCGCAGCGTCCCGGTCTTTCGAAGGGCGAAGAACCAGCCCCCGGCCGCCAATGCGGCCGCGATCAGGAAGGCAATGACGAGGCTGCCGGCAATAAGCACAACGGCGTAGTTGACCAGGAGGCCGAGCATGAGCGCAAGGGACAGCAGGCGCGCCGCATCCTGTCTCGTGTGCGCTCCCTCCGCCACGGAAGGGGCCAGCTGAATGACGAGCCACCCGATTCCGAAGAGGACCGGCAGAAAAAGACTAAGGGCAATAGACAAGGAGCACTCCTTCGCGCGACGCCAGGGATCTGCAGGGACGCGGCGCCTGTTCGCTTTCGATCATCAGCACATAAGGCGCCGTTTCCCTGAAACGGGCGGGAAGGGCGCCCTCGATCAGGCGCTGCCTGATCTCTTCGTTTTTTCCGATGGACGCGGAATAGCAGTAGGATGTCACGTTATTCGTCCGCAGCAGAAAGAGCATGGCCTGGACCTGGGGCGGGAGCACCTGTTCACCGGCCCGCGGCGTTCCCGCCTGGCGCGCGAGCTGCAGGAACAGATCGGGGGAGAAGAGCGTTTCGCCCGCCTGCCCCAGCGCCTGAAGCGTGTTGAGCGGCTGAGGATAGAGGATGACGGTGAGGATGATGACGGCAAGGGCGACAGCCGGGGGAATGACGCGGGATTTCAGGCTCATGTGTCACACCGCCTTGGGCAATGAGAGCTTTCCCGGAGGAAGGCTCCGGATCGGCTTACACCGGGGGAAAACGAAATCAGCGGTACGATAGCAGAAATTATCCGCCAAATCAACAGGTTCATTCGTCTGCCCCGGAGAATTCAGTTGACTTGGCCGGGCCGGATACTATAAGATTTCGTGAGTCCGTTTGTCGGAGAATCGCCTTCCTGCATAAAGGTGGTTAAGCTTGTTCCGTCGCCTCAGCGCCGCGCAGAAACGCGTTATCCTGCTGATTATCGCGTGCAAAATCGTCGTCCTTGCGCTCTTTTCCTCGGAGTATCAGGACAAGCTGTTCCTGCCTTTCGTCCAGTACTTCCTGACCCACGGCGGCAATCCCTGGCAGCATTTCCAGAACCTGCAGCCGGATATGTTCCCCTATCCGCCGCTGATGCTCTATATAGAATCGCTTGCGTATCTTCCGGTGCATCTCCTGGGCATCGGGAGCGTGGCGGCCCAGAACTTCTTCTTCAAGCTGCCGACCCTGGCGGCCGACCTCGCGATCGCCGTTGTGCTGCTCAGGCTCTTCCCGTCGCGGTTTCGCGAGGTCATGCTCTTCTACTTCGCCTCGCCGATTGTGCTCTATGCGTCGTACATGCACTCCCAGCTCGACCTGCTCCCCATGGCCGTGCTGATGCTTGCGGTCGTCAGCCTGTCGGTCGAACGGGTTGTCCTGTCCGCCCTGCTCCTTGGCCTGGCGATGAGCATCAAGTTCCATGTAGTCGCCGCGCTGCCGCTCATGCTGATCTACCAGTTCCGGACAGGCAAGAAGGCGTTCCTGATTCCCCTTGCGCTCATTCCCGCCGCGGTGTACCTGGCGATCAGCTCCCCCTTCCTGGCAAGCGAGGGGTACTCGGTCATGGTCCTCCGGAACCCGAAACAGATGAAGCTGTTCGATGCCGTCTTCTCCATGGGGGACGTGAAGATCTATCTGCCCGTCTTCGCCGTGGCGGCGCTCTACGCGCGGTTCGCCGCCTATCCCAAGATCAACAGCGATCTCTTCCATTCCTTCCTGGGCATGCTCTTCGCCGCTTTCGTGCTCCTGATCCTTCCCTCGCCGGCGTGGTATTTGTGGATGATTCCTTTCCTGAGCATCTTCTTCATCCAGTATTCGGCGAAGCACGAGTCCATCGTGGCGCTCTATGCTGCGCTCTGCGCCATGTACCTTGTCTACTTCATCGTGTTCCATCTTCCCGACTACCAGGACCTTTCCTTCCTCGGCGGCCCCATCGATCTCAAGGTGCGCGACGAGAAGCTCAGGAACATGGCCTATTCGGTGCTCGAGGTCGTGCTCTTCGCGACGATCTATTCCATGTACAAGTTCGGCGTCAAAAGCAACGCCGTCTACCGCCGGACGCACAACCTGATCATCGGCATCGGCGGAGACAGCGCCTCGGGCAAGTCCACGCTCCTGACGGACCTGAAACTCCTCCTGGGCACACGGCTGCTCGAGCTCGAAGGCGACGCGGACCACCGCTGGGAGCGGGGCGACGAGCACTGGCAGAGCCTGACCCATCTCGATCCCAAGGCGAACTATCTGCACAAGCAGGCCGAAGACCTCCTGGAGCTCAAGTACGGCAGGCGGATCAGCAGGACCGAGTACGACCACGACACCGGCCGGTTCACGGAAGAGCGGAAGATCGAGCCGCGGGACTTCATCGTGCTGTCGGGCCTCCATCCCTTTTATCTTCCCATCTCGCGCAAGGTCATCGATCTCAAGATCTACCTCGACACCGAGGAAGCGCTGCGGCGGCGCTGGAAGATCTCCCGGGACATGCAGAACCGGGGCTACGACGAGCGGAAGGTGCTGGAGCAGATCGAGCGCCGCATGGACGACGCCCGGAAGTACATCCATCCCCAGCGGGAGCACGCCGATGTGACGGTCTGCTACGGCGCCGGGGACGGCAGGGAGAACGCGGAGCAGCGCCTGACGCTCAAGGTCACGCTGAGCTCGAACGTGCATATCGAGGAGCTTCTGAAGCGGCTCGAAGCCGCGTCGGTCGCCGCCGCCTGGGACTATTCCGACGACCTGAAGAACCAGTATGTGACGCTTGCCACGCCCCCGCGCGTCGAGACGATCCGGTCCGTGGCCTACGAGGTGATCCCGAACATCCAGGAGCTCATTCCTGCCGGGGTCTCGTGGCAGGACGGTTATCGCGGGTTCGTGCAGCTCGTGGTGCTGCTCGTGCTGAGCGAAAAGATCCGCGAGGAGGGCCGGGAACGTGAAGTGTGACGGCATCCTCCTGGACCTGGACAACACGCTCTACGACTATGAGGCCGCGCACCGGCCCGCGCTCGAAGCGGCGATCCGCCTTGCCCATGAGCGCTGCGGCGTTTCCGCTGCCGCTTGCCGGGAGGCCTTTTCCGCCGGCCGCCGCCAGGTGCACCGCGAACTCGCCGAGACCGCGGCATCGCACAACCGGCTGCTCTATTTCCAGCGCATGCTCGAGCTCCTGGACGCCGATCCTCTTGCGCACGCCCTCGCGCTCTACACCCGGTACTGGGACGTGTTTCTGGAGCACATGATCATGGACGCCGCCGCCCGGTCGTTCCTGGACAGTGTAGGGAACCGGCCGATCTGCCTGGTGAGCGATCTTACGGCCCATATCCAGTACCGGAAGATCGAGAGGCTCGGGCTTGCCGGACGCATCCGCCACGTGGTCACGAGCGAGGAGGCGGGAAGGGAGAAGCCCCATCCCTGGATCTTCCTGCTTGCGCTCCGGAAGCTCGGCATGGACGCGGGCCGGGTCTGCATGGTCGGCGACAGTTTCGCCCGGGATATCCTGGGCGCGTCGGGCCTCGGCATCCCGTCATTCTGGCTCAACCGGTCGGGGGAGACCCATCCGCTCCCGGCGAACGCAACGGAAGTAAAGGACCTTCGTGAGATCCTCAGCCACCTTTCCTGAAGCAACGGCGTCATTCGTCCGCATGTCCCGCAGGGCCGGCGAGCGGTTCGACCTGATCCAGGCCGGAGGCGGGAACACGTCGGTCAAGCACGGCGACGGCACGATGCTCATCAAGGCGTCGGGCGTGCAGCTGAGCGAGGTAACGGAAAACAGCGGCTACAGCCGCGTCGATCTCGCTGCGGTTCTGGCGCTCCTGGACGATCCAACGCTCGCGGCGATCCCGGACAAGCGGGAGCGCGATGCCGTGGCGACGAAGAGGCTTCTGGCCTGCGCGACGGACCAGGGGTCCCGTCCCTCAATCGAGACGTTCTTGCACGCGGTGCTGGACCGGTTCACGCTCCACACCCATCCGCTGGTCGTGAACATCGCTGCCTGCCGGAGCGACTGGAAGGAAACGCTGGCGAAAGCGGTTGGCGGGGACGCTGTGTTCGTGCCCTACGGCACGCCGGGTCTCGAACTTGCGCTTCTGCTCAAGCGGGCGGTCGATGATGCGGTCCGTGAGCGGGGACGAAAGCCGCAGGTCCTCTTTCTCCAGAACCACGGCCTGATCACAAGCGGCGACGATGCGGACGAGGCAGGGGATGCGACTGAGCGTGTCTGTGCTGCGCTCGAAAAGGCCTTCGGCCTTGACCTGGAGCGATTCAAACTGACGAACAGGATCTCGTTGCTCGTGAATGACGGCGGCTCCGGCGTGGTCAGCTATCTCTCCTGCGACGCGGACCTTGCCGCGCTCGTCAAGGACCATCGGCAGCTTTTGTTCACGGCTCCCTTCTGCCCCGACGGCATGGTGTACTGCGGCCCCACGGCAGTGGAGATCATGAGTCTCGACGACCGCGATCCCGTGACACGCTATGTGGAACAGTACGGCGAGCTTCCTCGCGTCGTGTTGTTTGGAGAGAAGCTTTTTTTCACCGGTGCGAGCGTGCGCAAGGCACGGGAGGCGGAGGAAGTCTGCAAGTTTCAGCTCATGACGCTTGCCGCGGCGGGGAGCAGCGCCTGCTCCCTGAACGCGGAGGAGCTCCGCTATCTCGGCAACTGGGAGGCGGAGCAGTACCGGAGGAAGAAGTGACCGACAAGGCAACCGGGCGACTGGAAGACACGGCGAGGCAGCTTAAGCTTTCGTGGAAGGCACACTGTAAAATCGGGTCCACGGGGTGGCACGAAGGACGAAAGGGGTATAGGGCTATCTTCGTGTCTCTGCGGCTTCGTGAGAACATGATCCTGGTCTAACCATACCATGCACATCATCATTCCCATGTCCGGCACGGGCAAGCGCTTCCTTGACGCGGGGTACACGCTGCCCAAGCCGTTGATCGAGGCGGACGGCAAGACGATCATCGAGCGCGTGATCGCGCTCTTTCCCGGCGAGACGAAGTTCACCTTCATCTGCAACAGCGACCACCTGCGGACCACGAAGATGCGCGAGATCCTGCTGCGCGCCGCGCCGGCGGGCGAGATCGTCGAGATCGCGCCGCACAAGAAGGGGCCGGTCTACGCGGTGGCCCGGATCTTCGACCGCATCGCCGACGACGAGGAAGTGATCGTCAACTACTGCGACTTCGCCAAGTACTGGGACTACGCCGGTTTCCTTCGCCACACGCGGGGCCGGAAGGCCGACGGCGCGATCCCGGCGTATAAAGGCTTCCATCCCCACATGCTCGGCAGCACGAACTACGCCTTCATGCGCGATCGCGAACAGTGGATGCTCGAGATCCGCGAGAAGGAGCCCTTCACCAAGGACCGGACGCAGGAGTACGCCTCCGACGGGACCTACTATTTCCGGCGCGGCGACCTGGTGAAAAAGTATTTCCGGAAGCTCATGGACGCCGACATTCACGTGAAGGGCGAGTACTACGTGAGCATGGTCTATAACCTGCTCGTTGCCGACAAACTTACGGTCTCGATCTACGAGATCCAGCACATGCTCCAGTGGGGCACGCCGCGCGATCTGGAGGAGTACCAGGCCTGGTCCGACTACTTCCGCAGGATCATCGGGCCGCTGCCCGACGGTGCCGCGCGAAGGAACAGCATCCTGCTGATCCCGCTGGCAGGCAAAGGGGAGCGGTTCCGCAGAGAGGGCTACACCGTTCCCAAGCCCCTGATCGAAGTGAGCGGGAAGCCCATGATCGTGCAGGCCGCGGCCTATCTCCCGAAGGCGGAGCGGCAGACCTTCGTCTGCCTGGACGAGCATGCCCGCGCCTATCCGCTGGAGCAGGCGATCCGCGCGGCCTATCCCGAGGCCAACGTGGTGCGCCTCGATGCGGTGACGGAAGGCCAGGCTGTCACCTGCGCCATCGGCCTCCGGAAGGCCGATCCCGAGGCGGAGCTCCTGATCGGCGCCTGCGATAACGGCATGCTTTGGGACGGTGAGGCCTTTCGCAGGCTCGTGGAGGCCCCTGCGGTCGATGCCGTGGTCTGGAGCTTCCGCAGGCATCCGTCGGCTGAGCGGAATCCGCACATGTACGGCTGGCTCAGGACGACGGGGGAAAACGACGTGCAAGCCGTTTCGGTCAAGGTGCCCGTCTCGATGGACCCCTACAACGATCACGCGATCGTGGGCACTTTCTGGTTCCGGAAGGTTCGGCATTTCACCGAGGCGCTCCGGCGCATGACGGACAGGAACGTGCGGGTGAACAACGAGTTCTACGTGGACAGCACGGTGAACGAGCTTATCGGCATGGGGCTCCGGGTCAAGGTCTTCCCGGTGGACAGCTACCTGTGCTGGGGAACGCCGAACGACCTCCGGACCTACGAGTACTGGCAGAGTTTCTTTCATAAATGCGCCTGGCATCCCTATCGCCTGGACAAGGACGTGACCATGAATCCGGAGAGGGTAGGACAGCTCGACAGGAAGTACCGGGAGTTCTGCCAGAAGCATATATGACAGAATCGTAGAAAGTCAAAATCTGCCACAGAGCACACAGAGATCACAGAGATAATGCTTCATAAAACAAGATATTTTTCTCTGTGTCCTCGGTGACCTCTGTGGCGAAAGCCTTTTTACGAGTTCATCATATAAATGCTGTTTATCACGAGTCGCAATGACACGAAGAGGTGACCCAAAGAAGGGCACCCCGCGAAAATCCTTTCCGCATGGGGAAGGCGAGTTCAAGCGCAGCGTTTTTTGAGGTCATAGCATCTTGGTTGTCTGCCGTTCCTTTGTGTCTTCGTGCCCTCGCGGCAAAGGTGATTTTACCATGCATCGACTGACGAAAGAGATCAAGCGGTTCCTTGTTGTCGGTTCCCTTGCCGTCGGAACGGACTGGGGGACCTACTATCTGCTCCTGAACGTGACAAGCCACTCGCCCGCCAAGGCGGTTTCCTTCGTCTGCGGCACCGTGGTGTCCTATTTCCTGAACAAGCACTGGACCTTCGAACAGAAGCGCCGGTCCCTGGCCGAGGCGGTTCGGTTCGCCGCGGTCTACGCAACGACGCTCGGCGCCAACGTGCTGGTCAACAAACTTTGCCTGCTGCTTCTGCCCGGCGCGGTTTTTTTCGCCGTGCTCGCCGCCACGGGTACGAGCACGGTGCTGAATTTCATCGGCATGAAATGGCTGGTTTTCCGGAGGAGCGCCTTGTCCTATGAATAAACGAACCTGGATCATCGCGTTGTGCTGCCTGCTGTTCCTGGGAATCGCCGTCCGTCTTGCCGGCCTGGGATCGCACTTCAGCCATATCGACGATCTGAACGTGGCGGTGGCGATCAACAACGCCCAGGACGGGCCGCGCGAAGCGGGATATCTTGACAAGGTTTATGCGGTGGCGAACAGGACGACCTATGCGCCGCTCCAGTACCTTCTCACGGCGCTGCTCATCTCTTCCGACCAGCCGTACCGTGATGTGCTCTGGTGGGGACGGTTTCCGTCTTTCCTTGCCGGCGCTCTCGGGCTCGCGCTGCTGGCCGTCTGGTACTGGCGCTTCCGGGGGAGCGAAGGTTTCCCGTCGATGCTCCTTGCCGTCGCCGTAGCCGCTTTCTCCTGGGAGAACATCATCTATGCGAAGCAGATGTCGAGTTACGCGATCGGCATTCCGGCTGCTGTTGCCGTATTGCTCCTGCTCCAGGGAATGCTGAAGCCCGGCGCCTGGACCTATCCGCGAATGCTGCTCCTGGGCCTGGGCCTGGGTGTGCTCTGCACGGCCCAGTACCAGATCCTGTTCTTTCTGCCGGGCGTCTTCATTGCGCTTTTTGTGAGCCGGGGCGGATCGCGGGAGGCTATGCGAGATGCCGCAGCGAACCTTGCCGTTACCCTCGCGGTCGTGCTTCTCTTCATTGCGCCGCTCTACTATTTCTTCATCAGGACCGTGCCGCAGAAGGCGGCCTATATCAGCTGGAACGGGGGCGTGAACGGCGAGTATGCCTTCTCGCTGCCTTCCGGGATCCTCGAAGCGGCGTGGTACTCGGTCCGGTTCTTCGGGGAGAACGGTATCGCCGTTTTCCGGAACACGGTGGCTTTGCTTCCGGCGGGCCATCCCCTCGCCGCGCCTCTGGAATACCTGCTCCTGGCGCTCTTTATCGCCGGTGCGGCGAGCTGCATCGATACCAAGGACCGCCATCGGCGGATGCTCGGCCTCTTCGCCGGCGTGACCGCCCTCACCTGGGCGGTCCTCATCGTGATGCGGCGGCTTTCCTTCGGGCCCACGCGTCATACGCTGATCCTGCTCCCGCTCTTCGCCATCGGCATCGGCGAGGGGCTTTCGTATCTCATCGGCAAGGTGAGGCGGGAAGGGATCGCCGCGCGGCTCCGCGCCTGGTCTGCACCCGGCCTTGCCGCGGTCATGGCGCTCCTCTTCCTTGCGTCGGCGCCGGGAGTCTTCGCGTCGCGCCGGGATCCCTTCGACGAGCGCGAGATCGTCTCCGTGCTTGCCGCGCATAAAAAAGCGCTGGCGATCGAGTACGACTGGACCATGAACCTCCTACTGATGCCGTCGGTCATGCGGAACTACAATGTGGTGACGAACTTCAATTACTACGCTCCGTCGTTGCAGCGGGAACTGATCGGCCGCATTCCTCACGACGGGGCAATCGTCTTCGTGAGCCACCGGGGGCCGCTCCCGCAGCAGATCGCGTCGATCCTCGCGGAGGATGGCTTCGAATCCACGGGCCTGCGCGAGGCGCCGTCGGAGACGGAACTCGATTTCAGCAACAAGACGAAGAACGGATCGAACGGCTTCTATCTGACCGTGTACGAACACCGGGACCGGAAGAAGCCATGAAACTCTCGCTCGTCATCCCCTGCTACGATGAAGCGAAAAACATCCCGCTGATCCTGGAGCGGCTGAAGGCGGCGATCACCCGGCCCGATGTCGAGGCGATCCTGGTCAACAATGGATCGCGGGACGGCAGCCAGAAGGTGCTGGACGAGTTGCTGCCGGGCTATCCCTTCGCGCGCACCGTGCTCGTGCCGGTGAACCGCGGATACGGCTACGGGATCCGGCAGGGACTGGCGGCGGCCCGCGGCGAGTACGCGGGATGGACCCACGCCGACCTGCAGACCGACCCCTCCGATGCGCTGCGCGCGCTGGAGATTATCGAGCGTCGCGGCAATCCGGGGGCCATTCTGGTCAAGGGCAGCCGCCGGGGACGGCCGCTCTTCGACCAGGTGTTCACCGTGGGGATGAGCTTGTTCGAGACGCTGTACCTCGGGCAGCGGCTCTGGGACATCAATGCCCAGCCGAACCTCTTTCCGCGCCGGTTCCTCGAGAGCTGGACGAACCCGCCCGACGATTTTTCCCTCGATCTCTACGCGCTCTACCTCGCGCGGAAGCGGGGATTCGAGATCGTCCGGTTCCCGGTGCGGTTTCCGCCGCGCATCCACGGCGCGTCGAGCTGGAACACGGGCCTCCGGTCGAAATGGAAGTTCATCAAGCGCACGCTCGATTTCAGCGTGCGGCTCAAGAAGGGGTTGTCGTCATGAAGTTCATCGCCCACCGCATCAACAGGAAAGACGAGCTGGCCAAGGTACCCGTGGAATACGGCGTGGAGCTTGATCTTCGCGACCGGGGGGATCGGCTGATCCTGCAGCACGACCCGTTCACCGACGGCGAAGACTTCGAGGAATACCTCGCAGGGTATCGCCACGGCACGCTCATCCTGAACATCAAGAGCGAACGGATCGAGCATCGCGTGCTGGAGCTGATCCGGCGAGCCGGCGTGCGCGATTACTTCTTCCTCGACTCATCCTTTCCCATGATGATGCTGCTCTCGTCGCAGGGAGAGCGAAACATCGCGGTCCGCTATTCGGAGTATGAGGGGCTGGACACGGTGCTGGCGCTCAGGGGAAGAGTGGACTGGGTCTGGGTGGACTGCTTTACGAAGCTCCCGATCGACAAGGCTGCCTTCCGCACGCTCAAGGACGCGGGGTTCAAACTCTGCCTCGTTTCGCCGGAGCTCCAGGGCCGGGACGGCGACATCGAGCGATACCGGGACCGCCTGCGGAGCGAGGAAATTCAGTTCGACGCGATCTGCACGAAGCTGTATAATATTCCGCGCTGGAAATAGGCAATGCCAGGGCATGTTCCCGCAGAGCCGCAGAGGGCGCGGAGAACAGCTAGACAAGCAAAGCTTGTTTTGTCGCAGCGACGCAAAGGCGCGTAGAAAACGTTCCGGGAACATGCTGAGTAACAGTTATTAAGGTTTTGCCTGCCCCCCCTGCGAACATTCCCGTCATGCGACCGAGTCCGCGGGTGAAACATTTCAGACTGTCTGGGCCCGCAGGGCGAGTTTCTATAATGTACCGAGGACGACAGAGCAAGACGGAACAGAATAGTCGCGGGGTGTTCTTCTTGGGCGCCACCTTTCTTCGGGCAAGCAAGAAAGGTGGCCGGAGGGTCGTCTGAGGACTGGTAACAGCATAACAATCTCAAGATACTCCCCCACGCGAAAGTCGGAAGACCAATATAAGGAGATCCCATGGCCGTTCTGACCGTCGTCATGCCGGTGTACAACGAGATCCGCACCATCGAACAGAGCCTGAAACGCGTGGTCGATGCGCCGCTGCCGGCGGGCATCGAGAAGGAGATCATCCTGGTGGACGACGGGTCCCGGGACGGCACGCGGGAGTATCTCGCCAAGCTCCAGCCGCCGCTCCGCGTCATCTTTCACGAGAAAAACCGCGGGAAGGGCGCTGCGGTACGGACGGGGTTTGCGGCGGCGACAGGCGACTATATCGTGATCCAGGACGCCGACATGGAATACGATCCGGCTGAGTTTTCCGACCTGCTCAAGCCGATCCTGGACGGCAAGGCCGAAGTGGTCTACGGGTCGCGGTTCATGAGCGGCAGGCCGCACGCGGTTCTGCGGTTCTGGCACTATCTCGGGAACAAGTTCCTCACCGCCTTTTCCAACGCCTTCACGAACCTCTATCTTACCGACATGGAAACGTGTTACAAGATGTTCACGAAGAAGGCGCTGCAGGAAATCGCGCCCAAGCTCGTCTCGAATAGATTCGCCATCGAACCCGAGATCACGGCGCGTGTTGCCCGGGGGCGGTACCGGCTCTATGAGATCGGCATCTCCTACGGCGGGCGGTCCTATAAAGAAGGAAAGAAGATCGGGTGGAAGGACGGGTTCTCGGCCCTCTGGGCCATCGTGAAGTTCAATTATTTTGAGTGAGAATCAAAAACCTTTGCCACAAAGACACCAAAAGACGCGAAGAAGAGCCAGTGGGACGCGGATGAACGCGGATAAATTCGGATTAGAGATCGGACACGGATCAACACAGATGAACACGGATGAGGTCTTTAGATCGTCGTCCCGGATTTAGCCGCTGCTTTTCTTCGCGCCTTTGCGTCTTTGCAAGAGCCAATCCTTAGCTTTTCGCTGCTCCTCTGCGTCTCTGCGAGAGGAAAAGATTTTGCCGCGAAGACGCTAAGACTCGAAGAAGTACTATTGGGACGCGGATGAACGCGGATAAATTCGGATTAAAGATTGGACACGGATCAACATGGAGGGCACGGATAAATAGTAGCTAAACAGAATCTTTTGACTCTCGTCTCTGGTTCTAGCCGTTCTCTGCGGTCTCCGCGGCTCTGCGCGAGACAAGCCTTTTATTGCTCTTACTCATCTCTGATTTCACTGCATCCTTTTCCCGCTCTGGATCATCTGAATCATTCGCTGCGCAAAGGCGGCCTCGCCGCTCTGCGGCGCGATCTTGATGATGTTCCAGTATTCCCGCTCCGCCTCGGGCAGAAATCCCCCTTCATAGAACTGCATGGCAAGGTTGTACCGCGCCTGGATATGCGCCGGGTTCAGGAGGAGGCAGTTCTGGAGCAGGGCGATGCCCTCCTGCCGCCGGCCGATGTTGGTGTAGATCGTTGCGAGGTTGTTCAGCGCGTCGGGATATTCCGGCATCAGGGCGAGCGCCCTCTCGAATTGGGCCTGCGCCTCGGCCTGGCGGCCGGCGATCTTCAGGTAATGGCCGAGGTTGTTATGGGGACGGGCTTTGTCGGGGGATTTTGCAACCACATCGGTGTAGAGCCGGATCGGATCGGAGTAGACCGCATCGCGCGCAAAGCTGACCGCTGCGAGCGCGATGAGGATGACTGCAGCGACGATTTCCCGTTTCCCGTTCACAGCTGCATATTCGCATAGAACCCGGCCGAATTCAACGAAAACCTGCGGAGGCATGCGACCAGAGCCGAGATGGGCAGGATCGGAAAACGGCAAAACATGCCGGCTCATTCAGCCTGCAGCGTCGTGCTTTACTTCGTACGTTTCACATGGGTATCTGCCGATGGGGCAGTGTTCCTTCCGCTCTCGCGGGAAAATAACCGGGAGAAGGCCAGCCTGGTTTTTATTGGCTTGTCCCAAAATCCTTATTCAGTTAATATGCCCCGAATCCGTTCTGCCCGGGAGGAACCGCAATGCCGTTGAAGGACCTGTCCTTGCGCTGGAAGATCGCAATCCCGATCATCCTTTTCGTCATCCTGGGCATCATCATCAGCGTCTTCGTCACCACGATCAACACGCGGCGCATGCTCATGGAGGAGGTGCGGAATTCCACGCTTCCGGCCTACCGGGACACGATGCAGAACGCCCTGACGACCATGATGATCGCGGGCGGCTATCGGGAATCCGAACGGCCGTTCCTGGAGCAGATGACCCATATCGCCGACGTGCGGATCGTGCGCGCCGAGGTGCTCGACCGGCAGTACGGCAGGGGGCCGGCGGAGGACTACGCTAAGGACGCGCTGGAGCGTGAGGTCCTGGGAACCGGCAGGGAACGGGTCGTCGTGGACGGCGACCGCATGCGGGGCGTGTATCCCTACACCGCGACGGCCGATTTCATGGGCAAGAACTGTCTCGGCAGCTGTCACGATGTTGCCAACGGAACGGTCCTGGGCGCGATCAGCATTTCGGTGCCCTTGTCCGCGCCGCTGGCCAAGATACGGGCGATGCAGACCGTTTACATCATGCTGGGCCTCATGGGCATCTTCTCGGTTGCCGTGGCGGTCACCGTCATGGTCCGGAGGAGTCTCCAGCGGCTGTCCGCGCTCAGGTCCAAGCTGGGCGCGCTAAGCAACGGCGACCTGACTGTGACGGTCACGGCCGGATCGAAGGATGAGGTCGGTCAGCTGTTCTCCGCGATGGTGGTCATGGTCCGCAACCTGCAGGAGGTGGTCGCGAACGTCAAGGAAGCTTCCGACCATGTGGCCCGCGGAAGCTCCGAGCTGTCCTCGGGCGCGCGGCAGGTCTCCGAGGGCGCGGCAGGGTACGCGGCGTCGATCCAGGAAGCGGCGTCGTCGATGGAGGAGATGACTTCCCTGATCAGGCAGAACGCGGAGAGCGCAGCCCAGATCGGGACGATCGCCGCCAGGTCGTCGGAGGACGCGAACGCGAGCTGGTCCGCCGTCACCCGCACGGTGGACGCCATGAAGGAGATCGCCGAAAAGATATCGATCGTCGAGGAGATCGCCCGCCAGACGAACCTCCTGGCGCTGAATGCGGCGATCGAGGCTGCGCGCGCGGGCGAACACGGCAAGGGGTTCTCGGTCGTGGCGGCCGAGGTCCGGAAACTCGCCGAGCGGAGCCGCATTGCGTCCGAGGAGATCACGAACCTGTCCCGGTCCAGCGTCGAGGTCGCGGAGCAGACGGGGATCCTGCTCGGCAAGCTCATCCCGGACATCCGGCGCACGGCGGAACTGGTGCAGGAGATCAGCGCGGCCTACCGCGAACAGACCGCGGGAACGGGCCAGGTGAGCGAGGCGATCCAGCAGCTGAACCAGGTGATCCAGCGGAACGCCGGGATCGCCGAGGAGATGGCCGCGACCTCCGAACAGCTTTCCGCGCGGACCATGCAGGTCCGAAACACGATGGCCTTCTTCAAGGTGGATGCGGCCGGACCGGCTGAGTAAGGAACCGGTCACCGGCGCCATGAACGCCGCCGGTTATCGAGATTTTTAACGGTCTCGTTATTGAACGGACAAGAATAATCACCATCCGGTTTTTGCCCTCCCTTTCATGCCCCTGATCTCGCGATAGCTCGTATTTGCCGTTTCTTTTTTCCTACTACCTTCGGTCATCCCCGAAAAATACTCCGCGTTCCTACCCGATCGAGTAGTTTTCAATCTTGCCCGCTGTGATAAGCTTTAGCCTCCTGAGATACAGGAGGCGCGCCTTCGATGGATCACCATCGCGTAATCGGCATTCCTTTCGTGCTTCCTGCACACGGAAACAGGCAACAACGCGGGCACAGCCCGCGAAGCCGAAAGAGGCAAGTTCACACAAGGAGGTCACTATGGCACGACTGGTTCTGACGGCTTTTTCTGAGGACACGATCGCGGCGCCGGGAAATCGTCAACCCAACTACATCATTGTGTCTGCAACGGATGTCAACGGCGCACCGGTCACGGGGCTCGGCATGTCCAACTTCAAGGTGGACCCCATGATCGTCGGGCCCGGCGGAGCGCTGGTAAACATGACCGGCGTCACGGCAGGAAGGCTGCCCGGCTTCTATCACATCAATGTCGTTCCCATCAATACGCAGACCTGGAAAGCCGGCGTTTATATTTTTGCGATCGCTGCCGAACGGGGAACGGACAGGGGACAGACGCTGGCGACGGTGCTGATGGACTAAGAGACCAACCGCTTCTCAAAGAAAGGAGGCACGTGAAATGTATTCCCTCTACGGCAAAGTGGAGCTTTCCGGCACGGGAGAAGTCGTCGGAACGGGGTGGTTGCCGCCTCTGCCCGATCTGCGGGACTATTCGGCGGAACACCCGGTAATCGCGGAATTGTCGAAAGGGCTCGGTCTGGGCGGCCGGGCATTGTCCGCGCCGTCAACCATCGATCTGAGGCAATGGTGCTCCCCGATCGAGAACCAGCTGAATCTCGGTTCCTGTTCGGCACATGCGGGCATGGGGGTCGTGGAATATTTCGAACGAAGGGCCTTCGGGCAGTATATCGACGGCTCCCGGCTGTTCCTGTACAAGACGACCCGCAACCTGATGAAAGTGACGGGCGATTCCGGGGCATGGCTGAGAAACGTAATGGGCGCGCTCTGCCTCTGCGGCATCCCTGCAGAAAAATACTGGCCCTATACGGTGCCTGATTTCGACAAGGAACCGACTGCCTTTGTGTACGCCATCGCGGATGCATACGAAGCGCTCAGATATTTCTGTCATGATCCACAGGCTGCGAACGTGCCGCCCGCCACGGTGCTTGCGTCGGTCAAGCAGTATCTTGCCGCGGGGGTCCCGTCCATGTTCGGTTTTTGGGGATTTCCTTCGTTCAATAATACCGACGTCAAGGGCGGCATTCCCTATCCGTGCCCGGGAGAACAGGCGCAATGGGGCCATGCCATCGTCGCGGTGGGTTACGATGACAGCAAGAAGATCAGGAATACGAAATGTAACAGGGAAGCCACGGGAGCTTTGCTCATCCGCAATTCCTGGGGCACGACATGGGGCGACAACGGCTATGGATGGCTCCCTTACGACTATGTTCTCAACAGGATGGCAATGGATTTCTGGTCGCTCCTGAGCATGAAATGGGTCGCAACGAAGCAATTCGGCATATAGATGCGAAAGTCCCTGCTCCGCTTTGCGGGGGAGGGAGCGTCAATGACGTTGCAGGGATGTGAATTTCCAGGCCGGAGAGAACGATCTCTCCGGCTTTATTCGTGAAGAGAAGCACAAAGACTCGAAGAAATACGTTTTGGACTCGGATGAACACGGAAGGGTCCTCGCTCGTCGCTTGTTCTCCTCTCTTTATCCCGCCGATTGCATCAGCCGTAAACAGGTGCTACCCTTATATCAAATATCCAAGCACCGTTTCAGGAGGTTCTCATCATGAAATTCACAGCAGGAATAATCTATCGATCTTTTGGGCGGGCGAACCGTCCGGCAGGCATCCTTGTCGCCCTCCTCGCGGCCTCGATGCTCATGAGCTGCGGGCATTCCAAGAGCAGCGCGCCGCCGCAGCCCGCAACGGCCGGGCAGCTCATGTCCTGGTCCCCGGCAGCGTCCTTCAGCGCTGATCTGTTGAACCTCGGCATCTCGGCCCTGGGCATCACCGGTATTACGGCAAAGAACGGGGCCGCCTGCTACCGGCTCACCTATGGGACGCCCGATCCCTCGGGCGCGCTGGTCAACGCCTCGGGCCTGGTCTGCCTGCCGTCGCCCGGGAGCGCGAACCGGCCGGTGATCAGCTATCAGCACGGCACGATCTTCAAGGACAGCGATGCGCCGTCGCGACTTTCGGCAAGCTCGGTGACCGCTTCCGAAGGTCTGATCGGCGCTGCTCTTGCGGGCATGGGATTCATTACCGTGCTGCCCGACTACCTGGGATTCGGCGATTCCCTCGGCATGGTCCATCCCTACCTGCATGCGGCAACGCTTGCCTCGGCCACGGTCGACATGAACCGTGCGGCGCGGACCTTCTTCGCCGATCCGTCCGTGAACGCCTCCACGAACGGCCAGCTCTTTCTCACCGGGTATTCCGAAGGCGGCTACGCGACGATCGCCACGCAGAAGCTGATGGAGCAAAGCCTGTCCGCGGAATTCCCGATCACCGCATCGGCGGCCGGCGACGGGCCCTACGATCTCACGGGAACGGCCCATTATGTTGTGGCGCTCCCGAGCCAGGTGGAGCCCGCGTTCACCGCGTTCTTTATCAAGGCCTACGACACGCTGTACAACAGCCCGAGCTCGATCGATTACTACTTTTCCTCCGCCTACACGGCTGTGGTCAATGCCTACTTCAACGGCAGCTACACGAGGAGCGAGATCAGCAGCGCCCTCGGCGGGCCGGGCGTGGCGACCACGACGCTGCTGAACCCGGCATTCGTGTCGAGCTACCTGGGTTCGGGCGAGGCCGCGCTCAAAGCGCATGTCGCTGGGAACGACATCTACAACTGGGCGCCCAAGGTTCCCACCCGGCTCTTCCACGGGCAGGCGGACGATATCGTGCCCTATGCCAATGCAACGACTGCCTTGACAGCCATGACCAACAACGGATCGACGTCGGTGACGCTCGTGAACTGCAATGCAGGCTCGCAGCCCACGACGCACGACAACTGCGCCCTGCCCTTTGCCGTCGATGCCGTCACGTTCTTCCAGACCATGGCGACGGGATTGTAAAGAACGTTGCCACGAAGACGCGAAGACGCAAAGTCGGCTTGGGCCGCGGATGAACGCGGATCAAAACAAACAACTACGGAATTTGCCACAGAGGACACAGAGAGCACAGAGGGAAAACAAAACAGAGATACGAAAAAACAGGAAGATTTTTGGACGCGGATGAATGCGGATAACGGCGGATCAATCCAGCCAACGACGAGCCTTTGCCGTTGACTACCGTTCCCATGCGATTATTCCCGTCAGGCGACAGAGTCCGAAGGAAAAGCATTTCGGATGTCCGAAGCCCGCAGGGCGAGTTTCCGAAATGCCCTGAGGACGACCGAGCATGACGGATCAGAATGATCGCCGGGTGCCCTTCTTTGGCTCAACCTTTCTTGGGCACGCAAGAAAGGTGAGGAACCAACTCCTTTACCACGAAGACGCGAGGACTCAAAGTCGGCTTGGGACGCCGATGAACGCGGATCAAAACAAACAACTACGGAATTTGCCACAGAGGACACAGAGAGCACAGAGAGAGCGCAAAAGCCGAAACACAGATCCCATTAGTTTGGACGCGGATGAACGCGGATAAGAGCGGATAAAACTAAAATCATTTGGACACGGACGCACACGGATGGACACGGATAAAAACCGGAATAAACGTCAGAAGAAAGCAATAGGACGCGGATGAACACGGATGAACGCGAGTAAAACCGGAAAAAACGGCGGAAGACCTGCAGTTCTTCGCGTCCTTTGCGCCTTCGCGGTAAGAGGCTGTTGATCCGCTCCTTCATTTTCTTCGCGGTTCAAGCCCCATCGCCCGCCTTGCTAATCCACTCGCGAATCAGTACAATGCTCCCATCATGCAAGAGCGGATCATCAGGCACTTCTCCCTTCCCGGCACGCTCCAGCGCGCCGAGCGGTTCGGCTCAGGCCTGATCAACGAAACCTATCTCTGCGAGATCGCGTCCGACGCCGGCGTCAGGAAATACATTCTCCAGCGGATCAATCAGCACGTGTTCCTGCATCCCAAGCAGGTGATGGCGAATGTGGAGACCGTGACCACCCATGTGCAGGAGCGGCTGCGCAGGGCGGGCATCCCCGATCCCGAGAATACAACGCCTGCCTTGCTCCGGACAAGGGACGGCAAGACCTATCTTGTCGACGGGAAGGGCGATTACTGGCGCATGTTCCATTTCATCGAATCCGGCGAGGTCTTCGACACGGTGCAGGGAGAGCAACACGCCTTCGAGATCGGACGGGCGCTGGGGTCCTTCCAGGAACTCCTTTCCGATCTCCATCCTGACCAATTGCACGACACCTTGCCCGGGTTCCATTACACCGGCCGGTATCTTGACGAATTCGACCAGGCGCTCCGAACCGATCCGAAGAACCGTTCGCGCGAAATCATGGCGGAACGCGAATTCGTCTACCGCCGCCGATCACTGGCAACAGCGTTGACCGACCACATCGCAACCGGAGAAATCCCGCTGCGCGTGGTGCACAACGATCCCAAGGTGAACAACGTGATGGTGCACAAGGGAACCGGCAAGGCGATCTGCATGGTCGACCTGGACACGGTCAAGCCAGGGATCGTGCATTTCGATTTCGGCGACTGCGTGCGGTCGGCGGCCAATCCGGAAGGAGAGGATGCGCCGGATCTGGACGCGGTCCGCTTCGACGCCGGATTGTATGAAACGATCAAAGCGGGATATCTCGAAACCGCCGGATCGTTCCTGACAAAGCGCGAGATCGAGCTGCTGCCGCTCTCCATCCAGGTGATCACCTTCGAGCTCGGCATCCGGTTCCTTGCTGATTATCTCCGCGGGGACACCTATTTCCGCATCCGCTACCCCGGCCACAACCTGCATCGGGCGCGGGTGCAGTTCAAGCTGCTGGAGAGGATGGAAGAAAGTAAAAAATAGAAGGGAGCGACTGCTCGCGATCATGGAATTGATATCAACGCCATATTGGCACGATGGTAATATCATTAGGGTTAGCTATGTTTACCCACTTACGAAGAAAGATAAGACAAAAATATCTATAGAAGCAGAAATATATCCCGGTCTCGTTTGGGGTGCTAAGAGAAGAAAAGTCAGAGCCGAATTTGACAATGTGCAAAATGTTAACAAGCAGATCGATTTTAATGGGGTCAAAGACAATCTCTGGGCAGGTTCAATTGATCGGATACTACACAAAGAAGTAATCGTTTCCGGGCGTCGATTTCATGAATATACGTTCAGACTTTATGGCCATGACAGAGCCTGCGCTAATAAGATAAGGATTGTTTCGAGCAAAGCTAGAATAACGCTATTAACCTCAGGTCGTAGGTCGGGGAGAACGAAGTGAAACCCGACAGGATGCTAAAACATGAGCGCAAGAATACTTAAAGTTTCAATCCTCATCGTTCTTATTGCGGCTCTTCCCGCTTCGGCAAAACGTGCTGCGCCGCGAGATGTTGATCCTGTTGTGTATAGCGGCGTACGGTACGAGGCGCCTGTGTCGCAGATGGGGCACGTTGTTGCCTTCGATAATACTACAGGAAAGAAACTATGGGAAAAGAGGATCTATGAGGCGCGGATCAATCCGTTGCTCGAGAAGGACGTTCAAGATGTTTTTATAACGAATCTGACGATAAAGAATGAGAAGCTTATTATCACCACCGAAAAGGATGAATATTATTCCTTGGATCTGAAGACCAAGGAAGTCATCAAGCTCAAGACAGGCAGCCAGTAGAACTGAAACCCGACGGGCCCTACCTCGCGAGGGGCGGCAACGCGCCACCCCGGTGTTACGGCGTCGAAATCTGTCTTCGTAATTCCTCGATATCCGCGCTCCTGATGAATTCGGGGATGTTCTTGTAGATCGCGTGATATCCGTACCCTCCGTTCACGAGCTCGTCGATGGCATCTTCCTTGGACCAGCTCTGGAACAGGATGCGGTAGAACGCGGCGACCATGCCGGTGCGGTCGGCGCCATGCCAGCAGTGGATCACCACCGGGCCTTCCGCATTCCTGATGACCCGGAGCGCCTTGACCACGCTCGCGGTCTCGATATCGCCGGCCTCCATCTTGACGCGATGGAGGTTCAGCCCCGCCCCGTTCGCGTCCTCGTCGTCGGAATGAAAGTCCCTCAGGTTCAGCACGTCCGTCACGCCCAGCTGACGCAGTTCCAGGAACCCTTTCTTTGCGGGCTGCGCCGCACGGTAGACCTTGTTGTCCAGCTGAAAACAGTTCCGCAGGAATTCCGCCTTCACCGGCCGCGCCCACTTTTCCGGCCGTTCCTTCTTTTCCGCAGCAACTGACGGGAACACCCAGAACATGACGAAGAGCAGTGCCAGGGAACCGAGCTTTCTCATGGTCAGGCTCCTTTCACCCACTTGGACGTTATGGCTTTCACCAGATATTATCGGTGTAAATCCGAGCTCAAAGGAATTGACGAAAGACTTTTGACACGGATCAAGGCGGATAAGGCTTTGATAAAAGCGGATAGATCAGTAATAGATCGAAGCTTTCATCAGATCTGATCCGCGCAAACCCGTGTCCAATGATCTATTCCTGTTGTGTATGTTTTTCCGCGCAATACCCGGCAGGATGTTTTTCGTAGTATTCCCTGATCTTCGCTTCCCCTGACTGCCGCTCGCTTTCCGTCAGCGGTTTGTAGCCTCTCCCGTAGTCCCAGCCGTAGCCCCAGCGGTACCACGTGGGAAAGGCGGGATGGCCGCCGGCGCGCACGCCGACGTACATGGTTTCCGCGAGCGCTTGGTCGCCGGTCCGTTCGCGCACGCAGTCGCGGAGCGCCTCATCCGCCTGCTTCCGTTCTTTCCCGGTTCCCCCGCGCCAGTAGGCGATATCATGCTCCAGGCAGCAGCTGCACCACTTCGCCCGGTCCCTGAGCGTGCCGTCGGGGAAGAGGCTGCATCCGTCGCTTGTGAAATCGCGAAGGACCGTACCAGCCGCCTTCTGATCCGCATCAACAGCCGAAAGGAACAGCAGGGGAAGGACCAATGCATGCAGGAGCGTCAAGGATCGCATAGATCAGCGCGCTCCGGAGTCGCTCCACCTCTTGCCGCGCATCTGGCAGAATATGGCGAATACAAGGATTACGAGGGGCAGGGACCACCACGGTCCGAGCCCGCCGGCGAAGAGCGAGTATGCCCAGAGGACGGAGAGAACCAGGACCAGGAAGATCGGTGTCATCAGGAGGTGATAGCGTGCGTCGGGATGGCGCCAGGGAGCGAAAATGATGACCGATGCGACCGCCACGAGGAAGAGCAGAAGTCCGATCGTTCCCGAAAGGAGTCTCCCCTGGGCAAGGGCGATGAGGGAGAGGACCAGCACCCAGAGGAAGCCGCCGAGAAAGCCGCCGGTCCAGCCGATCTTTTCACCCCTGCGTTCGATCATCGATACGCTCCTCGAAGGGGATGGCAACGCACCCAAAGTATAGCATGCCGGGCCGAAGAAGGAAACAGGGAATGCGGCCTTGCTCGCGCTGGACTCCCGGTTCCGGCCATGGTAGACTGCCCCTGTGCTGACTGCGACCGTCATCTTCCTCATCACCTACCTGTTCATCGGCCTCCGCCAGATCCCGCGGGTGCACATCGACCGCCCGGCGGGCGCGCTCGTCGGCGCGGTGCTGATGGTCGTTACCGGCGTCCTGACGCTGGACGAGGCGTTTGCCGCCGTGGACCTGCACACCCTCCTGCTCCTCTTCGGCATGATGGTCATCACGGTCTATCTCCGGATCGCCGGGTTCTTCGAGCTCATGGCAGGCAGGATCATCACCCATTCCCGCACGCCGCTGCAGCTGCTCACCCTCGTCTCGCTTTCCTCGGCGGTGCTCTCGGCGCTCTTCGTGAACGACACCATCTGCCTGCTTTTCACGCCCATTGTGCTCGAGGTTGCGCTGCAGCTGCGGGTCAATCCGATGCCCTACCTGCTTGCGCTCGCCACGTCGTCGAACATCGGGAGCGTCATGACCATAACCGGCAATCCGCAGAACATGCTGATCGGGATCTATTCCCGCGTGCCCTACCTCCCGTTTTTCGCCGCCCTTGTTCCGGTGGCCGCGATCGGGCTCGTGGTCAGCATCGCCGTGATCCGGCTCATCTATCGCGGTGACCTGGCCAAGACCCGGTTCGACCACCAGCCGACTGTTCCGGCGCCCGTAGTCGACCGCAGGCTGCTCATCCTCTCCCTGCTCGTATGCGCCGGGGTCCTCGTCGCCTTTTCGGCGGGCTTTCCGTACTCGCTGTCGGCAGCCGCGGGCGGGGTCGCGCTGATGCTTTTGGGCGGGGTGCGCACGGAGCGCGTGCTCGAAGGGGTGGACTGGACCCTGCTGCTGTTCTTTGCCGGGCTGTTCATCGTCATGCGCGGCGTGGAGGCGTCGGGTCTTGCGGGGAAGATCATTGCCTGGGCAGGCGATCTGTCCGGAGTGCCGCCCCTTGCCCGGATCGCGGGGCTCTCCGTGCTCTCGGCGGCGCTCTCGAACGTGGTGAGCAACGTGCCGGCGGTCATGCTGCTCAAGTCCTTCATCGAATCCCTGGGAGGGGAGCGGGTCCTGTGGCTTACCCTTGCCATGAGCAGCACCCTGGCCGGGAACCTGACCCTCATCGGGTCCGTGGCGAACTTGATCGTGGCGCAGCAGGCCAGGAAGCGGGTCGAGATCGGCTTCCTGGAATACCTCCGCGTGGGAGCCCTGGTCACGGTGATCACCATCGGCGCGGGCATCCTCGTGCTTGCCGCAGAGATCAGGCTTGCCGAAGCAGCGGCAGACCGGCCGGCGATCTCCGTGATGCCGGCAAAGGCAGGAGCAGCCGCGCGCTCCTTCTCCGTGGTCCTGTTGCGCGAGACCGATGAGGAGAAGGCGCAGGGCCTCCAGGGTTTCCGCAGGCTCAGGGAGAACGAGGCGGCGCTGTTCTTCTTCCGGCCGCCCCAGCAGGTAACGTTCTGGATGGCGAGCGTTTCCTATCCCATCGACATCGTATTCGTGGATCAGCAGGGCATGGTGATCGGGGTGGCGGATCATTGCCGGCCGGGCGGCGCCGAGATCTATCCTTCGGGCGGGCCGGTCGGATGGGTCATCGAGACCGCGGCCGGCAGCGGCCTTGCGCCGGGCGACAGGATCTCGTTCACCGGCCTTCCTTCCCCGCGCTGATGCCGCACCGCCCTTCCTTTGGTATAATCGAAACAAGCCGTGAATGCAGCTCGTTCTCCGGCCAACGAGGCGTCGAAGGGGATGAGAGCGGGACCATGACGGAACAGCAGGCTCATGCATCAGAGGAAGAGCTCCGGAAAAAACGGCTGGTGCTCGTCATCGACAGCGACGTCCGGGATGTGCACGAAACGGGCATGCTGCTGCAGAATTTCGGGTACACCGTCACGACGGTAAAGAGCGCCGAAGAGGCGCTCGAATTTTTTGCCGTCGCGATTCCGCATTTCATCGTGACTGAACTGCAGCTGCCCGGCAAGAGCGGGTTCGAACTGATCGAACGCATGCGAAAAGACCAGAAACTTGCCTCGATCCCCGTGGTCATCCAAACCCGGCTCGGCGACATCGACAGCGAGAGCCACTGCCGCCGGATCGGGTGCGCGGGGTACCTGCGCAAACCCGTGGCTGCCGAGGAGCTGTTCCGGGCCGTGCAGGCTGCCGTGGAACCGACGCCCCGCACGGCCCTGCGCGTTACCGCCTTTCTCAAGGCATCCGTGGACGGCTCGGGCCAGGGAGCTTCCGAGATTGTCACCGCGCTCTCGGACAGCGGCCTCTTCATCAAGACCCTGAATCCCCGACCTGTGGGTTCCCGCCATACCGTCACCTTCGTCATAGCCAAGCACATCGTGAAGGCTCAGGCACAAGTGCTCTATATCTACGGATTCGGCGAGGGGCCCCATAAGGAACCCGGCATGGGCATGAAATTCGTCGCCATCTCGCCGGAGGACCGGGAACTCATCCGGGAGTTTATTCGCGAGCATCTGGTGCCGCTTCCGAACCATCCTGCGTAGCGTCTCCCTTCGACGATCCTCACAAGAAGACGTTTCAGCGCTCGGCGTCCCACCGTGTGAACGGTCGCACAACAGGATCAACAGCAGAGAGGAAACCAGGCTTTTTCAGCTGCCTGCGGAAGGGGGAGAAGCCGGTTGCAAGGGGAGGGCCGGGGTGGGGATGGGAAAGATCGGGCGCCAGGCGAACGGAAGGGGATGAACGTCGATGGGTCAGGAGAGATACTTTGTGTCGGACCGGATCCACTGCTCCAGCGCTTCCGGGGAGAGGGGTTTGGAAAAGAAGAAGCCCTGGCAGTATTTGCAGTCCATGTCCGTGATGACCGACAGCTGGTGGTCCTTCTCCACGCCCTCGGCGATCACTTCGAGATTGAGGCTCTGGGCGAGAGCCATGATTGCACGGATGATCTCCAGGTTGTCGTTGTTGCCGGAGATCTTTTCGATGAAGGACCGGTCGATCTTGAGGGCGTTCACCGGGAAATTGTGCAGATAGCTGAGCGACGAGTAGCCGGTGCCGAAATCGTCGATGTGGATCTGCACGTGCATGTCCCGGAGCTGCTCGATGGTCTGAACGGCCGCTTCCGACTGCTCCATGAGCACGCTCTCCGTGATCTCGATGGCGAACGATCCGTCCGGGATCGAGTGACGCTTCAGCACCTTGCGCACCTTGTCGACGAAGCCGGGCTGCAGGAACTGGCGGCTCGAGATGTTCATGCTCATGGTGAGCGGCGGGTCCGCCGGGAAGAGGCGCTGCCATGCCTCGAGCTGTTTGACGGCCTCCTCGAGGATCCAGTCGCTCAAGGGCATGATGATGCCGGTTTCCTCTGCCAGCGGGATGAACTCCAGCGGATAGATCATGCCTCGCTTGGGATGGTTCCACCGGACGAGCGCTTCGAAGCCGATGAGGCGGCTGTTCCGGGGGGCCATGATGGGCTGGTAGTGCAGCATCATGCCGGCGTGATGCTCGACGGCGATGCGGAGGTCGCCCTCGAGCTGGAGGCGGTCCAGGATCGTGGCCAGCATGTCGGCGTCGAAAAATTCGTAGCGCGCCCGGCCCTTGGTCTTTGCCTGGTACATGGCGATGTCGGCGTCGCGCAGGATCTGCTCGGGCTTGTCGTAGTTCGGCGATTTGACCGCAATGCCGATGCTGGGCGTGATGATCAGCTCCTGCTTCTGGATGATATAGGGATCGGAGAGCATGTGCAGGATCCGTTCGGCGACCTCGCGGATATCCTCGGGGCTCAGAAGATCCTCGAGCAGGACCGAGAACTCGTCGCCGCCCAGCCGGGCGACGGTATCGCCGGGGCGGAGGGTTTCCTTCAGGCGTCGGCTCACCTCGATCAGGAGGGCGTCGCCCACGGGGTGACCCATGCTGTCGTTCACGACCTTGAAGCGGTCGAGATCGATGAACAGGACGGCGTAGAGATGCCCGGTATGACGCCGGGTCGTATCGATGACATGCTCCAGGCGGTCCATGAAGAGCGCCCGGTTAGGCAGCTGCGTGAGCGAATCGTGGAAGGCGTCGTGGATGAGCTGGGCCTCGGCGTCCTTGCGGGGCGTGATGTCGGTCTGGGAGCCGGCCATGCGGTAGGCTTTCGCTGACTCGTCGCGAACGGCCACGCCCCGGGCCAGCACCCACCGGTAGGCGCCGCTCTTGTGCCGTATGCGGTATTCTGCCTCGAACTGGGCGGAATGGCCGTCGATATGGGCAAGCAGCTTCGTTTTCACCGTTTCCCGGTCGTCATCGTGAATGAGATCAAACCAGTCATCGAGCTGGTTGCCGAGCTCGGTCTCGCCGTACCCCAGCATGGTCTTCCACCGCGACGAGTAGTGAATGTCGTTCTTCGAGATGTCCCAGTCCCACAGGCCGTCGTTGGCGCCCTGCGCGGCGAGGGCATACCGTTCTTCGCTCTCCCGGAGCGCTTTTTCCGCCTGCCTGCGCTCCTTGATCTCCTCGGTCAGCTCCTCGTAGTTCTCCTTGAGCGCGCCGCTCATGTGGTTGAAGTGGTTCACCAGCTCGCCGAACTCCGTTCGGTCGTCGGTCTGGACCGTGTGGCCCAGGTCTCCCATGGCGATGACGCGGGTGGCGTTCACCAGGGCCTGAATGGGCCGGCTGACCGAACGGATGAGATGGAACGCGACGACCGCGCCCAGGAGGAGGGTGGCGATGATCGTGAAACCAAGGATGAACTGGGCCTGGCGGATCCTCACCATAACCTCTTTGGTCGTTCGCTCCAGGCGTTTGCTTGCCCTGGCGGACATGGCTCCTGTTTCCTCCAGAAGCTGGTTGCCGATATTCGCGGCGTCGAACTGGTACCGGTCGATCAGGCGCTTGTTCGCAGAAACGGTGATATAGTAGCTGAGCGAATTCTGATACTCGTCGACGAGGTCCTGGACCTGCTTGATGTCCGCCGCGACCTCCGGCACATGATGGCAGCCGCTGCAGGTCATCGCGTCGGCATCCAGCTTGTTCACGTTGTCAACGATGGTGTCGAGTTTGTGGCCCATGCGCGTATGGATCGTGTACAGATCGGACTGAACCGTCTGGATGGACATGATCAGGTTCTGGCGCAGGTCTTCGATCTGATGGAGGGTGATGAGGCGGCTGAGCGTCGTGGTGGTATCAGCAATGTAGTATGTTGCCAGCACCCCGCCGGAAGCGGACAGCAGGAACAGGAGGAGCAGGGATATGATGATCTTTCGTTTCATGCAATGCAGATCGGCCGGCCGCCCGTAAGGCGACCGCTACTTATTCACATAGTTATAGTGTTTGATGTCGATGCCCGCCTTCTTCGCCAGGTCGAAGACCGGGTCGTAATCCTTGACCGAGGTTTCGATGAACCGGAGCGCGCCGATCTTCTCGAGCACGGCCTTGCCCTCGGTTTCCATTTCCAGGCTGAGCAGCGCGTCCAGCAGACGCTGCTTCAGCCCCGGGTCGAGGTTCTTCCGCACACAGAGGCCGTTGGACGGGACCCAGGGCGACCGGGCCAGGATCGTCAGCTCGCGGTCGATGCGGGGGTTTTCCTTCCGTATGCGGTCGTACACGCTGTGCTTTGCCGCGCCGACATCCGCCTTTCCGTCAAGCACCGCCTGCATGGCGGCGTCGTGGCTCCCGGCGAAGATCCGTTCGCTGAAGAATCCGGCAGTGTCCCGGATTCCGTTCTCGTGGAGCCAGGCGAGGGGGAAGAGGTAGCCGGCCGTGGTCGCCTTGTCCACGAAGGCCATGCGTTTTCCGCGCATGGCCCGGGCGGTCGTGATGCCGCTGTCCTTGCGCACGAAAATGTAGCCCTGGTAGGTGGCGGTTTTATCCAGGTTCACGGGGCGGGCGATCGGTACGACGCCGAGCTTCCGGATCGCCAGGGCGCCGGTGAAGGATCCGAAGAACGCGCCGTCCATGTTCTCCGCATTGAAGCTTTCGAGGATATTTCCGTACCGACTCAGGATCGTGAATTCCACGGGGATGCCGGTTTTGCGCGACAGATAATCTCCCAGCAGCCGGAACCGCTCCTTCTGCCTGAAAATGTTCATCTCCGGGATGAGGCCGATGAGAAGCTTCTTCTGGGCGGGTTCGGAAAAGGACGTCGAGGGAATGCAAACCAGGACCGATGCAAGGAACACGAGGATCATCCGCGGCAGGGCGCG
This sequence comes from Nitrospirota bacterium, assembly GCA_021814615.1. GTDB lineage: Bacteria > Nitrospirota > UBA9217 > UBA9217 > UBA9217 > JAKAHZ01. The sequence continues at coordinate 44,151 of JAKAHZ010000001.1, read as the reverse complement.
TATAAAGAACCGGACCATTTCAAACCTCCCCCACAGGCCGATGTGACAAACATTTTCACATTATATCTTGTTGATGTCAATATAATTTTGCCCGCGACGCCGGCCGAAGTCCTTTGACAGAAGCGGCGTTCGTGTTTATTATGAGATATCAGTTTGTTGCCCGTATTCGCGACTCTTTGATCCGTTGCCGGTATGCCGGTTTCCCGAAAAACACACGCCCCATTGCCCGAGGCGGGAACTATGACCTGGGTCATAGGGAGCAGGCTGCCCTGCAGGTATAATCCATCATGACTTATCCACGCACTTCCCTCCGGTATCTCCGCTACGGCGTCCAGGCGCTGTTCCTGGTGATCACGCTCGTCGCGGGATGGCAATTCTATCACTTTGTGCAGCATTTCGAGCAGCCCGGCAAGCCCTTTGTCGAACGGCCGCCGTCGGTGGACGCCTACCTGCCCATCGGCGGACTCATGGCCTTCAAGTATTTTGTGGCGAGCTTCCAGGTGGAGCCGCTCCACCCCTCGGGCCTTATCATGTTCATCGCGATCTGCGGCGTCTCGCTCCTGCTCAAGAAGGGCTTTTGCGGCTGGATCTGCCCCATCGGCACGATCTCGCAGTACGTCTGGATGGCAGGCGAGAAGATCTTCGGCAGGAACTTCCGGGTCGAGCGGTACACCGACATCGGCTTGCGGGCGATCAAGTATCTCCTGCTGTCGGCGTTCTTCTGGGTCATCGTCGTGGCCATGGGAACGACGATGATCGTCATGTTCTTCATGAGCGATTATTACATGGTCGCCGACGTGAAGATGCTCAAGTTCTTCACCGACATGTCCAGCTTGAGCATGTGGGTCATCGGCATCCTGGCCGGTCTGTCGCTCCTGTACAAGAATGTCTGGTGCCGCTACCTCTGTCCCTACGGCGCGCTCCTGGGCCTCCTGTCGAAACTGAGCCCGGTCAAGGTGCGGCGGAACGACGCGAAGTGCGTGCATTGCCATGCCTGCACCAAGCACTGTCCCACCTTGATCGACGTGGAGAAGCAGGAGGTCGTTTCGTCCGCGGAATGCTTCGGCTGCATGACCTGCGTGAGCCGCTGCCCCGCCGAAGGCGCACTCGACATCACCCTGAAGGCCGGGAAGACCGTCCGGGTGCTCAAGCCGGTGCTGTACGCGGTGCTGCTCGTCGCGCTGTTCTATGCCGTCATCGGCATCGGCGTAGCGACGGGGCACTGGCATTCCCAGATCCCCTACGAGCAGTACCAGCGGCTGATCCCCATGGTCGGCACGCTGGAGCATTGATTCAGTCGGAAGCAAAGGCATCTCTTGCAGTGCCGCAGGGCGCAGAGAAAGGCGGACCACTTCCGCGGAGAACCTCTTCTCGCGAAGAGAGCGGGGACAGATACACTAGCGGGTGATCGCTCTGACACCGGGAGGCTTCAGCTTTCCATGGGCGGCAGAAGCCGCCCCTGCCCAGGGCGTTACTATATCCAGGGCCTATTCAGCACTTTAATCTGTGTTTATCCGTGTTCATCCGTGTCCAGTTCGCCGTTCGTTTCGTTTCGATCTGTGTTTGAGCGGCTAAAGCCGCACCTACCCAAACTTTTGCCAATCTGCGTCAATCCGTATTATCCCTGTCAAATAGTTCGCATTATCCTCTCTCCCAGAACTCCTTCACTTCCTGTAAAATGCTCTCCGACACCAGCTCGCCAGCGTGCGATTCGAACCAGTCGCGCGGCATGGACCGGGCATAGCCCGGCTCGATGAACCGGGAGTCCATGAGCACGATCAGTCCGCGGTCCGTTTCCGACCGGATCACCCTGCCCGCTGCCTGGACCGCCTTGGCCATGGCGGGAATAGCGTAGGCATAGTCAAATCCCGCCCGGTACTGCCGCTGGTAGTACTCGCGCATGAGCTCGCGCTCGAGGTCGAAGACCGGGAGCGGCGGACCGATCACGAAGGCGCCGATGGCCATGTGGCCGGGATAGTCCACTCCTTCGGCGAAACTCCCGCCCTGGACCGCGAAGACGATGGTCGGCCCTTTTCCTTCCCGGAGCGTCTCCAGGACCTCTTCGACCGCCGCGGCTTTCATCTCCCGGTGCTGCCTGACGATCCGAAAACCCTCCGGCGCAGGAAAGGCGTCGCATACCCGGTCGAGAAATTCGAAGCTCGGGAAGAAGACAAAGTAATTGCCCGGCCTGATCGCCGCGATCCTGCCGACAGCTTCCGCAATTTTCCCGTAATTCCGCTCCCGGTCCGCGTACTTTGTCGAGACCTGCGGGATGATCAGGAGCTTGCGGTTCTCCCGGTCAAAGGGGCTCGCGAACTCGGCGGTCCTGATCCCGCCGGGATCGAGTCCCGAGAGCCGGGCATAGTATTCGAAGGGCTTTAACGTGGCCGAGAACCCGACGGTCTGCTCGTAGTCGTCGTAGCGGTCCGCTATCATGGCCGATGCGTCGCAGCAGGTGATCTTGACGATCCCTCCGTTGTCCGAGGGATGAAAGGTGAAAAAGAATTCGTTCCACTCGGCATCGGCGGCAAGGGCGAGCGCTTCGCTGAACTCGGACCAGGAAAAGCACAGCCGCAGGACCGGATCGCCCCGCTCGATTTCTTCCTTCCGGTCCAGATACCGGGAAAGGAAAGAGCGCAGCCGAAGGTCCTGTTCGAGGAACGCTTCGACAGGAGGTTCGATCCGCGCCGGAGCTTTTGTGTTTTCCGGCCTGCAGGCAACGATCACGCCGATGCACTCGTTAAGCAGGGATTGCGCTTCCGCGCAGAAGGGAGCGGCCAGGGCGCGGAGCTCCGGCCGGAGCTGTTCGAGCGAGACGGTGGAGAGCGACGGGGAGTAGTAGTCCATGGCCCGGGATGGGAGGTTGTGGCACTCGTCGATCACCAGGTTCGGCCTGCCCTCCTGATCCACGCCGATGCCCGCGATTCTGCGGAAGGCGGATCGGGGCGCGAAGACGTAGTTGTAATCGCAGATGATGAGATCGGCCTCGACGGCTGCGTCGAGCTGGAGTTCGAAAGGGCAGACCTCGTATTCCTCTCCCAGGCTGCGGAAGGCACGGGCGGTGAGACGCCGCTTCCGCGCCAGGAGGCCAAGGAGATTCCCGCGCTGGACCTTCCCGTAGTAATCCTCTGCGAATTCACAGTACGCGGGGTCGCAGAGCGGTTCGTTCTGGAAGCAGATCTTGCTCTTTGCCGTGATGGTGAGGGACTTGATCTTCGCTCCCGCTTCGTGGAACCGGTTGACGGCGTCCTCGGCAACAGCGTGCTGGCTGTTCTTCGGGGTGACGTAGACCGTGCGCTGGCCCCGGTCGAGCGCGTCCTGCAGCACCGGAAAGAGCACACCCACGGTCTTGCCCAGGCCGGTGGGGGCCTGGAGGAGCATCGGCTGGGATTGCCGGATCCCTTCTTCGATCGTTGCGATCATCTCCCGCTGTCCGGGACGGGATTCCGGGAAGGGAAAGGGGAAACTCGCCGCGATCTTTCTGCGCCGGGCCGCCCGCTTTTCCGCTGCCCGCGCCTCCTCAACCAGTTCGTTCAGCCTGGCGTCGAGCCATCGTTCGTAGGCGGCAAGATCGAAGGCGATCGGGAGATCGAGCGCGTCTTTGCTCCTGCTCGAGACGAGATGGAAGGAGAGGAGGGGAATGCGTCCCTGCTCCTTCCCGTGGATATAGCCGTAGGTGAGGAGCTGAAGGCCGTAGGGATGGCTGAAAGGGTCTGCTGCAAGCCTCGCCGCCAGCTCACGGATGGCGAAGCCCGTCTTGATCTCCTCGATCTTCGCGGGGTCGTGATGAAAGATGCCGTCCATGCGGCCCGTGATCCGGAATCCGTACCCGCCGCGATCGAAGGTGTGGCTGACGGCAACCTCGGATTCGTAGGCTGGATCGGCTTTCCGGCGCTTCCGCTGAACGCGGCTGTGGATCTCCTGTCCTTCGCGCGCAGCAGGGCCGTACCCGGAGAGGGCTTCGATGCTTCCAAAGCGCGGGACTGGCAGCGCAAAGTCGCGGAGCGCGATGGTAATGAGCTTCAGTTCTTTGGTCATGGCCTGCGGCTGCTTCCGACAGGGGAATCGCATTCCGCTCCTGCACTATACCATGCAGATGCCGGTGAATCACTGCTTTCCCGGAGGACGCAACGGCCTTACGTTTTGTGTTATCATTGATGCATATCGACGATGACGGGAGGTGAGACAGGATGAAGAAGGCGATGAGCCTGAAGGACCTTGCCAAGGAGGCGGCGCTCTGGGAAAACCTCAAGAAAGCCGCGCCCGCAGGGTCTGCCTGCAGGAAATGAAAGGGTTGAAAGAGCTGACGCTCTTGTTGCCGGTCGGCAACACCATCAGGAGCAGGGGCCGGAAACGCGGGACCCTGCTCTTCTTTTCCGTCCAACCTGGGTGAAGTCGAAAAGTCGATTATCACCACGGAGACACTGAGGACACTGAATAAATCATCATATATGCAAATTGCTTTTCTCTGGGTCTCCCTGTCTCCGTGATAGGTTTAGTCCATCAACATTCCGCAGTCTCTCAGCGGAGGATATCTTCCCGGTAAGACGCGGACAGCCATGCACGCGTTTCCGATGGCCCACACGAGGAACAGATACATGTCCGTGACCGAAACCCATGATTTCCTGATCCAGTGGCATCTGACGGAACGATGCAACCTTGCCTGCTCGCATTGCTATCAGACCGGCACGCCGGGAAGCGAGCTTTCCCTTGAGGAAATCAACGAGACCTTGGAAGAGATCGACGAGATGTTCGGGGCCTGGCGGCGCGCCTATGACGTTTCGATCAAGCCGAGCTTCAACATCACCGGCGGCGAACCGCTCCTGCGGCCGGATCTGGAGCAGGTGCTGGGCCTGCTGCATGCGCGGAGCTACGAGACCTTTCTCCTGACGAACGGAACGCTCATCGACCGCACACGCGCCCGCCGGATCGCCGAGCTGGGCGTGAAAGGCGCGCAGGTGAGCATCGAGGGGTGCGAGGAGATCCATGAATCGGTGCGCGGGCCGGGCAGTTTCGAACGGGCGTCGGACGGCATCGAACATCTGCTCGACGCGGGTGTGCCCGTGACCCTGAACGTTACATTGTCCCGGCTGAACGCGAAGAGCATGAAGAAGGTCGTGCGCTTCGCCTCCCACATCGGCGCCCAGCGCCTGGGATTCTCCCGGCTTGTTCCCGCGGGAAAAGCGGCGGGCCTGGGACAGGCGATGCTGTCCGCCGCGGAGGTCAGGAGCTTGTACGAAGAATTGTTCGCCACCGACATCCCGGGGCTGGAGATTGTGACCGGAGACCCCGTTGCAGCCGCGCACCGGCGGGAACGGTCGATGAAGCATCCCGGCAGGCGCAAACGCGACCGGACGGGCGGGGTTCCCTCGGGAGGATGTTCGGCCGGCGTTTCGGGTCTCACGCTGCTTGCCGACGGAACGGTCGTTCCCTGCCGCCGCATGCCCCTGCCGATCGGGAATGTGCGGACCCATTCGCTGCGCGAACTCTGGGCGGCCTCGCCGGTGCTCGAGGCACTGCGCGACAAAAGCAGATATTCGGGGAAATGCGGTTCCTGCGGCCACTGGGAGGAATGCAGGGGCTGCAGGGCGATCGCGTATGCCGATGCGCTGGCGCGCGGATCAGGCGATTTTCTGAGCGACGACCCGCAGTGTTTTGTGGACCGGTGAGTCTGGACGGATTTACCACGAAGGACACGAAGATCACGAAGGGAAACAGTCATGTCTTGGTCGAGAAAGATGGAAAGGACGGTGAGTCATGGATACCTTTGACGCGATCCTGGGCAGGCGGAGCGTGCGGTTGTATACATCCAAACCCGTGTCGGAGAGTATGGTCGCGGAGCTGCTCAAGGCCGCCATGGCTGCTCCGTCGGCGGGGAATGAGCAGCCCTGGCACTTCGTCGTGATCACGGAACGCACGATCCTGGACGCGATCCCGGCGTTCCATCCCTATTCCGCCATGCTGAAGCACGCTTCCGTGGCGGTGCTCGTCTGCGGGGACCTGCGGCTCGAAAAATACAAGGGCTGCTGGGTCCAGGATTGTTCCGCGGCGACGGAGAACCTGCTGCTCGCGGCCACGGCGAAAGGGTTGGGCTCGGTCTGGACGGCCATCTATCCCTTCGACGAGCGCATCGCGGGAATCCGAAAACTCCTCAATCTGCCCGACGAGGTCGTTCCGCTTTCGCTCGTTCCGCTCGGCTACCCTGCGCAAAATCCCGGGCGCGCCGACCGGTTCGATGCGGGCCGCATTCACCGGAACGCGTGGTAGGGCCGCAGGAACTTCTACAGGATCTCCAGGCGCTTGTCCGTATGCTTCAGCATGATCTTCTCGAACATGCGCACCATGCCGGTGCCGAGCGTGAAGAGCGACTCGATATGCAGGTGCTCCTCGGCGGAAGCGTCGAAGAAGAGGTGGAGCTTCGATTCCATGCCGTCCTCGGGCTTCCAGTAGCAAAGCAGCAGGGGCACGCGGGGAAGGGGCTGGAGCAGAACGGAGATATCGGCATCGAACATACGGTCCGACGAGGCCGCGCTGAAGAGCGACGTCAGCTCGTCGAAGAGTTCGCTGTGGCTGTCCGCGAGCTCTTTGAGCGGCCGCTCGCATCGCCGCTCGAAGAGCTGCTGCCAGGTTCGGCCGTGCGTGAGCTCGCGGAAGGGAACCCACCGGTTCGAGGCCGCGCCTCCCGTGCTCGTGAGGATATAGTCGAGCAGGGGAAGGGAGAACCAGGGGTGGGTGTGGCAATGGGACCGCACGTTTCCCGCCGCATCGACCTCGAAGTTCCTGCCTAAACAATTGACGACGAGCGTCCCGCTGCCCATCGTTGCGCCGATGGCTGCAGCACGACCGGAGAGCGGGATCCCGGCGATCCTTCCCTGCAATTCCCGCAGCTGGTCCTCCTGGATCGTTTCCAGGTTAACCTGCCGCTCGATCGAACCATCCAGCTTCGTGACGAGATCCCGGTCCAGGTGCGGGCAGTCGGCGAGCCGCTTCTCTTCCTTGATGACCGCCGCGGCAAAGGCGAGACAGGTGGAGATCCTGCAGTCGCCGCAGTTCGTGCGGGGAAGGTGTTTGAAAAGTTCCAGCGGTTTTGCGATCCGGGACATGGGACATTATACTCCAAGGGGTGCGTTATTTGCAGCGCTCCGGCAAGACTCATTCTGGTGTGGTTTCGCAGGGTGAATTGTTCGTGGTAGAAATAAAGGGGCTTTTTTGACTTTCTGTGCGTATCTCTCTATAACCACATTATGCTGTATTAGCTAGCCTGAGAAAAACTCCAGCCACCTTTCTTGCTTGCCCGAAGAAAGGTGGCGCCAAAGAACGGCACCCCGCGAAAATCCTTCACGGCATGTTCGGTCGTCCTCGGGACATTTCGGAAACTTGCCCTGCGGGCTTCGGACATCCGAAATGTTTAACACTCGGACTCGGTCACATGCCTGGATTTTCGCACGGGGTTTTTACCACACAACATGTCCTTGAACTTCCCGGCTGAGATGGCTGAAATAGGAGCGGATGGCATTGATGACCGCTTCCCTGCTTTCGATGTGATTCACCTGCTCCCGGAATTCCGCTCCGCCCTGGAGACCCTTGGTGTACCAGCAGAGGTGCTTGCGCATCTCGCGTATGCCGACGTTCTCGCCGAGCATGGCGACCACATCGTCCAGGTGGCGGAGCATGACCTGCTGCCGTTCCTCCAGCGTGGGATGGGGCGGAACCGCGCCGGTGGAAAGCAGGGACTTCGCCTCGCGAAAGATCCAGGGATTGCCCTCGATGGCCCTGCCGATCATCACGCCGTCGCAACCTGTTTCGTCGAGCATGCGGCATGCGTCCTGCGCTGAGCGGACATCGCCGTTCCCGATGACGGGAAGTGCAACCGCTTCTTTCACCTTCCGGATCATGGTCCAGTCCGCGGATCCCGAGAAACCCTGCGCCTTGGTGCGGCCGTGCACCGTGACCGCGGCAATGCCCGCATCCTGCGCCATGCGCGCGAGTTCCGGCGCGATGATGCTCTTTGCGTCCCATCCGAGCCGGATCTTGACGGTCACGGGCTTGGCCGACGCTTCGACCACCGCTGCCATGATCTCCCGCGCCAGTCCCAGGTCCCGCAATAGCGCCGATCCCGCGCCGCTCCGGAGCACCTTCGGCACGGGACAGCCCATGTTGATGTCGATGATGTCAATCGGGAGCTCGGAAAGGATCCGGGCAGCGCCCGCCATGGATGCGGGCCGGCAGCCGAAGATCTGGAACGCCACGGGCCGCTCCGAAGGAACGGTCACGAGCATTTCCCGGGTGCGCGGCTGATTGCGGATCAGTGCCTCAGCGCTCACCATCTCGGAGTAGACAATGCCGGCGCCCAGCTCGCGGCAGATCACGCGGAAGGGCAGGTCCGTGATGCCTGCCATGGGCGCGAGCACGAGGGGATTCGCTTTCAGGGTTTCGGCGATGTTCACCCATGCATTATAAGGGATTTGGGAGGGCGAAAACACAGAAAACCCGGAAGGATCGTGGTATAGTGTCGAAGTCATGAGTGAGCAACGCTGGAACATGCTTCCCCGCCCGCACTTGCCTCTGCAACCGCATTCCCGGACAGTAATCTCGGCCGGGCTTCTGGTCCTTTCTGTGACGCTCATGATCCTCTTCGGGTCAGGCCGCGCCGTCGTCCGGGCGGGCCAGGATTCCGCAGCTCCGATCATCGAGCATGGTCCGCGGGATTCGAAGAAGATCGCGCTCACCTTTGACGCCTGTCCCACGACCAAAGAAGACGAATATGACGCAAAGGTGGTCGAGTTCCTGCTCAAGGAAAAGGTGCCTGCAACGCTCTTCATGAGCGGCCGGTGGGTGGAGAAGAACGCGGAGCGGGCGAAGGAACTCGCTGCACTTCCCCAGTTCGAGATCGGCAACCATGCCTACTGGCACCCGCACCTGATGGAGAAAAGCGACGATCGCGTGCTCGCCGAGTTCCGGCGCACGCAGGCCATCATCAAGAAGGCCACGGGGAAGAAGCCGCGGTACTTCCGTCCGCCCTTCGGCGAAGTGGACGAACGCGTGGCGAATCTGGCGAAGAAGGCCGGTCTGGTGACGATCCAGTACGATGTCGCGTCAGGCGATCCCGATCCGGGGCTCTCCGCGAAGAGGATCATCCGTTCCGTTCTCGAAGAGGCCAAAGGCGGCAGCATCCTGGTCTTCCACATGAACCGGAACGGCGTCCGCACCGCGGAGGTGCTGCCCGAGATCGTGAAACAGCTTCGCGCGAAAGGATACGAGCTCGTGACGATCGGCGACCTGCTCAAGAAGTAATGTCCTGTGAAAGTGCTGTGCGGGGGCTGTGTGTAAACAACTTCACCTGCAATCAATGACGCGAGACAACAAAAGGCCCGGATTGCTCCGGGCCTTTTGTGTTCCGTCAGGGGTGATAGGCTAGATCTTGAACGCCGCAAGCCACATGATGTGGCTCTTTTCCTCGTTCACCACCTCGTCGACCATCTCCTTTTCCCGCACCACGCCGCGCAGCGCCAGGAAGTAGAGGAGCGTTTCCTTTTCGAATCCCATGGCGAACTTGACCGCGTCCTTCACGGACTTGATGTGGTCCATGGAGGGGAGGGACTTTCCCCGGCCGAGGAAGAACTCCGACTCCACGAAGGCGCGCATGTAGTTCGACACTTCCTGCCACTCCACCGGGTCGGTGCCCGACTTGGTCACCATGTTCTTCAGGTCCGTGAAGACCTTCTCGTGGTTCCGCTCCTTGCTTGCCAGGGTGGAGAAGAGGTCCACCAGCGCCTTGTCGTTCTTGAACTTCTCCGCCATGGACGTGTAGAACTGATAACCCAGACGCTCGGTCTGGACTGCCATTTCGAGCACTTCATCGATATTGTACTTGTTCATGAGGTCTCCCTTGATGCTGAAGTGTGAACAGAACCGCATCGGGGCGGTTTCGGTACCAAGATGATATCCCGACAGGGCACGGCTGTCAACGGAATCCTGACGGTTCCCGCATCAGCCCTCCCGCACCATTTCGGCGACGCACTCGATGTGGTAGGTCCAGGGGAACATGTCCACGGGTTGCAGCCGGTCGAGCCGGAAGTCGAAGAGGTGGAAGAACTTGAGGTCCCGGGCGAGGGTCGCGGGATTGCAGGAGACATAGACGATCTTCCGCGGCACGAAGGCGAGGATGCGTTCCAGGGTCTTGAGCGTGGCGCCGGCGCGCGGCGGATCCAGCACCACCACTTCGGCGCGAAGCTTCCGCTCCAGCAGGGGCTTGAGTCCGCGCTGAAGATCGTCGGCGAAGAATTCCGCGTTCGCGATATTGTTCAGCTTCGCGTTGGCTTTCGCATTCTCGATGGCAGAGAAGCCCGATTCGATCCCGAAGACCCGGCCGGCCTTCCGGGCGAGCGGCAGGGCGAAGTTCCCGATGCCGCAGTACAGGTCCAGCACGGTCTCGCCGCCCGCAAGACCGGCGAAATCGAGCACGGTCCGCACCATGGCGCGGTTCTGCTCCCAGTTCACCTGGAAGAAGTTTCCCTCCGTGGCGTGAAGCGTCAGGCCTTCCACTTCGAGGACCAGGCGGCTCTCGCCGAGGGAGAAGCTCTTCTTCCTGCCGGCGAATCCGGTCACGCCGATGACGCCCGGAACAGCCTGTCGCAGCTTCTCGAAGAACTCCCGGGCCGGAGGGAAGGATGCCCCGGTGCCGAAAAGGAGCAGATGGACATCGCCCGCGGGACTCGCGTTGATGTGCACCTCCTCGAGCGGCGGCAGGAGGCCGACGAGCTTCCGGACTTCGGCGAGCGTGCGGTTGATGACCGGATGGATCAGGAAGGAATCTTCGACCTCGACCAGGTCGTAGGAGCCCTGCCGGAAGAATCCGAGCCTTTGCACGCCGTCCTTCATGCGCACATTGAACTGGGTGCGCAGCCGGTAGTGGTCCTGATGCGGAGACGGAATGATGGGCTGGAGGCGGCGGGGCGACATGCCGCCGGTGCGCTGCAGGGTCTCGAGCAGGATCTCCTGCTTCAGCCGGAGCTGGGCAGGGTAGGCGATGTGGGTCCAGGTGGCGCCGGTGCACTGCTTCTCCCCGCCGCAGGGCGGGGCGACGCGGTCCGCCGACGGTTCGAGCACCTTGGAAAGCCGGGCCACAAAGGAGCCCTTGCGCTTGCCGCGCAGCTCGATCCTGACGAGCTCGCCGGGCAGGACGCCGGAGACAAAGACGGCCCTCCCGTCATCCAGATGGGCGAGGCCCTCGCCGCCGTGGACGAGCTTCTCGATGCGGACGGTCGCTTGTTCGTTCATCCGAGGATCTTCTTGATGGTTTCGCGGAGTGCGGTGGTGTCAGCGGATTTGACGATGTAGGCGTCGGAGCACCAGCTGCCGAAATCGTTCTTGAACTCCTCGTAGGCGGAGGAAATGATGACCGGGAGGTTGGCGTTCTTCTCCTTCATCCGGCGAAGCGTTTCGATGCCGTCGATGCCCTTCATGCGCATGTCCAGGGTCACGAGGTCATACACTGCCTTGTCCATGGCATCGAGCGCCGAGGTGCCGTCGCAGACCGTGGTCACTTCATAGCCCATATCCTCGAGCTCTTCGCGGTAGAGCCGGCAGATGTTCTCTTCGTCGTCGACGACCAGGATCTTCTTCATTTCTCCTCCTCCGTACGCCTCTAAGTATAGCACAGGAAGCAGCCGCTAGGCTTCCTTCGGCAGCGGCAGCCGGACGATGAACAGCGCGCCGCCCGTTTCCTTGTTGCGAAAGACGATGGTCCCCTTGTGGCTCTTGATGACCCGGTGCGTGATCGGCAGGCCCAGGCCGGTGCCCTTGACCTTGGTCGTGTAGTAGGGATTGAACAGGTTATGCATCGCTTCCGATGAAACACCGGGTCCCGTGTCGCCGATCTCCAGAACGACCTCGTTCTTTTCCGCGCTCAGGGAGGTGCGCACCGTGAGCAATCCGCCGCGCTCCATGGCTTCCATGGCATTCGTCACCAGGTTGACCGCGGCCTGCTTCATCTGTTGTGCGTCCATCTCGACATCCGGCAGGTTGTCGGCGAGGCTCTTCTCCAGGCGGATGCCCCGTTGACGCATCTCCTCTTCGAAGACCGCCAGCATCTCGTCGAGCAGGGGGTTGAGCCGCTGCCGGGTGAACAGGGGGCTCACATTCTTAACGTAGGCCAGATTGTCGTGGATGATGCCCTCGAGCCGTGCGACCTCGCCCAGGATGATGTCGATGTACCGGATCGCCTCGGGGTCAGTGAGCTTCCGCGCAAGCCGCCGCGTGAACCCGCCGATGGAGACGAGAGGGTTGCGGATCTCGTGGGTGATCTCGGCCATCATGACGCCCAGGGCTGCCATTTTTTCGGACTGGGCGAGCTGCTCGTGCATGACGCGGATGTCGCGGTTCATGGTCTCGGCGTTGGAATGGTTGATGGCGTTGTCGATGGCCAGCGCCGCCTGCTGGGCGAACATGGTCAGGAACCGGATGTCGTGTTCCGTAATGGGCCTCTTCGTAAACATGTTGTCCACGAGGATCACGCCGATGGCGCGGCTCTTTGCCATGAGCGGCACCGTTGCGAAACTATCCACCTTGAGGATGTCCCGAAGGCCCGGCCGCACGAGCGGGTCCGATGCAGCATCGACGATGTTGAAGGGCCGCTTTTCGAGAGCCGTCATTGCAAGGACGCCGGACGCAGGTTCGAGGGGGATGCGGATGGTGCGGGCGATGGCGTTGATCTCCGTGTCCCGAGGCTCGAAGAGCTCGCCGGTCTGGATCCACTCGAGCAGGCTCTTGTGCTTCCGGGCCACCTCCGTCCAGGCGCGGCTTGCGTCCTCCCATGACGAGGGGCCGACGCCCATCATGCCCTGGAGCACGTTGGTACGTTCGTTCGTCAGGAGCAGGATCGCGCGGTTGAATCCCAGGCCCGTACCGCCCATGGTGGCGGCGGTCAGGATGATCCGGAGCAGGCGGTCCAGGTTGAGCGTGGCGCTCATGGCCGTGCCCACGTCGTAGAGGATCGATAGTTCCTGCGCCCGCGCCTTCGCCTCGTTGGCCAGGTACTCCATGCGTTCGTACATGGCGGCGTTCTCGACGGCCACGGCGGCTCCGCTGGCGATCGTCGCCAGGAATTGAAGGTCATCTTCGGAGAAGGGGGAGCCGTCCTCTGGATTGTAGAGCGTGATGACGCCGATGACCCGTTCGTGAAAGATGAGCGGCACGCTCAGGAGCGAGCCCGCCGGCCGGTCGGGGATGAAGGCAAGGGACGCGTCGTTGCGGATGTCCTCGATCAGGAGCGGCCGTCGTTCCTGGACGGTCCGCGCGGCGAGGATTTCGCCGAAATTGGCATCCAGGTCCCGGACGGCATCGCTCACGAACCGATCGACGGACTGGCCGGTGAGGGACTGGATCTCGGGAAGGTTCACGAGGCGGATCGTGCAGCCTCGCGCGTGGAGCGCCTGCGTCGTGTTCGCGGCGATGAGCGACAGAAGCTGCGCCAGGTCCAGCGTCGAGGTGAGCGCCATGCCGATCTCGTGGATCGTCGCGAGTTCGGCAAGCCGGTCCTGGATGCTCTGGAAGAGCTGCGTGCTCTTCGTGACGCCGCTGATCTGGTTGGCGATCGTCGTGAGGAGGGTGACCTCGGAGCCCGTTGCGGTCCAGGCCGGTTGCGACAGGACGAAGATCACGCCCAGGCAGCGGTCCTCGTCCATGATCGGCGCCGCTACGAGGGAGCGGAACCGTTCGATGCCTGTCTCGGGCACATATTGGAAACGGGGATCGGAATAGGGGTCCGCGAGGGCAAGCGGCACTTTCTGCTGTGCCACCCATCCGGCGATGCCGGCGCCCAAGGGGAAGGTGAGGGTGCCGATCGATTCCTGGTTCAGCCCCTGCGCGGCCACGAGGGTCACGTTCTTTCCCGAAGCGTCGAGGAGGAAAACCGATGCGCCGTCCTTTTCCATGCCGCGCATGACCACGTCGATGATGCGCTGGAGCTTTTCCTCGAGTCGCGCTGATGACGTGGCAATACGGCCGATCTCGCTCAGGATGGTCAGTTCTCGTTTGTCGACAGGATCCATGGGATTCAGATCAGAATACAGGAGTCAGAAACCAGAAGTCAGGAGGAACGTCAGCAATCGGGAGCTGAACGATACTCCTGAAATCAGCAGGGAGCAAAATTGTCTTCCTGGATTCTGGCTACTGGCTTCCGGCTACTTGTTCAGGATTTTCTGGTACAGCTTCTCGTACGCCTGCGCGGATGTACGCCAGGAGAAGTCGGCTTCCATGCCGTTCCGCATCAGCCGCTTCCACTGCTGCTTGTTATGAAAGAGTTTGATCGCCTGCCGGGCCCGCTCGGTCAGCGCTCCGGCCGAATACTCGTTGAACAGGAAGCCCGTGCCGGTTCCGGCTGCGGCATGGAAATCGGCAACCGTATCGTTCAGCCCGCCGGTGCGTCGGACCAGGGGAACCGAGCCGTAGCGGAGCGCATGCATCTGGCCAAGGCCGCAGGGTTCGTACCGCGAAGGCATGAGGAAGAGGTCGGAGCCCGCATAGATCCTGCGCGCCAGCGCGTCGTCATAGGTCAGGAGCACGCGCATCTGGAGCCGGTACCGGTGCGCGGCGTCAGACAGCTTGCGGTGATACTGCTCGTCGCCGGTGCCGAGGATGACCAGCTGGCAGCCCAATCCCATGAGCGCCGGAACGGCGTCGAGCAGGATGTCGATCCCCTTCTGGTCCGTCAGGCGCGTGACCATGCCGAAGAGGGGCTGGTTCGAAGCGGGGAGGCCTACTTCGCGGCGGAGCGCCTCTCTGCACGCGATTTTTCCCTCGGGACGCGCGGCGCTGAAGCTCTTTGCGATATGACGGTCGCGGGCAGGGTCCCATTCAATGGTATCGATGCCGTTCACGATGCCGTAGAGGTCCCGGGAACGGTGGCGCAGCACGCCGTCCAGCCCGTGGCCGCCTTCGGCCGTCCGGATGTCGCGGCTGTAGGTCTCGCTTACCGTGGTCACGGCGTCACTGAACACGATGCCCGCCTTCAGGAAGTTCATGTTCCCCCAGAACTCGATGCCCTGGGGCGTGAAATCCTCCCATCCCAGTCCGGTGAGCCGCAACTCCCCCTGCCAGAAGATGCCCTGGTACCCCAGGTTATGAATGGTGAAGACGGTGCGCGCCTTGCGCAGGAGCGGGTCGTGGCCGAAATACTTCTTCAGATAGAGGGGGACCAGGCCGGTTTGCCAGTCATTGCAATGGATGATGTCCGGGGCGAAGTCCAGGACGCGGCAGATCTCGGGGATGGCGCGGGAAAAAAAAATGAACCGCTCGGCATTGTCGTGGTAATCCCCGGCCAGCGTGCGGTAGAGCTCGGGCCGGTCGAAGTAGATGTCCTTGTTCACGAACCAGGCGGGGACGGGGCCCATGCTGCCGACAAGCACATCGCACCGCTCCCGCCAGGATGCCAGGGGGGTATAAAAGGTGGCGGCATGTTTAAGGCCGTTGCGGGCGGGATCGATCCGGCGGTACCGCGGCAGGACGACGCGGACATCGTGGCCGAGCTCGGCGAGCGCCAGGGGAAGGCTGCCGGCGACGTCGGCCAGGCCCCCGGTCTTGGCAAAGGGCGCGACCTCGGAAGCCGCGAAGAGGACCCTCATGGCTTCATTTCCCGGAGGAATTTTGCGGCTTCCTCGGGAGGCGTGGGATTCATGTAGAAGCCCGAGCCCCATTCGAACCCCGCGATGTTGGTGAGCTTGGGCATGATCTCGATGTGCCAGTGATAGTACTCGTTCACCTCTTCCTTGAACGGCGACGTGTGGATCACGAAGTTGTACGGCGGATTGGACAGCGCGCGGTCGATCCTCCGGAGCGTTTCCTGCAGCAGGCCGGCGAAGTCCTTGAAGTCGTCGGCGGTGGAGCATGCGAAGCAGGAGATATGGCGCTTGGGAAGCACCCAGGTCTCGAA
The DNA here is from genome assembly GCA_021814615.1 of Nitrospirota bacterium. Taxonomy (GTDB): domain Bacteria; phylum Nitrospirota; class UBA9217; order UBA9217; family UBA9217; genus JAKAHZ01. The sequence goes on along the minus strand of JAKAHZ010000001.1, from coordinate 28,220 downwards.
GGGGAAGCGCGGGGCAAAAGGCGCCAGGGCCAGGAAGAGCGACGATTCGCCGACCAGGCGGAGCCGGTTCTGCGTCTCCTGCCGGATGATGTCGCAGTAGATGCAGCGCTCCTTCAGATCGTAATGACGGCGGCAGCCGTCGATCTCCTCCTGCACCTGGATCGGGACGATGGGCAGCGCGATCAGCTGGGAATGGCTGTGCTCGAGCGTCGCACCCGCGGTCAGGCCCTCGTTCTTGAAGATCAGCGTGTACTGGAACCGGCGGTCTTTCTTGAGGTCTTCCATGCGGTCGCGGAAGGCCAGGAGCACCTCCAATGCCGCTTTGGGCGGCAGCGTGGCGAGCGTGGCGTTGTGGTCCGGGCTCTCGATGAACACCTCGTGGGCGCCGATGCCGTTCATCTTGTCGAAGATGCCCTCGCCCTGCTTGTTCAGCTCGCCCTCGATCTGGAGCGCCGGGAACTTGTTCGGCACCACGCGCAGGCGCCAGCCCGGCTGGTCCGCCAGGCCGCTGTCCCGGTAGGCGAGGATCTCGTGCGGCGTGGTGCGCTCGTTTCCCGAACAGAAGGGGCAGAAGCCGCCCCGCTTCTTGGTGCGCTGGTCGCCGAAGTCCGCGGGACGCTTGCCGCGGTCCGACGAGATGATGACCCATCGTCCGGTGATGGGGTCTTTCCTGAGCTCTGGCATGAATGCTCCTCTGTGGTGTGAGAACCGCTGCAGTCCTGAAGTGTCTTTTATTATATCGCCCGCTCCGGACCTTGTCAAAACAACTTCGGAAACCCCCGTTTCTCTGAAAGAGGTTCCTTTTTCCCGAGGACTGCGCTATCATGTCGTCCGAACGACTGCGGAGGGTTGCTATCAGACGGTCACGGAAAATCGAGCAGGTGTCGGCTACGATCGAAAAGGTCCTCTCCCGGCGCGGGATGGCGGGCAAGCTCCGGGAGTACCGCCTCTTCGTCCGGTGGAGCGGGATCGTGGGGCAGGCGATCGGCAGGCACGCACGGCCCACGGCGTTGCGCGCGAAGAAACTGACCGTGACCGTGGACAGCTCCGCCTGGATGCAGCAGCTTTCGCTCTTAAGACCGGAGATCGTTGCGAAGGTGAACAGCGCTTTAGGCGAGCAGGCCGTGGAATCGATCACGCTCAGGATGGGCGAGGTTGAAGGGCCTGCTCCCGCCAGGGAGGTGTACCAGCCGCCTACAGGGACGCTGGCGCCTGATGAGGCAAAGAAGGTGGACGAGTCCGCATCGGCCATTGCCGATCCAGAGCTTCGGGAGGCGTTCCGTCATCTCATGGCAAAGGATCTGTTGAACAAGAAGCGGAGGAAACAGTAAAGACGGTAAGAAAACCTTGAAACGAATACTATTGGACACGGATAGACACGGATTTGCACGGATAACAGGCAAGCCCATGGGACGCGGATTGACGCGGATGAACGCGGATCAGAAGGGCGATAACCAACAGAACCTAGAACAGCCGGTTTCCGGGATAGGTGACCGTCGTGCCCTTGACCTCTGCGAAGGGCGTCAGGGAGTGCTGCTTCACCGATGTCCTGCTCATGATATGCATCACCAAGACGCCGCGCGCCAAAAGCGCATCGGAGATCAAAGACCGGTGGCACCGCCAGGGGACCGCTTCCGCGCACATGACCGTTGTCTTCCTGCCTTCCGCCAGACCCTGTAGCTCCTGCAATCCCTTCTCGAATCCTTCCGTCTGCATGTAATCCGCGAATCCCCGGAACGACTCATTCTCCCAGCCCAAGTTTGTCGAATCCTTCCTCGGATGGCGCAGGCCGCCGAGGTCCGGCAGATGTTGGTACGCGATGCCGATCCTCGCGAGGCTTGCGGCAATGCCTTCGCTGTTGAACTGCGGATTATGGCGCGATTTCGGGACGGTGCGCACATCGACGACAAGCTCGATGCCGTGAACCTGGAGCAACTCGAGGAAAACTTCAAGGGGATGGTTCGAATGGCCGACCGTGTAGATGGTCATTGCGTCAACTTCCGTAAATAGCTCTCACTTCTTCAGTATACTTTCCGTCAGGTCCATGAACAATGAGCGGGGGGAGGACGTCCATGCCTGATCCTCCCCGTTTTACCGCCTCGACCAGGATAATGGACGCTGGTTCTCCCGCAAAGGGATGAACGAAGCGGATGCCTTTGGGCTCAAGGTTGCGTTCTCGAAGTTGCGTCAGGAGCTCCGCCGACCTCGCGGCAGGAAAGACCAGGAAATACCTGCCGCCGTTCTTCAGGAAACCGGCGAGATCGAGCCATGCTTCGAGCGGCGCCGCCCCATCGGACCGCGACGTGCTTCTGGCAGTCCGGGGGCTCTCCTTGCCCGTGCCGCGCTTCGTGAAAGGCGGATTAGCGACGATGGCATCGAACGAACCCGGCTTGAATGTTCCTTTGAGCCTGGTGATGCTCTTGCTCAGGACCGAGATACGCTGATCGAGGCTGTTTACATGGATGTTCCAGGAACAGAGATCGGCGAGGGTTGGCTGGAGTTCAACAGCAGTGAATGAAGCCGAAGAAAACTTCCTGGCGAGCAGCAGGGAGATCACTCCGGTGCCGGCCCCCGGCTCGAGCACGCGGTCGTTCTTCTTAAGGCGACAGAAGTCAGCGAGCAGGATGCTGTCCGTGGTGAACCGGTGGCCCTTGGCAGGCTGGCTGATCCGGACCACGCCTGCGCCGGCCATGGCGATGGAATCGAGGGTGATGGAGGGAGAACTTATCGGGGAGGAATGAATCAAGGCCATTTAGTGAACACGGATTAACACGGATGAACACGGATGTATCAGACCGGTTTCTTCCGGAAGTTGTCGAATATTATTCGTTTCAGTTCCGCTTTTGGACCGAAGTTGAGTATCAAACCAACTTCGAGAGAAGTCGCTTTCAGATAGTTCAATAACTGGGCTTCGTGCTCCGCGCAGATGGCCCTTGCCGCTTTAATCTCAACAATGACGCGATTGTCGACAAGAATATCTGCAAAATATTCTCCGATAATAGAACGGTCATATTTAACCTGAATAGGGACTTGAGACTCTGCCTGCAAGCCCAGTTTCTTCATTTCGATCATCAGCGCGTTCTCGTAAACCTTTTCAAGAAATCCGTAGCCGAGCGTGTTGTAGACGGTGAAATATGCTTCTATAATCTTGTTCGTGATATCGTCATGACGCATGTGTGATCCGTTGAATCCGTGCAAATCCGTGTTTATCTGTGTCCCATAATGGTCTGGTTTTATGGTTTTTCTTGATCCGCGTCCTAGCAGAATTGCTACATCGTCCGTTCCTGGATCTCCGGCGGAACGCGTTTGATCTTGCCGTTGGCATCGACGCACACAAGCCTTGCCGTGGATTCGGCGATCAGGCGGCCGGTCTCCTTGTCGGTCATTGTGGCGCTGAAAAGGATGGAGGTTCGGGTCATCTCGGAGACCGATGTCTTGACCACGATGGTCTCGCCCAGGCGCGCCGAGGAGCGGTAATCGATCTCGACGCGCGCGACGACGAAGATCGTTCCCTGTTTGGCCAGTTCGCTGACCTTGAACCCGCGCTGGGCCAGGTATTCGGTCCTGCCGCGCTCCATATACTTCAGGTAATTGGCATAGTAGACCACGTTCCCGCAGTCCGTGTCCTCGTAGTAGATCTTGACCTCGATGGTGTTCATAGGCACCTTTGCTGTTATGAAAGTGTCGGGTTTAGAGTTGCTCTGCACGATCAGCGGCTAGTTCTGTCTTTGTCTGGCCTTGTCTCGAAGAGAGGCTATCCGGCCGATTGATGCAACTATTAGGAATAAACAGAGGACTAATCCGCCTAGGCCGAGTTTTGAATAGAAATGTGCGTTGCTTAATCCTTCTTTTGTCATTGGAACAACAGAAGATTTCGCAGAATATAACCACAAGCCCAGACAATAATACCCTGCTAAGATTGACAGAAAGATGGCGATAAGATATTTCAACATGGAGGTGTCCTGTCGCGAAGATTATGTGCAGCGGACAATTTCTGTTGACGCCAGAACTATAACACAAAAAGGGATAGGAAGAAATACGAAGGAGGATTCACTATGGGGAGATCAGACGAGCTCTACGACTTCAGAATCTTCTCCGCCGCGATCTGCGATTCAGCGACGCAGCCGCCGATGCCGATGCCTTTGTAGGAGCAGCCGATGAGGTGCAGGCCGGGATGGATGTCGATGAGGCGGTCCAGCAGGGCCATGCGGTCCATGTGGCCCACGGTGTACTTGGGCATGGCGCGGTTCCAGCGGTAGATCCGGGAGAACTGGGGGTTCGCTTTGAGGCCGACGATCACGTCGAGTTCTTCGAGCACGGTCTGGATCATCTGCTTGTCGTCCAGGTCGTAGACCAGGTCCTCGCGGTTGCCGCCGCCCATGAAGATGCGCATCATGACCAGGTCGTCGGGAGCGCGGTACGACCATTTGATGGAGCTGTAGGTCGCTGCATTGATCCTGCGGTTCTCGATCTTGGGCACGATGAACCCGAACCCCTTGAGCTTCACGTTGAGGTCGGCCCTGCGGAAGGCGAGCGAGATGTTGCCCGATGACGACCAGTCGATCTTCTTCATGTGCTCCGCCGGCTCGGGCGCGAACTCCCTGATCATCTCCGCCGCATCGTAGGCCGCCGTGCCGAGCATGACGTGATCCGCTTCGAGGGTTTCGCCGTTTTCCAGCACCACGGCATAGCCCTTGCCCTTCGGCTCGATCGCCTTGACGCCGGCATTCAGGCGCACATTCTCCTTCCCGACAAAGGTAACGCAGGCTTCGGAGAGCTCCTGCATGCCCTTCCGGAAGCTCATGAAATAGGTCATCTTCGGGGCGCCGGGCCTGGCCTTCGCCGGGCCCGAGAGCGTGGCGTGCGGCCGGTTCTTCATCGCCGAGATCATGCCGTGGATCAGGCTGCCGCTCTTCTGCTCCATCTGGAGGAAGCGCGGGAAGGTGGACATGACGCTCATGTTGTCGGGATTGGAGGTGTGGATGCCGGCCACGAGCGGCTCGGCGATCTTTTCGAGGCATTCGCGGCCGAGGCGTCGCGTCACGAAGGAGGCGAGGCTCTCGTCGCCCTGCTGCTTCCGTTTGGGGATGAACATCTCCATGCCCATGCGGAGCTTGCCGGGCCAGGAGATGAGGCTCGTCTTGACCATGGGCCAGAACATGGTGGGCACCATGAGCATGACGCCCTCGGGCAGGGTGTGCAGTTTGCCGCCGGAAAAGATGAAGGTGCCCTTGAACTCGTCGTTCGACGGCAGCAGCTCGGGTTCGAGGCCCACCTGCCGGGCCAGGTGCAGGGCCTGCACTTTTTCCGGCAGGAAACTGTCAGGGCCGGCCTCGACGAGGTAGTCGCCGATCTTCTCGGTCAGGATCTTGCCGCCGATGCGGCCGCCCTTCTCAAGCACGAGCACGTCGACCTGCTTGTCATGGACCTTGGCGCCGGCTTTCAGGTGGACCGCTGCAGCCATGCCGGCGATCCCGCCGCCGATGATGATGACTTTGGGCATGAAGTATCAACCAATCAGGGGAACAGAATGAACCGCCAAGGCGCGAAGGACGCGAAGGGGACCGGAAAACAAGATCTTCTTCGCGCTCTTTGCGGCTTCGCGGTAAAGGATCCTAGCTTTTCAGATACTCCGTGATCTTCTCGTTCAGCGTCTTGAAGATCCATTCGAATTTGGCATCGTCCGATTCCAGGAGCGTGACGCGGAAGCCCTGGAGGGCGCAGTTGAACCCCGTGAGCGGCACTACGCAGATGCCGGTTGCCGCGAGGAGGTAGTACACGAAGCGCTTGTCCAGCGCAACGCCTGCGATGATCTTCTCGACCATGGCTTTTGCCTGGCCGTTCGGCACGGCAAGCTTCTGGTTCGGCGTGAGCGCGCCCTTCTGGAACATGACGGTGAAGTAGAAGGCGCCGTTGGTCTGGTTCACGGTCACGCCTTTGATGTCCTTCAGGAGATCATAGGCGATGCGCGAGCGGCGCTCGTACGCGGCGTTCCGCTGCTTGATGTGCCCGGGATAGCGGGTATCGGACATGATCGACGGGATCACGCGCTGCGGCAGCGTGGTGGAGCAGACTTCCAGCATCTTGTCGTCCACGATGCTCTTGATGTACTTGGAGAAGACCGGGTCTTTCTCCGCGTTGTACACCTCGATCCAGCCACACCGCGCGCCCGGCCAGGGAAGCTCTTTCGAGATGCCCTTCATCGAGATGCCGCAGACGCCGTTGATCACATCGGCTAGGGGCGTTGCTTTTCGGCCGTTGTAGGTCAGGTTGATGTAGATCTCGTCGCAGACCACGAAGAGATCGTAATCCTTCGCAATGGCAACGACCTCCTGGAGGACCTCCTTGGGATAGACAGCTCCCGTGGGGTTGTCGGGGTTGATCATCAGGATGCCCGAGATCGACGGATTGTATTTCACCTTCATCCGCAGATCGTTCAGGTCCGGGTACCAGTGGTTTGCCGGGTCGAGGGAGTAGGACACGTACTCCGCGCCGGCGTGCGACGCCTCGGCGGAGGAGTGGGTGCTGTAGGCCGGGCTCGGCCCGATGACGCGGTATTCCTTCCGGAGCTGGCCGTAGACCTTGCTGATGGCATCGCCCAGGCCGTTGAAGAAGATGATGTCCTCTTTCGTGATCTTGACGCCGCCGTTGCCGTTGGCGCGCTGGGCCAGGAACTCGCGTGTGACATCGAGGCCCTTGGTGGGAGAATAAGCGTAGGTCAGGTCTTCCTTCATCGACGCGATGATGAGGTCCTTGATCCAGTCGGGGAGCTTTTCCCCTTTCTGCACGGGGTCGCCGATGTTCTCCCAGGTGATGTCGAGCCCCAGTTTCTGGAACTCCTTGGCCACGGCCACGATCTCGCGGATCTCGTACTTCAGCTCGTCCGCGCCCAAAGAAACGATGTTGTTGCGCATGTGTTTGTTGACCTCTTCCTTGACAAGAACCAAAGCACTCACCACGAAGGGCACGAAGATCACGAAGGCAGACTGCTGTTTTACGTCAAGGGCTCGTTTCTTCGCGTCCTTCGTGTTCTTCGTGGTTCAAAAGTTTTGCCTGCTATCCCGCTTTGCGCACGACGTCCGCCAGGGCCTTGATGAAGATGGGCGCCGTGTTCAGCGACTCGGCGCGCTCGAAGATGAGCCCCAGGCCCTGCGCGTGCTTGCGATGCACGATCTCGATGTCGTACAGCGTCTCCATGTGATCGCAGGTGAAGCCCAGCGGCACCTCGAGCACGAACTCGCTCTTCTTTTCCGCTGCGATCATGTCCAGGATCGTCTCCACTTCGGGCTCGAGCCAGGGTTCCGTCGCCCGGGCGCCCTTGCTCTGCCAGGCAACGTACCAGCGGGACAGCGCCATCTTGGTGGCGATGGCGAGCGCCGTTTCCTCGATCTGCTTCCGGTAGGGGTCGCCGTTCTGGATATAGCGGACCGGAATGCTGTGGCTGGTGAAGATGATCGCCGCGCGCCGCCGGAGCGTCTCGCGGTACCGTTTCAGGCCGTGGAACACGCGCTCCTGCCAGGCCTCGATGAACAGCGGGTTGTCGTGCCAGCTCGGGATGAAGGTCCTCGGCACGCCGTCCAATTTCACGGCATCGAAGGCGCAGCGGTAGAGGCCGGTCGTGGCCTGCGTCTCGTAGGGCGACATGGACAGGCCGATCACGCGGGTCGCGCCTTCCTGCACCGCTTTCTGCACCGATGCTTCGATGGCGGGCGCCGTATAGCAGAAGCCCGCATAGGCGCGGAATCCCGGACCGAGTTCCTTCCCGAGGGCCGCAGCCTGTTCAGCCACGAGTTCCGGGAGCGGGGACTTGCCGCCGATGAGCTGGTACCGTTCCGTAATGGCCTGGACGACGGGAGCCGGCGCCGGCCGGCCCATGAACGCCGACATGAAAGGGCCGACATCGTCGAGGGAGCGCGGCCCGCCGAGGGCGATGAGTATGACTGCGGTGTGGGACATAGAGAATACAGTTCAGAGTTCAGAGTCCTGAGTTCACAGTAAGAGCAGAAGGCTGAAGGTTTCGCGTTTTGAACTGTGAACTTTGAACTGCGAACGTGGTTTATCTTTTACTTAATTCGTGCGTTGCGTTGATGAACTCCGCGGCGTTCTCGAGCGGCGTCTGCTGCAGGATGCCGTGGCCCAGGTTCATGATGTGGCCGTTCCTGCCCCCGGCGCGGTCCAGGATCTCCTTCGTGCGCTTCCGGATGAACTCCTTGGAGCCGAAGAGCGAAATGGGATCTATGTTCCCCTGCACGGCCTTGCCGAAGCCTACGCGCTTCCAGGCCTCGTCGAGGTTGCAGCGCCAGTCGAGGCCGATCACGTCGCCGCCCGCTTCGGAGACCATTTCGAGCAGGTGCGTCGCGCCGTGGGCGAAGTGGATGAGCGGCACGGTCTTCTTGATGCCGGCGATCACGTTCTTCTGATGCGGAAGGACGAACTCCTGGTAGTCCGCGGGGCCGAGCGCGCCGACCCAGGAATCGAAGAGCTGGACGACCTGCACGCCCGTGTCGATCTGTGCGTTCATGTAGTTGATGATCACGCCGGTGAGATGCTCCATGAGCTTGTGCCAGGCCTTGGGCTCAGCGAACATCATGGCCTTGGCGTGCTCGTAGTTGCGCGATCCGCCGCCTTCGATGATATAGCTTGCCAGGGTGAAGGGCGCGCCGGAGAAACCGATGAGCGGCACCTTGCCGTCCAGCTCCTTCAGCACGATCTTGATGGCCTGCATGAGGTAGCTGATCTGATTCGCCGCATCGATGGGCTTGAGCTTCTCCACATCGGCCATGGTGCGGACCGGATTGTGGATCACCGGTCCTTCGCCCTTCGCAAACTCGAGGCCGATGCCCATCGGTTCCAGGGGCAGCAGGATGTCGGCAAAAATGATGGCCGCGTCGATCTCGTACCGCCGGACCGGCTGGACCGTCACTTCTGCAGCGAGCTCCGGCGTTTTGCACATTTCGAGAAACGTGTGCTTCGCCCTGATCTCGCGATACTCCGGCAGGTACCGGCCGGCTTGGCGCATCATCCACACGGGGGTGCAGTCAACAGGCTCGCGCCTGCACGCTTTCACAAACCTGTCTGCTCTCGACATCCTCTATCTCCCTGAATACAAAGGTGTTTGTTCGCCGCATATAGCGAAAGTGCATAATAGTATTTTGCCGGGCAAAACTCAAGGGAATTTTCCGGCATTCCGTCTGCAGAAGCGGGAACGAAGGCCGCTCACGGGCACGGTCGGGGTGCAGGACCCAAGAAAATATTTGCATTTTCGTGGGAAAAGTATATATTCCAACTGTCGCATCTGTTCCTGCATGTCTCATCCTGCGGCTCTTCCGATCACGCCGGGACACAGAGGACATCCTCAGCCGGCAGCGCTCTTCCCGCAGTACGCTTTCATGCCAGCATGTGGATTTCTCGGGGACGGTTTTGTGCGGCCCCGGCTGAACGAGGAAATTCGCGAAAGAACGTCCTTAACGTGCTGCGTCGTGCGATTCATCCGATTCCTTTTTATTCCGGTACGCACGGCCGGCTCAACTTCAGGGGAAGAAGGAGGTGAAACGCATGAAGAAGATCACGGTCATTATCGCAGTTCTGGGAATCGCAGCTCTGTCCCTCTTCGCAGGGTGCCAGAAGCAGGAGGCTCCGGCGCCGGCAGCTCCGGCCGCTCCGGCCTCGGCTCCGACGACCACGCCCACGGGCACGGCGGCTGCTCCGGCAGCAGCTCCTGCTGCAAAGTAATTCGCGCGAAGATCATTGCGCAAACAGGCGGCCCTCCGCAATTTTTCGCGGAGGGCTTTTTTGTTGCACTGCGACAGTGATGATGAAATCGAGTACTACCACGAAGCACACGAAGCTCACGAAGGAAAATCGAATTTCGGTCGTTTGTCACCTTTCTCGGTGTTCTTCTGGGCCTTCTTGGCGTAAAGGCTTCGGCTCCGGCTTGTCCGGGTCAGTGATGCAGTGTTGCAGAGGACGATCGGCCTAATTGCAGTTCCATCCGAAAATCGTCCATCACGAATCCGCCCCCGATGTCCGTTTTTACCGCTTCGGCTTTTGAAAAACCAAAACGCTCGTATGCCCGGATAGCCGCCCTGTTGTTCTTGTTCACGAAGAGATAGATCAGCCGGGCGCCCATCCTGAGCGCATCGTCCTTCACGTATTGGAGCATCTGCCGCCCCATGCCTTTCCCGTGCAGTGCGGGAAATAGATAAAGCTTGCTGATCATGACCGCATGTTCGGATTCCTCAGAGCGGTAGGAAATATAACCGATAGGGGCACCGTCCTGTTCCACCAGAATGTAGCGGTATCCCTTGCGCATTTCGTCCTGCATCACGGGAGCTGCGTACATATTCTCCAGCATGTAATCGATCTGTGCGTGGGTGATGATGCCGGGATAGTGCTCGCGCCAGATACTGGCGGAGAGGTCCTGGATGACGGGGATATCGGCGGGAACCGCCGAGCGGAAGGTTATTTCCCTATTGCTGCTCATGCCGGCTCGCTTGTCTGGTTTTGATCTGTCTTATCCGTGTTCATCCGCGTTAATCCCGCGTCCAACGCTCTTTCCACGCCTACTCCTTCTTCCGGAACGACAGCGCCGCGAGGGTGAGCATCAGGACCGAAACGGCGACGACCACGGCCAGGTCCAGGGCAAGCGGAAATTCGGGACCCATGGGCGGCGTGGCATCCGCCAGGAGCACATGCTTGAAAGAATCGATGCCGTAGGTCAGGGGGTTCAGGTGGGTCAGCGCCCGGAGCGCCGGCGGCATGGACGTGACAGGGTACATGGCGCCGGAGAGGAAGAACATGGGCATGACGAGGAAGTTCATGATGATGTTGAACCCGTCGAAGGAGGTGAGCCGGGCGGCGATCAGGATGCCCAGCGACGTGATGCAGAACGAGACGAGCAGCGACAGGGCCGTCACCTCGAGGAACTCCATGACTGACAGTTTGATGCCGAGGAAGGGGACCAGGACCAGGATGATGATCGCCTGGGCAGCGGAGATGGCCGTTCCCGAGATGGCCTTGCCCACGACGATGGAGAGGCGCGAGATGGGCGCCACGAGCATCTCCTTCATGAAACCGAATTCCCGGTCCCAGACGATGGAGATGGATGAGAAGATGGACGCAAAGAGGATGGTCATGCCCATCATGCCGGGAAAAATGAACTGGAGATAGGAGAATCCCGCCTGGGGTTTGATGAGAGCACTCATGCCGTTCCCGACCACGAAGAGCCAGAGCACCGGCCGGGCGAGGGTGCCCAAAAGCCGGCTCTTCTCGCGGAAGAACTTGATGAACTCCCGCATGCAGATCACATAGATGGGCCGGAACTGGATCATCTCTGCGCCCTCCGGTGGCTCCGGACGAATTCCCGTGTGATCTCCTTGTCATCGGACAGGACATCGTCGCGGATCGTGCGGCCCGTGAGCTTCAAAAACACGTCGTTCAGCGTCGGTTTCCGGAGGTTCACGGACTTGACCCTGACCGGCAGGCGGTGGATGAGCTGCGGGATGAATTCCTCGCCTCGCTCGGTTTCGATGAAGAGACCGCCGTTCTCGGGATGGCAGTCGATCCCGAAAAGCTCCGAGATCTCGGCGCAGGCCCGTTCGTTGTTCTCGGTCACGAGATGGATCGTGTCGCCCTGCACGAGGTCCTTGAGCTTCTGCGGCGTGTCGAGGGCGATGATCCTGCCGTGGTCGATGATGGCGATGCGGCCGCAGTTCTCCGCTTCCTCCATGTAGTGCGTGGTCATGAACACGGTGATCTTTTCGCGTTCGCGCAGCGTGTTGATGAACTCCCAGATCGTGTTCCGCGTCTGGGGATCGAGGCCCAGGGTCGGCTCGTCGAGGAAAAGCACGCGGGGATAGTGGAGCAGCCCCCGGGCGATCTCCAGGCGTCGCTTCATGCCGCCCGAGAAGTTCTTGATCGGGTCGTTCTTCCTGCCCATAAGCTCCACGACGCTCAGCATCTCGTCGATGCGCTTCTCCGTCAGCTTCCGGTCGAGATTGTAGAGGTAGGCATGGAACTTCAGGTTCTCGTAGGCCGTGAGGCCAGAATCGAGCGTTGTGTCCTGGAAAATGAGCCCGATGGACGACCGGACCTGATCGGGCTGCTTCACGCAGTCAAACCCCGCGATCGAAGCCGTTCCCGCCGTGGGCGCAAGGAGCGTGCAGAGAATATTGATGGTCGTGGTCTTTCCCGCGCCGTTGGGGCCCAGGAAGCCGAAGACCTCACCCTCGCCGATCGAGAAGGAGATGTCGTCGACGGCCTTGAGGGACTTGAAGTGCTTGGAGAGGTTTTGAACGGAAATAATGGACATGATTCTGTGAAACTGGGTCACTCGTGATTTCTGACGACATACTCGTCATAATTTCTAAACGTTCTTGCTACTTCTTCTCTGCATCGCTCTTTGTTGAGCTCGGAGGTCAGCTCGCAAATATGTAATAATTTTTCTATGCATTTTTGTTTGTCAAAAGCTTTCTTTGAGAGTCGCTTACAGTTGTTCTCTAAATCAACAGGTGCGTTGCCAGCAGCAATAAACCATAAGCAGCGATCGTTTTTTGTTGAGAGGCAGTATTCGTAGTCCATAGCTTTTATCGCTGCTCCCACGTTGCAGTTCCCTCTATGAGACGCTGGTAAGTTCTCGCAAAGGGCACGATCCCCGGTAGTAGCTGCAGCTTGACTGAAGCACTCAATTCTGGTGTAGTGGAAAAACGGATCGCTGCTCGTTTCTATCGGGACTTTAAAGCAAAGCGATGGTTCATTTGTCTTGTACGCCTGAGTAGCATAAACGAAACTGAAGCATTCATCCCGCTTCTGTGGACTCTGAACTTTCTTGCAGAGTGCCGGCTTCAACAGCTTCTTTGCGACCATGGAATAACAATCATCCTTTAAGATGGTGTCACTGCTTATATTCGTACATAGCGCCGGCTTTCCATAGTCATACGCGTCTTCAGCAAATATTCTGTTCCGACAGGTCATGCGTAGTGCATCCGGGAATATTTCACAGTATTCAAGCTCACGGTATTTCGCAACGCGGTTTGAACAAGCGGATAAATGTTCATAGTCGTCATCAGCGGCGAACTTTATATCCTTGCCCCCGTTCTCAAATTTTGTCCCGCAGCAGATTCCGTTTTGACAAGAGATTTTTTGAGCTGAACAGGTTAAATCGCCGCAAGATTCGAACATATTAGCGCAGTCATCATTAGTAGAACAAAATCGAGGTAAATAACTCAGCTCCGTTTCTGGTGCTACAAGCGGATTCCTTGTTTGGTGAATTTCGATATGGTTGATTTCGGGATTATTGTCGGCGACACCTCTAATAAAGTTAATCGGAATATAACCGTTAAGCACATTATAATTTGATGCAAACTTGACGTTGTAAGAGTTGGTCAGCGCAGTTATTAGTGAATCAACCTTATCACTGTATGAAACGGTTATCGCAATCTCGATAGTCTGGTTGTCTTTCAGATATATGCCTTTTTCCCGAGCATACTCTTGTCCTGCTTTCTTTCCTTCTTTTTCGAAAACATGAAGCAGCTCTGCCAGGCGAAATTCGATTTTCGGATGCCGAAGCTTCTCTTTTTCGCGGGCAAGCATTGCCATATTTGCCCTGACACGCTCAGCCGTTTTTGCATCCATAACGGGAACCTTTTTCCATTCCTGTTCCCCGGCGAAAAGAGGTTGGAAACAAAGCAGACCAGCAGAGGCTGCCAACAAAACGAGTTTGTTCAGTTTCTTAGCGGTCAGTCTCATGTACGTTACCATTCCGCCCGGTTCTTCGGCACATACCAGTGGATGAAGTCGTACATAATCCCGAGCGGCGCGACCTCGATGCCCTTGAACCGCTTGGCTACGATAGGAGTCGCATCGGGCACATAGAGAAACGCGTAGGGCTGCTCATCGGCCAGGATCTCGTGGATCCGGTAATAGATCTGCCGGCGTTTCTTCATGTCAAACGTGCGGCGGCCTTCGATGAGCAACCGGTCCACCTCGGGATTCTTGTAACCGATGAAGTTGTATTCTCCCTTTTTCGTCTTGCTTGAGTGCCAGATGTCGTAGAGATCGGGGTCGCGGCTCATGCTCCATCCCAGGATGATGGAATCGAAAGACCGGTTGTCGATCTGCTCGAGCATGGCCTGCCACTCCATCACCCGGATCTGGATATCCACGCCGATCTTCTTCAGATTCTGCTGGATGATCTCGGCGGCATGGATGCGCTCTCCGTTGCCCTGGTTCGTGAGCACCGTGAACCGGAATGCTTTGCCGTCCTTCGTCAGCACGCCCTGACTGTTCCGCTCCTTCCAGCCGAGCTCTGCCAGCATGCGGCCTGCCTTGTCGGGGTCGTAGGGATAGGGTTTCACCTTCGGATTATAGGCCCAGGACACATAGGAGAAGGGACCGGTGCAGGGTTTGCCCAGGCCGAGCAGGATCCCGTCGATGATGCTCTGGCGGTCAATGGCATAAGCGAGGGCCTGTCGCACTCGCGTGTCTTCGAATAAGGGATTCCGCAGATTGTATCCGAGATAGGTGAAGGCGTTCGCAGGATAGCGGAACTTCCGGTAATTGTCCCTGATGCGCCTCGTTTCACTCTTCCGGAGATACTGCAGGGGGTTCAGGCCCATCATGTCCACGCCGCCTGAAAGGAGCTCCTGGAACATGGTGGAGGAGTCGGGGATGATGCGGTAGATATACTGGTCGATGTTCGGACGCCCCTCGAAGTACTTGTCGTTCGCCTCGAGGACGATCTTCTGCCCGGCGATCCATTCCTTGAACCGGTAAGGACCTGTTCCCACGGGCTTGCGGCTGAAGGGATCGGTGTTCAGGTCCTTGCCCTCGAGCAGATGCTTCGGGATAATGCCCATGCTCCAGCTTTCAAGCGCCGGGGAGAATGGCTCTGCGTACGTGACACGGAAGGTGTAGCGGTCGACGACCGCTGCCTTCTTCACGTCCATGTACGAGCTGCTGTACGGCGTCGCCACCTTGGGGTCCATCAGCATCTGGTAGGTGAAGATGCAATCTTCGGCGGTGAAGGGAGCGCCGTCGTGCCAGAGCACGCCCTTCCGGAGATGGAACGTGATCGTCTTGCCGTCGGGTGAGACGTCCCAGCGCTCGGCCAGGTCGCCCACGAGCTTGATGTCCTTGTCGTATTTGACCAGGCCGTTGAAGACCTGATCGTTGATCGTCGCCGAGGCGGTGTCGTTGGCCAGGATAGGATTCAGCCGCCGCGCATCGCCGATGGAGGCGGTCACAAAGGTGTTCGGGTTCCGCTCCGCCTTCGGGCCGCAGGCGGGGAGCAGAGATAGGAGAAAAAAAAGAAAAAAGACCTTGAACCGCAGAGAACGGAGAGGAAAACAGGATCGGGGAATGGAACCATTGCGTCCCCTCAGCGAGGCCTGTGGTGAAACAAGGTTGTTGACCTTGCCGATCTTCATAGCGAAAAAAAGAGGGTAGGCAAAGCCTACCCCGGGGACAGTTACGATTGTTGTCGCAGCGCGGTTATTTCTGGGCCGGAGCTGCAGGCGCGGCCGACGACGGCGCGGGCGCCGCGGGCGGCATGGGCTGGGCGGGAGCCTGCTGCTGCGCCGGCGGTTTCACTCCCTCCATGATCGAACTTTTCTTGGCCGACGTCAAGGCCAGGCCGAAGGAGGTGATCATGAAGACGATCGCCGCCGTGGTCGTGAGCTTGGCCAGGAAGCTCTGTGCCCCCCGGGGGCCGAAGACCGTCTGACTTGCGCCGCCGAAGGCAGCGCCGATATCGGCGCCTTTGCCCTTCTGGAGCAGGACCATGCCGATCATGATGGCGGAAACAATAACATGTAAGAATACGAGCAGATACCGCATTGCAACTACCTCCTTGAATTTAACCACAGAGACACAGAGGTCACTGAGGGAACCAACTACATTTCTGAGCCGGAGGTTGACGCCAGGACGTTTTCAGTGTCTCCGTGCCTCAGTGGTGGAAGGTGCTACTTGAAATTCACGAGCGCTGCGAAAGAATCGGGCTTCAGGCTTGCTCCGCCGACGAGCGCACCGTCGATGTCCGGTTTTGCCATGAGCTGGCTCACGTTCTCCGGCGTCACGCTGCCGCCGTACTGGATGCGAAGGCCCTCAGCAACATCGGCATTGTACAGAGATTTGACCTTGCCGCGGATCAGGGCGTGGACCTCGTTTGCCTGCTCGGGCGTCGCGGTCTTGCCGGTGCCGATGGCCCAGACCGGCTCGTAGGCGATGACGACTTTTTTCATGTCGTCTGCGGAAATTTCCTTCAGTCCGCCCGTGATCTGGCGGCTGATGATCTCATCCAGTTTGCCCGCTTCGCGCTCCGCCAGGGTCTCGCCCACGCACATGATCGGCAGCAGCCCCTTCTTCAGGGCCTGCTTTATCTTCTTGTTGACCGTTTCATCGGTTTCACCGAAGAACTGCCGCCGCTCACTGTGGCCGATAATAACATATTTGCAGCCTGAATCCAACAGCATATCGGCCGAAATCTCACCGGTGAAAGCTCCCTTGTCCACCCAGTGCATGTTCTGGGCCGCGAGCGCAATGTTCGTGTCCCGGATGGCCTCCTCCACGGCGGCGAGGGAGGTGAAGGGCGGCGCGACCACGATTTCGCGGTCCTTGACGTTCACAATCGAGTACGAGAGCTTGCGCACGAGGTCCACCGCGTCGACCGCGGTCATGTTCATCTTCCAGTTGCCGGCGATGATGGGCTTGCGTTTTGGATGCATGAGAACGGCTCCTTTTGACACTGATGACACTGAAAATGCTATGAGAAATATTTTGCATCGGGCATCTTCATACGGTCGTCAGTGTCCCCAGTGTCGAATTACTAGTCCTTGTCGTCGGTCAACGCCGCCAAACCCGGCAGTTCCTTGCCTTCCAGCAGTTCCAGCGACGCGCCGCCGCCGGTGGAGATGAAGGTGATGCTGTCCGAAACGCCGGCGTTGTGCACGGCCACATCCGTGTCGCCGCCGCCCACGATGGTCGTGGCGAAGGAATCGGCGACCGCCCGTGCGATGGCGAAGGTGCCGCGGGAATAGGCGTCCTTCTCGAACATGCCCATGGGGCCGTTCCAGATGATGGTCTTGGCGTCCTGAAGCGCTTCGGCGAAGAGGCGCGATGTAGCCGGGCCGATGTCCAGGCCCATCCAGCCCTGCGGGATCTCCTGGGAGGTGACGATCTTGGTGGCAGCGCCGTCGTTCATGTTTTCGGCGACCACGAAGTCCACGGGAAGGTAGAACTTCACATTGCTTTCGCGCAGGCTCTTCCGGATCTTCTGCGCCACGGGCAACATCTCGGTCTCGACGAGCGAGCCGCCGACTTCCTGTCCCCGGGCTTTGATGAAGGTGAAGGCCATGGCGCCGCCCACGATGATCTTGTCGCACTTGTCCTTCAGGTTCTCGATCACGCCGATCTTGCCCGACACCTTGGCACCGCCCAGGATCGCCACGAAAGGACGGACCGGGTTGGCCACGGTCTTCTGGAGATAGGTGATCTCTTTCTTCATCAGGAAGCCGGCAACGGAGTACTTCACGTGCTTGGTGATGCCGTAGGTCGACGCGTGAGCCCGGTGGGCCGTGCCGAAGGCGTCGTTCACGTACACGTCCGTGAAGGCGGCGAGAGCCTTGGAGAAGGCTTCGTCGTTTTTCTCCTCCTCGGAATGGAACCGGAGGTTCTCCAGGAGCAGGACGTCGCCGGGCCGCATGCCCTGGACCATGTGCTCCACGTCCGGGCCGATGCAGTCCTTGGCAAAGGAGACCTCCTTGCTGAGGAGGCGCGATAGGCGCGTTGCCACCGGAGCAAGACTGTACTTGGACGACGGCTTGCCCTTGGGACGGCCGAGATGCGAAGCCAGGATCACCTTGGCGCCCTGGTCGAGTGCGTAGTTGATGGTCGGCAGGGTGGAGCGGATGCGCGTATCGTCGGTGATGTTGCCGTTCTCATCGAGCGGCACGTTGAAGTCCGCCCGGATGAAGACCCGCTTACCCTTGAGATCGACCTTTTCGATGGTTTTTTTATCCATTAAGGAAACCCCGAAAGAAGAATTTCGCCACAGAGGTCACCGAGGTCTCAGAGGAGAACCAGTTCACATGCTTCTCTCTGTGTCCTCTGTGCGCTCTGTGGCAAATGGTGTATTAGAGACCTTTCTTCGCAACCAGGATCGCCAGGTCGCGGAGGCGGTTCGAGTAGCCCCACTCGTTGTCGTACCAGGAAACGACCTTCACCATGGTGCCGTCCATGACGCTCGTGAGCGCTGCGTCGATGATGGACGAGAGCGGATTGCCCTTGAAGTCGATAGACACGAGCGGCGCCTCTTCATAGCCCAGGATGCCCTTCAGCTTGCCGTCGGCAGCCGCCTTGAGGGCCGCATTCACTTCTTCCTTCGTGGTCTTCTTCGACACCTCGAACACCACGTCAACGACGGAAACGTCGGGCGTGGGCACGCGGAGCGACATGCCGTCGAGCTTGCCCTTGAGCTCGGGCAGCACCAGGGACACGGCCTTGGCGGCGCCGGTCGAGGTCGGGATGATGGACACGGCGGCGGCGCGTGCGCGGCGCAGGTCCTTGTGCGGCAGGTCGAGAAGTTGCTGGTCGTTTGTGTAGGAATGGATGGTGTTCATGAGGCCGTGCACGATGCCGAAGGTCTCGTGGACCGCCTTGGTGAAGGGCGCCAGGCAGTTCGTGGTGCACGAGGCGTTCGAGATGATGTGGTGCTTGGCCGGATCGTAGGTCTGCTCGTTCACGCCGATCACGAAGGTGGCATCGGGGTCCTTTGCGGGGGCGGAGATGAGCACCTTCTTTGCGCCGGCGGCCATGTGCTTGCCCGCTTTCTCCTTGTCCAGGAACAGGCCCGTGCACTCCAGCACGATGTCGATCTTCAGGTCCTTCCAGGGAAGCTCGGCGGGGTCTTTCTTCGCGGAAACGGCGATCTCCTTGCCGTCCACGACGATCTTGCCTTCGCCGGCCTTCACGTCATGCGGGAATTCGCCGAAGGTGGAATCCCATTTGAGCAGGTGCGCAAGGGTCTTGGTGTCCGTCAGATCGTTGATGGCCACAATATCGATGTCCTTGCTCTTCTGCGAAGCGCGGAACACGTTCCTGCCGATACGTCCGAATCCGTTGATAGCGACTCTTACAGCCATGGTAGCCTCCTTGAAGTATCGGGGCAAGGGTCCAGGGTCCGGGGTCCGGGAAAACAGACTGATCGGCTGTTTCCGGCCCCTGGTCCCTGGCTCCTGGACCCTTATTCTATTTTGTGCATCACCAGTCCGGTGAGGAGCTTGGGGTAGAAGTACGTGGCCTTCTGCGGCATCCGTTCGCCTGCCATGGCCACGTCCCGCACTTCGCTCACCTTGGTGGGGTTCATCAGGAAAACGATCTCCACGTCGCCGTCGGCGACGCGCCGGACCGCCTCGTCGGCGTCCTTGATATACTCGATGTTCAACCCCAGCTTATGGGTCTCCATCTTGATCCCCAGCAAACGGTCGATGATCAGGTGGTGGAGGATCGATACATCCAGCCGCCGGTATGCCGCGGACTTCCCCGGGATGATGCTTTCCATGTCCGCCTCGCTCCGGAGCGTGAGAAGGTAGTAGCTGTGCTCGTCTTTGACGCGCATGCCGAAGACATGGGCATGGTCGGCGCGATGCTCCAGGGTCTCCAGAACGGTGCGGCGGTCCGCAGGCTCCGACTTCCGGTCGAAATCGATGCGCTCGATATTAAAAAAGCGGTTGAGGTCCTCCTCGAACTTCCGGGGATGGAAGTTCTCGAGGTTGAACAGTGCCCGGTGGGCCGGCAGGATCCTGAGGCTCGGGTCCTCGACCCGGGCCAGGAACATGGGCACGAAGTTGAATCCTTCCTGCCCGGTGAACGAGCCGGTCGCTTGCCTCCGCTCGTTCCGGTAGTTGAGCGCCGTGTCGTAGCGGTGGTGGCCGTCGGCGATGAAGATCTGTTCATCCCGCAGCGCTGCCGTGATCGCCTCGATGGAAGCGGGATCAGCAAGGGGCCAGACGCGGTGCACGACATTGTCCGCGGCCTTTACTTCCATCGCCGCCTTCCCGTGGACACCGTCCAGCACCGTTCCCACCGTTCCCCGTGGATCGGAGAAGACCGAGTAAATCTGGCTGAAGCTCGCCCGGCAGGCCCGGAGCAGGTTCAGGCGGTCCGTCTTGGGGCCCGACAGGGTGGTCTCGTGGGGCCGGATGATGCCCGCATCATAGTCCTCGATCTTTACGAGGCAGAGAAAACCGCGGAGCTTCCGCGTCCTGCCGCCGGCGGAAAACTCCATTTCATATACATAGAAGGAAGACCGGCTGTCCTGCTGCAGGATGCCGGACTCGAGCCAGTCCTGCAGCATGGATGCTGAGCGCGTGTACCGGTTGTCGCTCTCCGTATCTCCCGGGCTTTCGAGCCCGTACTCGAGGCGGATCACGTTGTGATGGTTCTTGCGGTACAGGGCCTGCTGCTGATCGTGCGAGATGATGTCGTAGGGCGGACAGACGAGGTCCGCGATCGCTCCTGCTTTTTCCTGGTCGAAGAGAACCCCCCGGAAGGGGATGATCGTTGCCATCGAACGAAATCCTTAGTAAAAAAAGAGCCTTGAAAGACTTCAAGTTATAGCACAAGCCCTGATTTGATGTCAATAACTTTTCGGGAAAACGGGTGGGCAACAGGAGAAGGCTGTGGAGGCTTTTTGTGAAAAATCAGTATTTTGGGAGCAGGCCTGGCATGAGGCGCGGTTCGCCGTTGCCATGAAAATCCTGAAGACGCGCCGGAACGCAGTTCCGTGTGGCTTGGACGGCTACGGATGTCATTGATCAGGCCCGAACCTGGTTTCCCGGATTCGAGCGGCCAGGGGGATCGCGATATCGAACACCGTTCCCTTGTCCGGAAAGGAGGCGCAGGCGATCTGTCCGCCGTGTTGTTCGACGATCGTTTTGACGATGGCAAGACCCAGACCGGTGCCGCGATCCGGTTCCTTGGTCGTGAAAAATGGGTCATAGATGCGCCGGAGCGCCTGGCTCGGGATGCCCTTTCCCGTGTCCGCGACTTCGATGTGCGCCGAGGGGGTCGGTCTGCTCCCTTCCGGACTCTCCGTTTTCGGGAGGGAGGGAACAGACCGTGTTGCGAGGGTAAGAGAACCGCCGCAGGGCATGGCGTCCCGGGCGTTAACGATGAGGTTCAGAAGCATCTGTTCGAGCTGTAGTTGGTCGGCTGCAACGAGAAGCTCTTCGGCCGACTGCCGGACCGTGACCTTGATGTTTTCTCCCAACAGCGGTCCAATAAGCGGGAGAAGGTTCGCGACCACTGCGCGGAGATCGATGAGGCGCGGCGAGAAGCTTTGCCTTCCCGACCCGGCGAGGATCTTTCGCGAAAGCTGCACCGCCCGCTCTGCGAGACTGATGACGCTCCTGATATGCTGAATGCGCGGGTCGTCCGCCGGTATTTTAATCTGAAGCAGGCTGGCGTGCCCGATCATGGCCGCCAGGATATTGCCGAAATCGTGCATAATGCTGCTGGCAAGCATGCCGGCAATCTCCCGCTGTCTTGCCTCAAACAGTTGGATCTCCAGTTCCTTCAGATCCGTTATGTCGGCGATGAATCCCTCGCAGCCCGTCAGTTTGCCGGCCTCGCTGCGGCAGGCCCTGATGGCGTTGCGGACCCAGCGGATCGTTCCGTCGCTGCGGAGGATGCGATGCTCGACTACCGCGTGCGGCGCTCCGGAAAGGATATTCCGAAAAGCGCGTGACAGGGGCCGTCGGTCTTCCCGGATGATCATCGTAAACCATAAAGAAGGATTCCGATCGAAGGCATCGGCGTAGTATCCCGTAACGGCGAGACATCCAGGGCCGTAGCAGACCGAGTCCAGACGCCCATTGAGAATCTTTGCCGAATAGGGGAAGCCCGATGCCGCCGCATCCAGGGAGGCGAGATGGATTTCGCGCAGTTGAAGAGCCTTTTCAGCCTTCCTGCGTTCCTGGAGTTCGACCGCGAGCTGCGATGTGAGAGTTCGAATCTGTTCCTCTGCCTGCTTGCGCTGGTGTGCTTCGGCGCGCAATCCCTCCCCGGCCGTTGCAAGTTCCTCGGCGCAGACATTTTGAAAAAGATCGAGGGAACGATGCTGGCGGGGAAGGAATGGATGGTTGGATTTCATAGGGAGCAATCGCATGATCGGGCAGGATGACCGTCGCCCCTTCTTCGCGAAGGCGTCGAGTGGGGCCTGGCGGCTCAGCCTTTCCTTGCGTCACAATAAGTGCGGAGCGTAAAAAAAGCACCTACACTTCCGGGTAGGTGCTTTTTAGCCTGCCCCGCCAAATAATCCTGTACATGCGCCAGGAATGCGCAATAATCAGCTGCAGAACGCAAAAACACCGATGAACTGCCTCAACGAGTAGAATTCCCGTCCGGCCATGCTCCGCCCCGCGGCCCCTGAACTGCCAGCCAACATGATGTTGACGCCCCGTTCCCTCAGCGGAATGCCGTGACGGCAGCTTTTCCACGAACTTCCCGAGAGCGGCAAACGGAAAGTGCCGGGAACAGGCGGTTTTGAGCGCCATGTCCTGGTGTCCGATGAACAGGATGAACCGCCGATTCGGCGGAATACCAACGAGGGAGGAACACGCGCATGATGTTACGGGAAGGAACGGAGGGGCTGCATCAGTCAACGACGGGAATCCGGCTGCGGGAGGGAGGCTATACGGTCAGGATGATCAAGGCGGAGGACGATCTGGTGAAGGCATATCGCTTGCGGCACCGCATTTTTGCTGAAAAGCTGCGATGGGTTCCCGTGACGAAGAGCGAGCTCGAGATCGACGGCTATGATGCCGACGCCGAACATCTCGGCGTCTTCGATGCGGACAACCGGCTGCTGGCCTATGTCCGGCTGTTGTCCGCGGACCGGCGGTATATGCTGGAAGACGAATTCCGGATCGTACTCGGGCCGGGCGGAACGTTCCTGAAGAGCGGGGACACGTGCGAGCTGACTCGGTTTTGCGTGGACCAGCAGACGCGGCAGGAAGAGATCGTGACCCCCTTCGGCACCTTTCCCCTGTTCATGCTGCTGTTCAAGGGCGTTTATCACTGGGGCATGCAGCATGGCGCGCCGGTCCTCTATGCAGTCACCGATCGCATCGTGTACAAGTTGCTGTGCATGAGGGGATTCCCCTGCGAACGGCTGGGACCGTCGGTTCGCATGCCCGACGGCGTTGTGGCTGTGGGACTCAGGATGGACTGGAGGAACTGTATGAAGGCAAACGGGGAGAAGCGGCCGGGCCTGGCGGCATGGTATGCTCAGAACTCGATCAGTTTGTTGTCGAGCGCAATGGCCACGGCGTGAGATCTGCTGTTGGCATTCAGCTTGGTGAAAATATTCTTCATGTGGAACTTCACGGTGTTCTGGCTGATGCCGAGGATCACCGATATTTCCCAGGTGCTCTTTCCCTCTTTGGCCCACGACAGGATCTCCTGCTCGCGGTCCGACAACGCTGCGGCGCGGCGGTCGTTCTTCCTGCGCAGCAGCCGCAGGAATGCCTGGTGAAGGTGCGGAGATATGTAGTGCAGGATGAGTTCGGAGCGCGGGTCCTGGCGAAGGTCGCCGCCGAAGGACAGCAGACTGCCTTCGCTCAGATCGAGGCTGACATGGCCGATCGAATAGCCTCGGCGGAGGCCCACATCCTCCGCTTCCTGGATGAACTGCTTGAGCGGCGGATGCTGCTTGTAGGTGTTGCTCCAGAATTGCAGCCCGAAGCGCGAGAAGTTGACTTTGAAGACCGGGTCCACGAGATGGTAGCTCTGCTCCACATACTGGATCGACCATTCGGCGGGGTAGGAGACGTTGATCGCATCGAAGGATGTCACGCCGCCTTCGGCGGACTTGCGGCCCATGAGGCAGGCGGAATAGTCGAAGGGGATCAGCGGTCGGAGGGAGAGGACAAGTTTGCGAAAGGCCTCTTCGGTGACGCAGGCCGTGCTTGTATGGATGATGTCCAGGAGGGAGAGCGTGTCGTGCTTGGACAGATGAATCCCTGATTTCCTCAGGTTCGGCACCATGACAGTGTCCTCCGTAGGGTCAAGCGCTCCCTCCTCGGGATCGGAACGCGAGCGCGGCTGGACGCCTGTTGATTGTATACAATTGGCGTTTTTTTAGCAATGGGGGAGAAGCAGTTGCGGCTTTTTGCACAGGTCAGCCTGGAGTTGACAAAGGAGCCCTCACTGTGCGATTATTTCCCCCGTCATGAGGATCATTCGGGGCATCAAGACCTGCTGTGAGAAGTTCCCCTATCCGGTACTTACCCTCGGAAATTTCGATGGTGTCCATCTCGGGCATCAGGCCATTTTCAAGACCGTCGTCGATCGCGCCAGAGAGGCCGGCGGCACGGCGATGGCGTTCACCTTCGAGCCCCATCCGCTCAAGCTCCTGGCGCCGGAGCGTTCTCCCCGTCTCCTGAACACCTTTCATGCGAAGATGAAGCTCATGGAAAGCTCGGGCATGCAGGTCGTGATCTGCGCGGATTTCGACCGGCAATTCGCCGAGCAGCATCCCGAGGATTTTGCGCGCACCGTGCTCGTCGACGGCATCGGGGTGAAGGAAGTGTTCGTAGGGTATGATTACGCCTTCGGCAAGGGGCGGGAAGGAAGCATCGCATCGCTGAAGCGCATGGGCGAGGCCTTCGGATTTTCCGTCGGCGTAGTGGATGCCGTCCAGGTGGACGGGACGGTCGTGAGCAGTTCCCTGGTGCGTGACCTCGTTTCCTCCGGCAGGGTGGACGAGGTGCCGCGCTATCTCGGCAGGTACTATCACATCGAAGGCACGGTGGTTCACGGCGAGAGCCGCGGCAGGACACTGGGCTTTCCGACGGCGAATATTCATACGTCGAACGAGCTGCTTCCCGCATTCGGCGTTTATGCGGTCCGCGCGGTTGTCGGCGGGAGGCCGATCAGCGGGGCCGCCTCGATCGGGATCCGGCCGACCTTCGGCGACGGGCCTGTTTCCCTCGAGGTCTTCCTCTTGGATTACGAAGGGGACCTCTATGGGAAACATCTTGAAGTGTTCTTCATCAAGCGGCTTCGGGGCGAACAGAAATTTCCCGATGCCGATGCGCTTGTGCGTCAGATGCAGCTGGACGTTCAGGAGGCCCGGGCGGCGCTGGCCGACAGGAAATAAACGCCCTTCGGGGTGGCCGATCCTGCGAACGAGCCGGGCTTTCTCATCTTATGCAGGGAAGGAGGAGGCGACCATGGCATGTGGAACGAAGGGCTGCGGCATGAAGAAGGCAACGAAGAAGGCCGCAAAGAAGGCGGTTAAGAAGAAGGCGAAGAAGTAAGCGAGGTTCCTTCAGAAAGCCGGCGGGGTGATCATGACCCGCCGGATTTTTTTTCCTCTTCCGCTGCTCGAACGTAGTGCATGCGGAGATTGAACAGCACCTGGTCGAGCAGTGCGTCCTCCTCCGCGGTGAGATTGCCCCGTGTCTTGTCCTTCATCAGGGCGATGATGTCGATCATCTGCTGCGCGGCGGCAAGATTCTTCTCGGGCCGGTTGGTTTCCGGATGGGGGACGTTGCCGAGGGCCATCTGGGCGGACGCGGCGAGGGAAACGATGAACGAGGAAAAATCGACGGGCTGAGTGTTGCCGTCCTCGCCGTCGGCGCTCGGTGTATTCAGCGGGGCCTCGTTTTGATCCTGCCCCGCGCTGCGGCGGTCGCGTACCGTGAATCCTTGATCGTCCGGCATTATATCCTCCTGTTCCGCGCATCCCTGCGTCACGCACCATACCCCGGCGGAGCCCGGGTGTCAAGGCAGCGGCATGGAATAGATTTGACTTTTCCCGCCTCCTATGCTAGAAAATTCACTCTCAACAGGGAGCGTGCATTGAAGACGGCGGTCATCATTCTGGGGCACGGCAGCAGGCGGCAGGGCGCCGGAAATCCCTTGGCGGATCTTGCGAAGTCGCTCCGGACGACGGGCGAATTCGAACTCGTGGAGTACGCGTTTCTGCAGTATGCAGAACCGTTCCTGCCCGAGGTCATCGAACGCTGCGTGGCGCACGGCGCAGGGCGCATCGTTCTCGTTCCCTTCTTCACCCAGCCGGGATCGCACGTGTCAACGGACATTCCCGTCATGGTGCAGGATGCGCGCAGGAAGCATCCTGCGGTGATCTTTCAGGTCTCGGAACATGTCGGCGCTCACCGGATGATCACCGATATCGTTGCGGACCTGGCTCGAAAGGCGAATTAAGCCATCATGCTGACAGCGCTGGAACAACTGAATATCATCAAGCGGGGGGCGGTCGAGGTCATCGTGGAAGAGGACCTCAAGAAGAAGCTCGAACGCTCCGTTGCGACCGGAAAACCCCTTCGGATCAAGGCGGGTTTCGATCCCACGGCCCCGGACATCCATGTGGGCCACACCGTGCTCCTGAACAAGATGCGTCAGTTTCAGGAATTGGGCCACGAGGTGATTTTCCTGATCGGCGACTTCACCGGCATGATCGGCGATCCCACGGGCAAATCGGAAACGCGGAAGCACCTGACGCGCGAAGAAGTGCTCGAGAACGCGAAGACCTATCAGCAGCAGATCTATAAGATCCTGGACCGGGAAAAGACGATCATCTCCTTCAACAGCGAATGGATGATGAAAATGTCGTCCATCGACATGATCCAGCTCGCAGCGAAGCACACGGTGGCACGGATGCTCGAGCGCGAGGATTTCAAGAAACGGTACGAGTCCCAGCTGCCGATCAGCGTGCATGAGTTCCTCTATCCCCTGATTCAGGGTTACGACTCCGTCGCGCTCCGTGCCGATGTGGAGCTGGGAGGTACGGACCAGAAGTTCAACCTGCTGGTGGGCAGGGAACTGCAACGCGAATACGGCCAGGAGCCCCAGTGCATCGTCATGATGCCGCTCCTGGAAGGCCTGGACGGCGTGAACAAGATGAGCAAGAGCCTGGGGAACTACATCGGCATCAACGAGCCGGCAAAGGAGATCTTCGGCAAGGTGATGTCCACGACCGATGTGCTCATGATGCGGTACTACGAGCTTGTCAGCGCGGTTTCGCTTTCAGGCCTTGAGCAGATGAAGAAGGACATTGCCTCAGGCGCTCTGCATCCCATGGAGGCGAAGAAGCGTCTGGCAGCCGAACTGACCGACCGGTTCTGCGGCGCAGGCGAGGGGGAAAAGGCGCGCCTGGAATTCGAAAAAGTCTTCAGCAAAAAGGACCTGCCCGACGAAATTCCCGTCGCGGAGATCGCCTGGGAAGGCGATATGATGAAACTCGTGAAGATTATGGCCCTGGCCAAGGTCGCTTCGAGCAACTCTGAGGCCAAAAGGCTCATCCAGCAGGGAGGCGTGGAGGTCGATCAGCAGCCGGTGAAGGATGTGGATGCGGCGTATCCGGCAGCCGGATCGTTCATCCTTCGCGTCGGAAAGAAGCGGTTTGTCAAAGTGATAGCGAAGAAATAAAAAAAGTGATGAAAATGTGAAAAAAGTATTGACAGGGGGAGGGGCTTCTGGTAAATTGCGCCCTCGTTGCTCGGAAAACCTCGGGTAAAAACCTCGAAGTTGAATACCGGTCAGGCAACAGTCAAACAGTTCAAAATTCTTTCACAATTCAATAAAAGTTCTTGACAAACGTGGCTCGCTTCGCTAATATTGCTATTCTGCGATCCACACATGGTCTTTGAAAACTAAATAGGTGCTTTACTTCCAAACAGCTTTTTTAAGCTTTTGGAATGGCGGGTTTTGAGTAATACCTGTCAAATTACCTTTAATGGTAACTTTGCATAATGGATCAGATTTTCTTGGAGAGTTTGATCCTGGCTCAGAACGAACGCTGGCGGCGTGCTTAACACATGCAAGTCGAACGAGAAGTACTGTAGCAATACAGTATTGTAAAGTGGCGCACGGGTGAGTAACACGTGGGTAATCTGCCCTCGAGTTTGGGATAACCCCGCGAAAGCGGGGCTAATACCGAATAAGACCACAGGGACCAAAGTCCCCGGGGTAAAAGGTGGCCTCTATTTATAAGCTACCACTTGAGGATGAGCCCGCGGCCCATTAGCTAGTTGGCGGGGTAATGGCCCACCAAGGCTATGATGGGTAGCTGGTCTGAGAGGACGATCAGCCACACTGGAACTGAGACACGGTCCAGACTCCTACGGGAGGCAGCAGTGGGGAATATTGCGCAATGGGCGAAAGCCTGACGCAGCAACGCCGCGTGGGGGATGAAGGTT